>CAYVGI010000193.1:0-7229 GCA_964451095.1 uncultured Anaerolineaceae bacterium
CACTTTCAGTGGGTGGTGCGTTCAATCAACCCTTAAGACCCGAACCTGCACTAGGGCAACTCAAATGTAACCAGTGGCGCGAGTTGTTCTAACGTCGCTGGACCGATGCCGCTGACGTTGCCAAGATCATCCAGGCTAGTGAACGGACCGTTTAACTCGCGGTATTCCAGAATGCGCCCTGCCAACGCCGGACCGATACGCGGTAGTGTTTCCAGTTCGGCGGCGGTGGCGGTGTTCATGTTGACGAGGTTGCCGCCCACAGGCGTTGCTAACCCAAGCTGTTCAGCCGTGTCTGCATTGGAATCCACCACACCTGCCCCGGCGCTGCCGGGCAACTCGCCTACCGCAGGCACATGCACCTGTGCGCCATCCCGCAGCACGTCCGCTAGATTGACACGGTTTAGGTCAGCGTTGGGGGCGGCACCACCTGCTGCTGCCAGCGCATCCTGCACGCGGCTGCCTACTGGCAACGTGAGCACCGCACCAGGTTGCAGTACTGCGCCAGTCACATAGACGGTGTACGGGGAGGGCGTTGCTGTAGGGGGTGGGGTGGGCGTCGGCTCTGGTGGCAGAATGGTGATGGCGACGGGTTCCGGGCGGGTGAGCAGCAGTAGCACGCTGCTCACAATGATGGCAATGACAATCGCCCCGAACGTAAAAATAGTCACTAACGGCGATGCCTCGTTATCCGGTTGCACAGCACGCCTCCCCCATCAGCAAAACGACCAGCGCTAGTACTTCTTCACAATCTGGCGGTAGGTGGCGGGCTGGCGCGTTTGCATAAACTGGTACTCCTCGCGGAACTTGCGCACGGTATCCAGGTCAACGCGGGCAACCGTGAAGCCCTCCATCGGTTCACCTGTTTCCGGGTCAGTTTCATCCACCATGCTCGCGTAGATTTGCCCGCGCGGACCGACAATCATGCTTTCGCCGCCGAACGTGAGCGTCACATCCTCGCCCACCCGATTCGCCGCAATCACATACACAGAGTTCTCGTAGGCACGCGCACGCACATACGTCTTCCACTCGTCAATGTTTGCTGCTTCCCAGTTGGCGATGGTGATGAGGATTTCCGCGCCGTCTAGCGCCATGCTGCGTGCGACTTCCGGATAGGCAAGGTCGTAGCCCACCATCATACCCACCGTGCCCAGGTCAGGAACATCAACCACAGGCAGCTTGTACCCCTCGCGGAACGCCATGCGTTCCTCACCGCGCAGGTGGATTTTGTTGTATGTGTCCACCAGGTCGCCTTCCGGACCGACCAGCACGGCGGAGTTATAAAGCACGCTTTCCACCTTTTCCTTGGTCACCATGCCGAACGCGATGTACACACCGTGTTCGTTGGCACGCTGTGCCATCAGGTTGACGGTGGGACCGGGCACGCGCTGTGCCAATTCGGTAAAGCGCACGCCGAGCTCGTAGCCGCTGGTGACCAACTCCGGGAATACAATTAGGTCTACGCGCTGCTGGGAGGCGATTTTGTTAACCATGTCGGACATCTTGACGAGGTTGTCTTCCATTTCGCCAAGCTGCGGTTTCATTTGCACGACAGCAATGGTGATTTCACGCATGGTGCTTACTTACCTTCTCTCTCGTAATTTCGTCGAATGAAATGTGGTGCCATTGTAGCGTTTGGGGGCGTTTTGTGCATCCAACCGGGTGGGTGGGCACTCAGGTGCGCAGCTTTTCCAAGATGTTTTGTAACCCCACAGGCAGCGCGGACTCAAACGCCATGTCTTCCCCCGTGGTAGGGTGCTCGAATGCCAACGCCGCCGCATGTAAAAAGTGCCGCTTGAGCTTAAGCCGCTGCTTGCGGAAACCGTAAATCGTGTCTCCCACCACAGGTGCGCCGATAAACGCCAGGTGCACACGGATTTGGTGGGTGCGCCCGGTGTGAATTTTGCAGCGCAGCAGTGCCCGGTCGCCCTGTAGATCTGGCTCAATCACCTCAAAGTCTGTGATGGCGGATTTGCCGCTACGAACAACCGCCATGCGCTTACGCTGCTTCGGGTCGCGCCCGATGGGGGCATCTATTGTGCCTGTGAGCGTGCGCGGTGCACGTTCCGTCAACGCAAGATAGGTTTTATCCACAGTGCGTGCCTTAAACTGTGCCATCAGGTCTTCGGCGGCGGCGTCCGTCAATGCGACAACCATCAAGCCGCTGGTTTCTTTGTCCAGGCGATGAACAATGCCCTTGCGCTCGGTTTCCATCAGGTGCGGGTAGCGTGCCAGCAGCCCGTTTACCATGGTGCCCGTCTCGTTGCCGATACCCGGATGCACCACCAGTCCGGCGGGCTTATCAATCACCGCGACGTGCGCGTCCTCGTAAATGACATCGAGGGGAATTTCCTCCGGCGCTAACTCTGGCTCATCCTCAGTGGGTATCGCCACACGCACAGTTTCCCCGCCGCGCAATTTTTCCCCTGCCTTGAGCTGGGCACCATCTACCGTAACGTGACCATCACTGATAATCGTCTGCACTTGCGTGCGAGATAGCCCCGTCATGTGGGCGGCAACCAGCTTATCCAGCCGTTCTCCGGCGTTTTCCACGGTGAATTCGATGTGTTGTTCGGGCATTTCGAGCGTGCTTTCCACCAAACCGACGGCGTATTATCGTTTAGGATATGCGTTCTAGCAATGGTGGTATAATGTGCGCAACGCCAGTGGATACACACGCCGCCATGAACAATCATTACAACGGCATCAACGCGCACCTGAACAGCCTGCTGCAAACGCCCGGCACACCCCAAAAACCCAGCCTGTGGGCGTCCTTCCACAGCAAGCACATCACACACCTGACGGACTTTCTCAATCGTCAACTGCCACAGCGGTACCTGGCACTGGAGGAGCAGTCTTTGCAAATTCGCAGCGCTGACGACAGCCAGGAGGCAGGGCGGCGTCCTCGCCCAGACATAACCGTGTTCCAGCGGGGGACGACAAAAGGACTGACCGAAGTGGATGGAATACAACCGACATGGCAAGCAGAACTTGTCGATGTACTGAGTAAAGACGAACTGTATAGGGCGGTCGTCATCTACGAACAAGATGACACTGACCTGGGGAAAGTCGTTACCCGAATCGAGTTACTTTCGCCATCAAATAAGCCCGGTGGCACAAATCACATTGCCTATCACCTCAAACGGATCGAGACCCTTCAAGCGGCGACACCGCTCGTGGAGTTAGACTACCTGCACGAGACGCCATCCGTGCTTGGCGGGTTGCCAGCATATCCCGGCGACCCTCACTCGCATCCGTACACGGTAGCCGTTACCGATCCACGCCCACGATGGGAAGAAGGCAACGTCAAGGCATATAGCTTTTATGTGGACGAGCCACTGCCTACGGTTCCTATTCCGTTGGGTGGTGAGGAACGGCTGCACTTTGATTTCGACGCGGCATATCAATACACGTTCGAGGTTGGGCGCTGGCAGCGCATTCGAACCTACAATATGACCACACTCCCCGCCCGGTTCGAGACCTACAGCGCGGCAGACCAGGAACGCATCCGGGCGGTGATGGGGCGGAGCTAGACTTTACATCAAAGATAGACAAGAACAGTATAGAAGCAGTCTATGAACAATCCTTACAACGGCATCAACGCGCACCTGAACAGCCTGCTGCAAACGCCCGGCACCGCCCTATGGACAGCGTTCCACCAGATGCACATTACATTTCTAGTGCAAAGGCTCAATCGGATACTGCCACGCCACTATCGCGCTGTGCCGGAACACTCACTCCAAATCAAAGTGGATGATGACGTGCGTAGCCGCCCACGCCCAGATGCAACGCTATTCCAGCGCTACGCAGCAGAGCGTGGTAACGCACCAGTTGCTGCGCAACCTGTATGGACGGCAGACCTAACAGAGGATATGACCCATGAGGAGTTGTATCCGGCAGTGGTTATACGTCAAGCCGATGACTTGTTGTACGGCAAAGTCATCACGCGCCTTGAACTGCTGTCACCATCGAACAAACCGGGTGGCTCTGCACATCGGGTGTATCAACTGCGGCGCATTGAGGCAATCCAGACGGGCGTGCCGCTTGTTGAAATCGACTACCTGCACGAAAGCCGCTCGCCAATTAACAGCGCCCCCATCTACCCCGTAAATGAAGGTGCTTTTCCGTACACCATTACCGTTACTGACCCGCGCCCGGAACTCGGTAATGGCAAGATACGTGGGTATGCGGTTCACGTTGACGAACCGCTGCCAGTAGTCCCCATACCCCTGGCGGACGATGACGTTGCCAACTTCGACTTTGATGCTCTGTATCAGTACGCGATTGGCGAAGAGCCGTGGGCAACGGTGGCAGCAGTTGATGTTGATATGACCACACTCCCCGCCCGGTTTGAGACCTACAGCGCGGCAGACCAGGAACGCATCCGGGCGGTGATGGGGCGTGCCTAACTACCAGGTGCAGTAACCCCCATCTATAATCATGTCCGCGCCTGTCATAAAGTCGGATACTTCTGCCGAGAGGAAGACCACCGCACCCTGCAAGTCGGTCACCTCACCCATACGTGCCATCGGCGTGAGCGCCATCCACTTGGGTGCCATCTCCTTGCCGATCGGTGTCTCCAGCAGGTCATCAACAAGTTGCGTGCGGGTATAACCGGGGCTAATCGTGTTCACGCGCACACCACGCGGTGCCCACTCTGCGGCGAAGCTCTTGCTCATGTGGATGACACCCGCTTTGGTGGTGTTGTATACCACCTGCTTTTGCGGCGTGTTCACAATGCTGCCGGACATGGACGCGGTGTTGATGATCTTGCCGTAACCCGCGGGCAGCATCACACGCCCCTGCGCCTGCATGCACAGGAACACCCCCTTCAGGTTGATGTTGTTCATACGATCCCAGTTGTCTTCACCCACATCTTCGGCGGCAGTCCAGTCCGCGATGCCTGCGTTGTTCACGCCGATGGTGAGCTTGCCCCACTTGTCCACGATCGTTTTCACCATCGCCTCAACCTGATCTGCCCTGGTCACATCCGTGGTGACGACCATGGCGTCAATGCCCTTTTCGGTTAGCTCATGCGCGACGGTTTCCGCCTTTTCCGTGTTCAGGTCAACGATGGCGACCGCCGCACCTGCCTCGCCCAGCGCGTGGGCATACGCCCGCCCGATCCCCTGGGCAGCACCGGTGACCAGCGCAACCCGATCATCCAGGCGGAAGCGGTCGAGTATGGGTTTGGCAGTCTGGACAGCGTCTGTCATGGTGGAATAATCCTTGTTTGCAAAAAAACAATTTTGTGGGGTGTATTGTAGCGCGTTGAGCGGTGAGGGCGAGAATCATCTCGCCCGGGGGACTATTTCAGCTTGTCCTCGAACAGCGCGGTCATGTTCTTGGCGCTGCTGCTGACGATCATATCGCGGGTTGCCTGGAACCATGTGTTGAAGTGATCGGTTTCCAGGTGCGCTGCCTGTGACTCTGCCGTGTCGTACACCTCTATCAGCACAAAGTGCTCCGGGGCGTCCGTCTGCTGGAACAGGTCAAAGCGCACGTTGCCCGGCTCGTGCCAGGTGAGTTCGGCGTTTGCCTTGCACGCCGCGATAAAGGCGTCAGTGTGCTCCGGTTTGACCTGTATGTTGACCTTCACAGTTACCATCTCGTTGATGTCCTCGTCTAGGTTTGCACAGCCCCATGACGATACCCCACTGCCCGCCCCAGCACAATGCGTTGATAGTCCGGGGTAGGCAGCGGGCGCAAACACCTACTCGAACGCTACAATTTCCGAACCTTGCTCATCGACCGCGTTAATGATCCCTGCGGCGTCTTGCGGGGTAACGAATGCGTCGCCGTTCACGTCTACGGCATGATCTGGAATGGGATCCAACTCGCCGTAAGAATCGCCAATCCGATTGATAACGGCATTTGCATCGTCCATGTTGACCACGCCATCGAAGTTCACGTCCTGGCAGATTTTCTCAAATGCTTGCCCAAAGGTGACGGTGTCTGCACTGAACACACCTGGGGGTTGGTTGGCGGGAACTTCAACGATGAAGCTCACGATGACCTCTTGTTCAATGGTCAGCCCGTTCTGGATACTTGCCGTCCAAGTTCCCTGTACCGGGTTCGGTATTGGCGCTGTGTGGAAATAGCTGCCCGCAACATACGCGCCAGTCGCGGTACCGCCACTTGATGATGTGACGCTGATTGATATCGGCGCTAGGGCGGTCACGATAACACCTGCTGCCTCTGTGTTCGGCGGCAAATCGGCACTCAATGAGGCGCTGCCGTTTGCGGGCAAAGTGAGCACCTGCCGCTCTAGCACACGTGTCACCGGAGCTGTTCGGTCTTGCACAAGGACATAGGGCGACGCTGTTGGCTCGGCGGACTGTTGCGCCAGAGCGCCTGAGATGTGCTCTGCGGGGTCTACTGCGAACTGCGGCAAGACGAAACTGTCAAAATCATCCTCTGCTTTGACGATAACATCTGAATCATCGACATTGATGATGTCAATCACACCGTTCACAAATCCCTCTACGTCTGGGACTAGGCTTGTGTGATACGCGTCTGTCGTGAGTGCCTTGGATTCTTTGAAAAAGGCACTGGCGGAAGAAACCACGCCATCGCCTTCACCGCGCATGTTGACAATCGTATACTGCCTGCCGCAAACCGCCGCGCGGTAGTCAAGCGGAGGAGCAATTCCGAAGAACCGGAATCGGCACGTTTCGCTATCCGGCGTGCCGATCAAGTTCGTGACGAAGGTGCCATTATAGTCCGTTACAACTTGGTTGAAGTACCACATGTATTCTGGCGACAGATAGAGCGTGATATCGAGCTGCCCGGCAGCGGTTGCACACGGTGAACCGATGTTGGGCGTACCCAGCATCATCAACTGGTACACAACTGGGCGTCCGTCCGACGGTGCATCGGGCATATTATAGTGAAGATATGTTCTGCTGATTAGCCCACCCATTGAATATGCCAGGATATCAACATGCCATGCGTTGTAAAGCTGACGTGTAGCTTCTACAGCCGCATCAACGTCTTGCGAATTTGCAAGGTAAGGTTCTCCCTGAGCGCTGGCAGCAATGTTTGGGAACGCGAGCGCGCCTGTGTCCATCCCTAGAACATACTCTGATTCCCATTCCGTGGTTTCTGCCTTCAAATAGCCGGACTCACCTGTGTAATTACTGAATGAACCCTGTTCAGCACTCTGGGTAGTTTCGCTGAACCCATGCACCAAAATCACCGGGCGCGGCTTAACGACAATCGCTTGCGCTGCC
>CAYVGI010000194.1:0-7076 GCA_964451095.1 uncultured Anaerolineaceae bacterium
GGATTCGAACCTGCGACCTCCGGGTTATGAGCCCGACGAGCTACCACTGCTCTACTCCGCGTTATATGGTGCTGAGTATAGTAGTCTCGGCTTGTGCGCAAGTCAAGGGCGTTATCGTTTGTTTTGCACAAGAACCGCCGTAGGATAACCGTCGCTTGGGCGTTGTTTTTTCCTCACCACAGTATGCTACTGTGAGCATGGTAGGAAGATATCCAATGAGGTCGATAAATCGTGCTTAACCAAACAGCTAAAGTGTTCTTGGCAATTCTTTTGTCCGTCACCTTCAGTCAGGTAGCGCATGGTAATGTCCGGACAGGTGAGCAACTGCCGTAAATCACATTAAGCACTTTCTGAATATACCATCCCCCCACCGTCTGCTATAATGGCACACCCGTTCTAATCACAGTTTTGACAGGTGCGTAATGCCAAAATTTGAGGTACACAGTGAGTTCAGCCCCACGGGTGACCAGCCCCGCGCGATTGCAGAGTTGGTCGAAGGTGTAGAAGGCGGGCTACGGCGGCAAACGCTGCTCGGCGCGACAGGCACGGGTAAAACGTTCACCATGGCACACGTCGTGCAGGAAACGCAGCGTCCCACGCTTGTGTTGGCGCACAACAAAACACTTGCCGCGCAGCTCTACGCAGAGTTCAAGGAGTTCTTCCCGAACAACGCGGTCGAGTACTTCGTCAGCTACTACGACTACTACCAGCCAGAGGCATATGTCCCGCGCCACGACCTGTACATCGAGAAGCAGACGGACATCAACGAACGAATAGAGCGCCTGCGCCTTGCCTCGACCGCGTCGCTGCTGAGCCGCCGGGATGTGCTGATTGTCGCGTCGGTAAGCTGCATCTACGGTATCGGCGACCCGAACGCATGGAAGAAGGCAACGGTTGAGCTACCCGTGGGCAAAGAAATCCGCCGTGATGCGATTCTGCGCAAGCTCGTGCACCTGCAATACTCCCGCAACGACTTCGACTTGCAGCGCGGTACGTTCCGCGCCCGTGGGGATGTGCTGGAAATTTACCCGGCATACAGCGAAACCGCCTATCGCGTGGAACTGTTCGGCGATGAGATCGACCGCATCACCGAGTTTGACCCGTTAACGGGTGAGTTGCTGGAACACCACAGCACTGCGACCATCTTCCCGGCGAAGCAGTTCATTGCTGACGACGACCGGATGCGGCAGGCGCTCACGGACATTGAGCGCGAGCTTGAGGAGCAACTTAAGCTGCTGCGTGCTGAGGGCAAGCTGGTAGAGGCGCAGCGCCTGGAACAGCGTGTGAACTACGATTTAGAAATGATCCGCGAGGTAGGCTACACCAGCGGCATTGAGAACTACTCTCGGCATATGGATCAGCGCCCGACGGGGTCACCGCCGTGGACGCTGTTGGATTACTTCCCAGATGACTTCATGCTCATCATCGACGAGAGCCACATGACCATCCCGCAGGTGCGTGGCATGTTTAATGGCGACCGGATGCGCAAGCAGACGCTGGTGGACTATGGCTTCCGATTGCCTTCCGCGCTGGACAACCGCCCGCTCAACTTCGATGAGTTCTTAGATCGCACCCGCCAGACGGTCTATGTGAGTGCCACGCCGGGACCGTACGAGCGCGAGGTGCAAGAGCGGGTTGCCCAGCAGATTATCCGCCCGACCAGTATTCTTGACCCGGAGGTTGAGGTGCGCCCGGTGGAGGGGCAGGTGGACGACCTGGTGCAGGAAGTTGCCCGCCGTGTGAAGAACGGGCAGCGAGCACTCATCACCACACTCACCCAGCGCATGTCCGAGGAGCTTTCCGGCTACATGAACGAACTCGGTATTAAAGCGCAGTATCTGCACGCGGAAATCGACACGTTGGAGCGTGTAGAGATTTTGCGCGACCTGCGTCTGGGCGTGTATGACGTACTGGTCGGCATCAACCTGCTGCGTGAGGGGCTGGACTTGCCAGAAGTATCACTGGTTGCCATCCTGGACGCGGACAAAGAGGGGTTCCTGCGCAGCGAGCAGGCGCTCATCCAGACGATAGGACGTGCGGCACGCCACATTGAGGGGCAGGTGATTATGTACGCGAACAAGGTAACCCCCAGCATGGAGCGTGCAATTGACGAGACCAACCGCCGCCGCAGCATCCAGCACGCCTATAACGAGAAGCATGGCATCCAGCCCAGGGCAATCGTCAAGCAGGTGAAAGACCTGAACGACCGCGTGAAGGCGATGATGGGCGACGATGCGCTGGAGGATGTTGAACTAGAGGAGGGTGTGCCCACGCCTACGCAGCTTAGCCGCAAAGACCTGGACAAGATGATCAAGGATTTGCAGGAAGAAATGAAGCAGGCGGCACAGTCACTCGAGTTTGAGAAGGCTGCGCAACTGCGCGACCAGATCGTGGAACTGCGCACGATCATGGCGGAGAAGCAGGTCGAGGTGGGGTAGTGTGCCTTGCCCTGGGGTTTAGCCTGCCCGCTAAACCCCAACGGACAATCTTCATACCAACGTATCCTAATCGCCCCTCCGCTGCGCTAGCTGTGCCTGCACGTCCATAAAGCGCGCTTTGGTGATGGGGTACGCTAGCGCCAGCGGGATGCTGAGTACCAGCAGCGCCGCCGGGACGAGGCTGACAAACAGCCGCAGGGTGAGCAGGACGGCATCAGGTTGCTCCACAAGCGCCCCTGCCTCCTCCGGGTTGATGTAACCCGCTACTCCCAGCGCAAATGTTGACCCAGCAACGGCGAACGACAAGCCGATCTTTTGCACGAACACAAACAACCCGTAGAATACGCCACCGCGCCGCTGCCCAGTTTGCAATTCATCGAACTCAATCACATCGGGCAGCATACTCCACGGCAGCAGCAGCGCCATTGCCACGCACAACCCCGCCACCACACATACGCCATACAGCAAGATCACCTGACCCGGCTGCACAAAAAACAGGAACACCAGCAGCACAATGAAAAGCCCTACACCGATAAGATACGCTTCCTTTTTGCCGAAGCGCTCGCTAATCCGCGCCCAGCCCGTCAAGCTGGCAAACGTGGTGAGCTGGATGATGAGCAGAAACTGCGAGAACAACTCCGGTGTGCCGATCCAGTATTGCACGTACAGGAACAGCACAGACTGCACGAACTGCACGGTTAGCCACGCCAGCAGGAAGATGCCCAATACCATGACAAACGGGCGGTTTTGCAGGGCAATCCGCGCCCCTTCGATGACGCCGTACTGCACCTCATCGCCTCCGTCTGCTTCTGCCTGATGCCGCTCTCGCGTGAAGAAGAAGGTTGTTAGCGTGGCAGCGATAATGCCCAATGCCAATATTGCCGCCGCGATGCTGCTTCCCACACGCGGGTCGCTAAAAAACCGATTTACAAACTCCGAGTAGAACAGCGCCGCCGCTAACCCCCCAATCACCGTAAACGCCAGCCGGTAGCCAGTGACGCTGGTGCGCTCGTCATAATCATCGGTCAGTTCGGGCGTCATAGCGGTGTACGGCACATTGACGATGCTGTACATGGTGCGCAGCAGCATTGTTGCGAACAGAAAGTACACAAACAGCGCGGTTGTGCCGAACGGCGGCACGCTGAATTGCAGGAAGAACATCACACCGAACGGAATGGCACCAAACAGCAGCCACGGGCGACGCCTGCCCCAGCGTGTGCGGGTGCGGTCGCTCATGTTGCCAATAACCGGGTCAATGACGGCGTCCCAGATGTTCGCTGCAAATACGATAATGGTGACCAACCCGGGGCGCAGCAGCGCTGTTTCCAGCAGGAACGGGTTCAGGAAAAATGTGCTGACCTGGTTAGAAATCGCCGCACCCACGTCGCCCACGCCGTAGGCAAGCTTGGTGAACACACTCAGTTTGCCCACCTTTGCTTGGGTAGCGGGGGCGTTCGGGTCTAGCGGCGGGGCAGCTTGCGTCATGGGGGTCTCTTTTCGGTTGATGGGTGTGTGTGCTTTAACACGCCGCAGCGAAGTGCGATGCGGGCGTTATGGGGCGGCGGCGCTCTCCTGCTCAATCTGGATTTCCACCAACCGTTCAATTTTCTGCCCCGTTTCCTTCCAGCTAACGTGGCTTAAGCCCATCTTCTCGCGGATGGTATCTGCCTCCACGCCTGCGCGAGTGTCGCGCACGGCACACGTCCAGCGCATAATCTCGAACGAGATTTGGGTGGCGGTGTTCGCCCCCACCGATAAATCCGCCAGCACATATTCCAGATTGCGCGAGGTGCACGTAAACAGCTTATCCGTGACCTCATACTGTTTGCGGTAGGCGTCATAGAGTGGCAACCAGTCTAATTCCACAGGCACTTTGCGCTCTTTGTAGACGTTTTTGATCGTGTGGTGGATGTGTAGGTGCGGCTCCCCTGGAATGTCCCGGTACACATCGTCAACGGTGAGGCGCATGACCTCGCTCTTTTTGATGCCTGTCATCAGCAGTAGCCGGAACAGCATCTCTGGGCGGGTGTCGGGTTGATTCTTGCGTGTCATCGTTCGGGCGAATTCCAGTACGCGATCGATTTCGTCCGGTGTCAGCGCATAGGAGAGCGGCGCTGCACCACTGCGCTGCACCAGTGCTTTTGCCGGGTCATGACTGATTACGTCGATGCGCTTGAGCCATTTAAAGAACACTTTCAGCGAAGTCACGCGGCGTGCGTAGGTTTTGCGGCTGCACGGGATGCCCCGCTCGTTCTCCATCCAGTCCAAAAAACCGTCCAGGTGCTTAGTCTGGAAGATGCCGACGGGCGTGTCTGCGCCGGCGTGCTCCGCCAGCAGATTCAGGTCACTCATAAACGCCTTGATTGTGTTTGCCGTTTTACCTTCCTGCTTGAGGAACGCGGCAAAGAGCGGCAGCGCGTGGTCGAACTGCGTGTGCATGGTCAGGTCGTGCTCGGTTTGGGGCTGGGATGAAAACAGCGGCAGTTGACGGGGTTCACTCATGAGCTTGTTCCTCGTATTGGGTTAACAGAACCGGGTCGGCAATCCACCCCTCTGCGGGGGAGATGCCGGGTGGGATGCCATAGTTGTTGTCGTGTTGGGTATATGCCCATGCCGCCTGCACCGCGCCCAGGAACGCATCCAGCGTATCGCCAGTAGCGTCGTTGATGAACACGCCCGCCAGTGGTGCAGGTAAATCGACCGCGAAGCCGTAGACGTCTGTGCAGTGGGAGCGCAAGCCGTCCACAATGCGTTCTCGTTTGTGGCGTGCCGCATCCGTCTGCTTAGCGGTGTCGTCGCTTTTGTAGCCGCTGCCACGCCCCACAAACTGCCGTGCCACCAGCGCCGGGTATACCTCCAGCACCGTGCGGCGAGACTTGTTGGGGCGGTTGGGCAGCACATTCGCGCCGCTGTGCAGCAGGCGCGGCGCACCCTCGTAGAACATGCGCCCCACGGGGATGAAGGACATTTTCATCGGGCTTTGCGCCCCCGCTAGCTTGTCTACCGCACGGAAGTGCAGCTTGTCCCCCTTATCGCGGGGTGCCATATAGCGCTGCATCGCTGCCACCCACTCCTGCTTGCCCATCGCCTCGATGTGCTCCACATAGGCAGACCAGTTCTTTGGCAGCCCCAGGTTGTCGATAAGCTTTTGCGGCTGCCCAAACGGGAAGTCCAGCCCGGCGACCCAGGTGCCGCTTCGCATCAAAAACGCCTCAAACGCGCCAAAGTTGGTCAGCCGCTCAAAGTCGTCAACGCGTAGCACACCCGCCTGTAGGGAACATGCCGCCAGGGTAATCGGTTTGCGCTTGCTGGGCGCACTGGTGAAGTCACTGCCATAGATTCGCATAGTTTAAGGATACCCCGTATGGAGAACAAATGTCAAGTTATGCAAACGCTAACATAAATGTTCTGAACCCTGTGGTACAACAGTTTCGGTTGACAAGATGGAGTGACAAAGCACCGCATGAAGTACATAGCACCGATTATGCTGTCCCTGTTGATGGTCGCGGGGGTGAATGCACAGGAGAGTGTGCCGCCGCCCGGTGAAGTCTACCGCGTGGGTGGGCACGAAATGCATCTCAATTGCACAGGCGAGGGCGATACCACCGTTATCTTAGAAGCGGGTGTCGGCGGTTACTCGCTGAACTGGTTCGTCGCGCAACCCATGATCGCCGAGTTCACGCGGGTGTGTAGCTATGATCGGCTCGGTTATGGCTGGAGCAGCAACCTCATCGGTGAGTTTGACCTGGAGGCGGCGGCACAAAACCTGCACAGGCTGCTTAGTGCTGCCGAGGTTGCCCCGCCCTATGTTCTGGTTGCGCACTCGTTTGGCGGTCCTGTTTCGCGCAGTTTCCAACAGCAGTACCCAGATGACGTAACCGGCTTGGTTCTGCTAGATACAGTTCACCCGCAGATGGCAGAGGACATTTCGTTCTACCGCCCGGCACTGGTAGCACAATTGGACAGCCTGCGTGCTTTTGCAACGATGATGCGCTTCCGGTCAGTCTTCACGGACGACCCGCTGTTCGACCCACCGGAGGAAATTCCGTCCTACATCTCGGACGCATACAATGAGCAGATGCTGCGGCGAGAGTTCTTCGACACCAGCGAGGCTGAGGCGCTGTACATCACTGATGGACTGCCAGACGCGAACCTGCCCACCAGCGTTGGCAACATCCCCGTGATTGTAGTCACCCATGACATCGCACGCGTGGACGGCTTCTTGGGTGCACCCCTCACCCGTGAACAAGCACGCCAGGCAGAAGCAATATGGCAAACGCTCCAGCGCGACCTGGCAACACTGTCTCCACAGGGGCGACTGGTGGTAGCAGAGGGCAGTTCTCATGCGATACAATTTGATGACCCTGAACTGATTGCGGCTTTGGTGAAAGAGGTTATCGAGAGTAGCTGATGAAGGATTTGTTTGTTCTTAATCCTGCATTCCAGGAGGACGCGCGCCGCGGGCGCGTGCCGCCGCATTTCCACTCCAAGGAGAGGAGGAAACCACCACGAGAAGCGCTGACCTTTTGGGCAGGTGTTTCTGTATTCTTTGTGCCAGTGTTGCTTTTTGGGCTGTTTGCCCACGCTAGTGCAGGTTCGGAGCTAAATTGTTGAGAATAGGCTCGGTGTCAAAATAAG
>CAYVGI010000195.1:0-7068 GCA_964451095.1 uncultured Anaerolineaceae bacterium
CGGGCGTGCCTACGAAATGCTGTACGACTACGTAACCGAACACGGCGGCGACTTTGTTGATGCCACCGACCAGGAGGCGTTCGACGCGATTCGGGTTCTCGCTAGCCAGGATGGTATGTCTGTAGAGCCAGCGACCGGCGTCACGTTTGCCGGGCTGATAAAAATGGTGCGGCGCGGTATCATCAAGCCCGATGATGTGGTTGTTGTGAACGGCTCCGGGCATACCCTGCCGGTAGAAACGCAGATTTTGGATCAGCAGTGGCAGCACGTTGTTGAGCTCAATGCGCGCGACCAGACTGCCGTCGTGCCAGAAGAAACGCTCGTCAATGTTATGCGCTCCATGGAGCACAAGGACGACGCCCTGCGCCGCATCGTCGTGATTGAGGACAACAACGACGCCGCCCGGCTCATCAGCCGCATCTTGCAAGCACGCGGCAGCTACGATGTGCAGCTTGCGCCGGAGGGTGGGCGCGGGCTGGAAATCATCCGCCAGAACAAGCCCGACCTGGTCATCACAGACCTGATGATGCCCGGCGTGGATGGCTTTACCGTCATCGACCAGATGAAGTCTGACCCTGCGCTCAGCCGCATTCCCATCGTGGTCATTACGGCGAAAGAACTCACCGTGCGTGACCACGCCCGCCTGAGTGGGCAAATCGACATGATCTTGCAGAAGGGGGCGTTCATCGACGAAGAATTTGTCGATACACTGATTCGCGAATTAAAATAGGGAGAGTGCCCCGGGGCACCCTGGTTGTCAACAGGGCGTCGCCCGCTGTGGGCGACATTTGGTTGCGGGAGCCTCAGGCAGCTATGGTAGACAAATCAACCGTTTTATATATCGACCATGACCCAACGAGCCGCATGTTGGTAGACCGAACGCTGCGCTATGCAGGGTATTTGGTGTTGACGGCGGAGCGGGGGCTGGACGGCATAGATTTAGCACGCAGCAAGCCCATTGACCTCATCCTCACTGACATCGACTTGCCTGATATTACCGGGCGCGAACTGACCACCGTGCTGCGCAGCGACGAACGCTTTTCGCGCGTGCCCATCGTCGCGCTTACCAACCTCGGCTACGGCGAACAGCGCGACCTCGCCATGGCGGCAGGGCTAACCGGGTACATCACCAAACCGCTGGACGTAGAAGGGCTGCCCACGCAAATTGACTACTACTTGCAGGGCGGGCGAGATAAGATCGACCGTAAGCGCCTGACAGAGGCACGCACACGCTACTCCCGCGAGATCGTCACACAGCTAGAGAGCCGCGTGCGTGAGCTGGAAGCACGCAACAAAGACCTGATGCGGCTCGACCAGATTAAGGACACCTTCCTGCAAATTACCGCCCACGAGCTGCGTACACCGCTGACACTGATCTACGGATACAGTCGCCTGTTGCAAGACAACGAGTTCATCGACAAGGCGATTGAAGAAGACCCGCCCACAGGTGTGCTGTTACACGGGCTGGTGGAGGCAGTCGAGCGAATGCAGACGATTATTGACGAGATATTGACGATGAGCCGCATCATGAGCGACAAGATCGAACTGTCTATCGGTCCGGTAAACATCATCAATCTGCTCTATCCGGTCATCTACCAGTATGAGGCTGCCGTGAAAGAGCGCGGGCTGACGTTAACCGTCGAAGAAAGCGGGTTCCCGCAGTCCATCCGCGCAGACGCCGAAATGCTTCAGGTTGTGCTGGATAACCTCATCAGCAACGCCATTAAGTACACGCCAGACAACGGCACCATCACGGTGAGCGCTCGCACAGAGGGCGGCTATGTTTACGTCAAAGTGGTCGATACAGGTGTCGGCATCGACAAAGACAATATCGAGATGATCTTCGAGCGCTTCCACACCGCTAGCGACCCCAGCCTGCACTCCACCAGCAAAACCGCGTTTGGCGGTGGGGGATTGGGGCTGGGGCTGGCGATTTGCAAGGGCATCGTCGTGGCACACGGCGGTACCATCAGCGCAGCCAGCGAGGGGCACAGCCCGCAAAAACTACCCGGCAGCACATTCACCGTCAAGCTGCCGCTAGAAGCGCAACCACCCGCAGGCACAAAAATCTACTAATGCAGTCATCTTCCACCCGTCCTCCCACGCAAGGCATCATCGCCGCGCTGCTCACGCCTGTGTTTTTGGGCATGGCACCCATCTTTGGCAAGCTTGCCAACAACGCCGGGGCAGACCCATTCGCGGTCGCGGCAATCCGCACCGTGGTCGCTGTCGCCATCCTGTGGGCAGTGTACCTGATCTTTTTCCGGCGCTATGTGTTCATCTACCCGGCAGGTCTCATCGGCTGCATTATCATCGGCACCGTGAACGGCATCGGTTCGCTGTTCTACTACAGCGGGCTAAACCTGCTGGACGCCTCGCTTACCCAGCTCATCAACGGCATGTACCTGGTGTTTGCGCTGCTGCTCACACGCATCGGCGGGGAGCGCATCACGGCGCGTGTGTGGATGCAAGTGCTGCTGGCGCTGGCGGGGCTGTTTGTCATCACCGGCTTTAGCGCCGGGCAGGTGAACCCAATGGGCATCGGGCTAATGCTGGGCAGTGCGCTCATGTTCGCGGGCACCATCATCCTCAGCCAGTACGTTGTGTTCGAAATGCCAGCACCCACGGCAACACTGTACATCCTGACGACGATGGCGGTGATTGTCACCTTTGTTTGGCTGCCCATTGGGGAAATTCCGTCCCCTGGCGAGTTTGGCGCGATCATGACGCCGATCTTCTTGCTGGGCGTGAGCACGGCGCTTTCCCGATTGGTTTTGTTCGCCAGCGTGAAGTTTATGGGCAGCCTGCAAGCGGCAATTACCGCGCTCGCGGAGATTGGCATGGCGCTGCTGCTGGCGTTCCTCGTCCTGGGGGAAACGCTCACCCTGGCGCAGTGGGGCGGCGTCGCGCTGCTTTCCACAAGCCTGCTGCTCATCCGCCAGGAAGACCTGACCGCACACGGCTTTAACCCGAACACGCTGCTGGTCGCAAACATGGCAAGTATCCAGTTCCAGCGCATCGCGTTCCACCGGGCGTTTGGCACCCAAGAGCTAGACGACGAACACCAAACCATGGCGATGGTCACAACCATGGAAATGGTTGCCATCCGCAACATGATGGGCGTGGAAGACCGCCCGGTAGACCCGTTCCCCATTAAGGAATTGCAAAACCACCGGGGCTTGCAGCGCCACGATGGTGGCTACAGCGTCGACCTCGAAACGTTCCTTGAGGAATATGGCGAGATGGTAGAGGATGACTTGCAACAAACACCTGAGCAGGGCGAACGCGAGGACATACAACAAGGGGTGGACTAGCGAGCATTATCCGAATGCTCTACAATGCGCCGCCGTTCAGTTTTGCGACCAATCACCGCATGAGCAAACAACACGCCATCATCTATTCCTATTTTGTGCTGGTCGTCGTCGCCATGACATACCCGCTGGTGACGGTCTTTGGCACACACTTCATTGGTGATCCGTTCAGCGACGCCTACGAGTACAGCCGCCACATCTGGTGGATGAACTACGCCATACGCCACGGCGAACCGGTCTTTTTCCAGCCGCTGCTTGCCTACCCAGATGGGCTGAGCGGCGCGTGGCTGTGGGGCAACCCGTTCCAGTCATTCCCCGCGTGGCTGTTCGCGTTTGTGATGCCACTGCCCGCCGCCTACAACCTTGGCGCATTGCTGCACCTCTCGCTGAACGGCTGGGCAGCGTACCTACTGTGCTGGCACCTCACGCGCAACCTGCCCGCTGCGCTGCTGGGTGGCACGGTATTCGCACTGTATCCCGCCATACAGGGGCACCTCATCGGGTCACACACGGGGCTGGTCACGTTGTGGGGCGCACCGCTGTACGTGTTGATGCTGCTGCGCCTGGAACATCGCACCGGGTGGCGGGGCATCGCACTAACGGCGCTGTTCTTCGTGCTCAGCATATTGGGTAACAGCCTGCTGCTGATCTACATGCTGTTCCCACTCACGGTGGTCTTTTTGCTCGTCCGGCTGCTCAATCGGCAGTGGGGCTGGCTGCGCCGCGCCATGATTGCGGTTGTGCTGGGTGGGGCGGGGGCGCTGGTGTTCGTCGCCCCCGTCGCTATAGAGCAGCTAAACGCTACCTTACCGACACAGGGCGGCGATGTGCTGTACAGCGCGGATGTGCTGGCGGCGTTCGCCCCCTCGTTCTATAACCCGCTCTTCAGCGATTTAGCATACTCGCGGCGCGTGTTGGGCGAGGTGAAAAATGTGGAGGGCACCGGCTACGTCGGCGCGATAGCAGCAGGGTTGGCGCTAGTCGCGCTGCTGCGCATACGCGAGGCGCGTTGGTGGGGCGGGGTCGCGCTGTTCGCCTGGGTGATGTCGCTCGGACCGCTGCTCAAGATCAACGATACAGTAGTCAGCATCACGCTAGACGGCTACAGCACGCACATTCTGCTGCCGTGGGCGCTGCTGGGCGAACTGCCCGTGTTAAGCATCGCTCGCACGCCAGGGCGCTTTAACCTGGCGCTGGGGCTGGCGGTAGCGGTGCTGGCGGCATACGGCTTCACCGAGGTCAGCAAGCGTGCTGGGCGGCAGCTTTTGCCGTGGGCGGCACTGGTGATTCTGGTGCCGATCATCGCGTTTGAGTATCAGGTGATGTGGCAAAACGGCTTGCCGCACATGCACACCATTCCCGACCGGAACATCCCGGAGCTTGCCGCGCTGCGCAATGACGACAGCGTGCGGGCAGTGTTCAACATTCCCTACGACCACCTGCTGGCGGCAAAGGATGGGATGAACCTACAGACCCACCATCAGAAGCCGCTGATTGCAGGGCACGTCACGCGGATCACGCCCGTTTCCTTCGAAAAGCTAGCGCTTCTGCAATCTACACTTGACCCAGCAACACTCTACGCCGTTGGTGCCGATATTGTTATTCTGCACCGTGAATGGGCAACTGCGGAGCTTGATGTGTTCGCCACCCAACAATTAGGCGTACCTTTGTACGAAGATGGGCGCATCATCGTATGGCGTGTCGCAAGGGGTAATTTGCTAGGTGAGTAGGCGTCTGCTCCATCCACTCGCGTATGCGGTCTACCTGCTGCTGGCAATCGGCATGACGTACCCGCTTATCACTCAGATGGGCAGCGCCTTCGTTGGCGCGCCGGAAAGCGACGCCTACGAGTATGCCCGGCACATCTGGTGGTATACGCACGCGCTGCGCCACGGCGACCCCGTGTTTTACCACACCACACTCGCCCACCCGGACGGACTGCCCGCGCTGTGGCTGTGGGCTATCCCGCTGCAATCGTTCCCGGCGGTGCTGTTCTCGCTGGTGATGCCGCTGCCCACCGCCTATAACCTGATGGTGCTGCTGCGGCTGGCGCTCAATGGGTGGGCGGCGTTCTTCCTGGTACGCCGCCTGCTGGACGGCACACACACGGGCGACCCTATCACACCATACCCGGTGCCTGCTGCGCTGGTCGCCGGGGCGATCTTCATGCTCTACCCGGCGGTGCAAGGGCAGTTGTTTGGCTCGCACGCGGGCATTGTGGCGCTATGGGGTGCCCCCCTGTACGTGGATGCACTCTATCGGTTACGGCGGCACAACACCTGGCGGGATTATCTGCTAGCGGCTGTGTTTTTCGTCGCGTGCATCCTGGGGAGCAATTTGCTGCTGGTGTTCGTGGTGCTGCCCATTACCGGGTATTTCATTGTTATGCGCCTGCTGGCACGGGAGTGGGTATGGCTGCGCCGGGTTATTATCGCGGGCGCTGCCGGGATGCTGCTGGCGGCAGTATTTTATGTGCCCGCCGCCTATGAGCAAGCAGCATCCGACACCGCAGTTGACCCCGGTGGGGCGGTGCGCTTCAGCGCCGATGTGTTAGCACTGGTCACGCCGTCGTTCTTTCATCCGCTGTACGGTGGGCTAAGCTACCCGCGTGCGGTGCTGGGCACCAACATCGTGGAGGGCACCGGGTATGTGGGGGTCCTTGCCGCGCTGATAGCGTTGGTGGGCGTGTGGCGCGTTCGTACGGCACGGGCATGGATAGTGCTGGCGGCAATCATGTGGATTGTCTCACTCGGTCCGCTGCTCAAGTTCATGGATGACCCCGTGACCGTGGAATTTGACGGACGGGTAAGCTATGTGCCGCTGCCGTTTGCGCTGTTTCAATATCTGCCTGTGCTGGGAACTGTCCGCACACCTGCCCGCGCCAACCTGACCATTGGGCTGGCGGTGGCGATTATGGCTGGTTACGGGTTGGGTTGGGCGCTGCGCTGGCGCGTATGGCGCTATGTCCCGCTGCGCTACGCGCTTGCCGCTGTGCTGATCGCACTCATCGCGTTAGATTATCAGGTCACATGGCACGGCAACCTCCCCTACCACCCAACGGTAACGGCACACATCCCGGCGGAAGTGCAGGCGCTGCGCAGCGCCGAGAATGCGCAGGCGGTGTTCAATGTGCCGCACGATAACCTGCTGGTGGCAAAAGAAGCAATGTACCTGCAAACCGGGCACCAGCGCCCACTCATCGCGGGTTTTATCTCTCGGCAAACGCCAGTGAACCCCGCCAAACTGAACGTACTGCAAAACTCACTGGATGCCGCGCTGCTGCACGATGCGGATGCAACCCATGTCATTCTGTTCCGGGGGTGGAGCGACGACCTGAACACACACGTCTATGATCGGCTTGATACGCCAGTCTACGAGGACGAACGCCTTGCCGCGTTCCAGGTGCCCACGCCCGATGCACCCCCCGCCTTTCACAGCTACGTTGATGTGCCGGACGCGATTGAGCAGCGCGGCGACATTTACTTCCACGCGCCAGCACCGCTGTGGGTGCCCGTGGACATGACATTACAGGTGGAGCGCGAGCGAGCGTTGACCCTGCTGCTAGACGACGTGCCGATACAGCGCCTCGTGCTGCCAGAGGGCGAGCAAATGGCAGTGCAGATACCCATCTACCTGCCCGGCGGCTATCACACGCTCACGCTGCTGCCAGACCCACCCTGCCCGCAGCACACACCGCACCCTGCACTGCGCTGTGAGCAGATTATCGCCAGCGACATTACTGTGGGCGAACCCGCCG
>CAYVGI010000196.1:0-7046 GCA_964451095.1 uncultured Anaerolineaceae bacterium
GACGCCGACCCAACAGGCGAGCTGGTGTACTTCACGCCGGGGGAAGGCGACAACGACGACCTATTCCGGCTGGATGTGAGCAGTGGGCGCGTCCGCCGCATGACCTACGGTGCCCGCGCCGACCGATTCCCGGCGGTGTCGCCGGACGGCTCGCAGGTGGCGTTTGTCGCGGTGGCGGGTAAACTGCCCGACCTACACGTCATGGGCATCCGGGGCGGGGTGCAGCGCCTGACGGACAACGGCGTAACCGACAGCACACCGTCCTGGTCACCGGATGGCGAGTGGATTGTGTTTGCGTCCGATGTGCGCGGCGACGGTGCAAACGATCTGTTCAAAATCCGACCAGACGGCACCGACTTGCAACGGCTGCTGACCAATGGGCAGCGCAACAGCAATCCGCGCTGGCTAGGCGACTGGATTGTGTTCACCACAGGCGACCCGTTCGACGGGCGCACCTGGGAGCTTGCCCTGCTAGACGTGACAACGAGCGATGTAACCATGCTCACCGACAACGACGTCAAGGACTGGGGCGCGTCATGGTCGCCGGATGGCACGCGGCTGCTGTTCCACACACAGGGCGACGGCGGCGCGGCAATCGCCGTGATGGACATGGTAGGCGACGACGGCATCAGTGACCTGTACGACAGTCCCGGCTATGATTGGGGGGCGTCGTGGTCACCGGATGGCGACTTTATTGTGTTCTCGTCTGACGAAAGCGGACGCGACCAGCTTTACCTCATGCGCTACAACGGCGAAGACGTCACCCTACTCACCGAAAACGGTGGCTACCCCGCCGCGTGGATACCTGACGGCGATGCGTAGTTGCTCACTTGTGAGAACAAACACGCCCTTGCGCATGGATGCACAATACAAACAAAAAACCGGAGATACCCACCCCAATGCCTGATGTTCCATCGCTGTTCAACAAGCACATGCAACAAAATGACCCGACTGGCTGGTTCGAGGAGCTTTACGCCAACGCCCAGCAGAACCCCGATGGTGTGCCGTGGGCACACCTGCGCCCGAACGTCAACCTGACGACGTGGCAAGCACGCGAACAACATGACGGCTGCGGCACACCCGCGCTGGTCATCGGCTGCGGGCTGGGCGACGACGCCGAGTACATCGCCAAGCAGATGAACCACACCGTCACCGCGTTTGATATTTCACAGTCCGCGATTGACTGGTGCCACCAGCGCTGGGCAGAAAGCCCCGTGACCTATCAGGTGGCAGACCTGTTCGCGCTGCCGGAGGCGTGGTTGGGCGCGTTCGACTTCGTGTTTGAGTCGTACACCGTGCAGGCGCTGCCCCCGGACATGCACGCGGCGGCAATGCGCCACGTTGCGGCAACGGTCAAACCGGGTGGGCAACTGCTGTTTGTGTGCATGGCGCGGGACGAGGCAGTGCCGCCCGGCAACCGCCCGCCGTGGGTGCTCGCCCGCTCCGAACTTGCCGCGCTGGAGGACGCTGGGCTAACCGTCGCCGCGTTTGAGAATTACGTCGAAAGGGACATGCCCCGCTTCCGCGTGCTGTACCAGCGACCTGCCTAGCGCCCCTTGCACATTTACCGCTCCGGGCGCAAAATTTGCCGCTCATGTTGCCACCCGGAGCCATCCCCGTGAGTCGATTTCGTCAATTCGTTTTGCCTACGTTTATCTTCCTGGTTGCGCTGGTGCCCCTGGCGGTGCCGAACCGCGCCGTCCACTCCGATGAGGCAAGCCACTGGCTGCGCCGCGTGGATGTGTTCTGGGCGGCGCTTGCCGCGGGTGCCCCTGCCGGCACCGTGCAAACCGAGCACCCCGGTGTAACCGTGATGGCATTGGGCGGCGCGGGCGCGTGGGCAACACGGCAAATCGACCCGGAGGGCACGCTACCCGAATGGCGCACCGTGCAGTTTGTGCGGGCACCGATCCTGTTTGCGAATGCGCTGGCGGTGCTGCTCACGTACCTGGTGCTGCGGCGCGTGTTTGCGCCGGGGGTCGCGTTTGGCGCGGCGCTGCTGTGGGCAACAGAACCGTACTGGCGCTGGTACGCCCGCCTGGTGCACATTGATGGGCTGACCACTGCCTACATGATGCTGTCGTTTGCGCTGGTGATGCTGGCGCTGCGCGTACACGTCCCCCCGGCGGGATCTGCTGTGCCTGCCCCGGTGAGCTGGCGCTGGTTGGTACTTGCCGGGGTTGCTGGCGGGGTTGCAGCGCTCACACGCTTCACGGCGGTGTACGGGGTCGGCATTGTGGGGCTAGCAGTCATATTCAATGGGTTTGCCTACCGCCAGCACATGAGCTTGCGCCTGTTCCTGCGGGCGATGGTGCTGCCCGTGCTGGTATACGTGCTGGCGTTCGCGCTCACCTGGGTGGCGCTGTACCCTGCCGCCTGGACGAGTGCGGGGCGGGCGGCAATCTGGGCGGAGACGCTGCACGGGCTAGAAAACGCCTCCGATGTGCACTCGCTGGGTAATTTCTTCCTGGGTCGCCCGGTGGATGACCCCGGCGCGTGGTTCTACGTGGTGGCGGTGCCGTTCCGCACCGCCCCGTGGGTGATCGTCGGTGTGTTTGTGGGTCTTTACGCTGCCCTGACGAACCGATCATCGCAGCAGTGGCGGGCATGGCTGCTGGTGGCGCTCTATGCGGGCGTGTACCTGCTGCTGCTCACCGGGCAGGGCAAAAAGCTAGATCGCTACGCGCTGCCCGCGTACCCGGCACTGCACCTGATCGCGGCAGGCGGCTGGGTGTGGCTTGCCGGGCGCGTCGCGGCGGTGCAGGTACAACGAGCGCTCGCGGCGGCGGCGGTTCTGGCGGTACTTGTCGTGTCGCTGTGGGGCTACCCGCACGACTACGCCTACCTGAACCCGCTGCTTGGCGGCAGCGACCGCGCCCAACAGATGATGCTCATCAGCGGCGGGGAGGGGCTGGAAGGGGCGGCGCAACTGTTAGAGCAACACGACGCCGACCTGTGCGGCAAGCTGGTCGCCACGTTCTATACCGACCTGATGGATGTGCAGCTTCCGTGCGGGCAGGAGATGAAGATCACCAACCTGGGGCTGGTGCAGTTCTACGACATGGATTATGTGCTGCGCGATGTGGGCTACCGCCAGCGCAACCCGGAGGTGCAGTGGCTGTACGAGGACGTGACGCCGCTGTACACCGTGGTGCGCGGTGGCGTCGTCTATGTGCAGGTGTATCGCGGCGCTGACCTTGTTCGCCGCGAGTGAAATCACGGTCTCCCTTCCCTACACGTTCCGTGAATAGTTACGCCCCGCGTTCCGAATTCGGTTAAACTGTGTTATGACATTCATCAAACTATTTCATTCGTGCGGGTATGTGCACGCCCCATCGGCGTGACGAGGAGAGAACAACAACGTGGCAAAGCGCGTTTTAATCTTAATGTCAGACACAGGCGGTGGGCACCGTGCAGTTGCCAACGCCATCCGCGATGCACTCACGATTCGCTACGGGGATGCGGTACAGACGCAAGTCCTGGACGGGTTGAAAGAATACGCCCCAGCACCCATCAAGTACGCGCCGGAAATCTACCCGGTGTGGATTGCCCGCAGCAAGGCAAGCTGGGGGCTTGCCCACAACCTGACCGATACCAAGCTCACCACCCGCACCATCACCCGTGCCGGTTACATCACCATTGGGCGCTACTTTAAGCAGATGCTGCGCGACCACCCCGCCGACGTTATTGTGAGCGCTCACGCGCTGCTGGTCTCCCCCTCACTCGATGCACTCATGTCCTACGGAGAGCGCCCGCCGTTCCTCACCGTGGTGACGGACTACGCTTCCACGCACCTGCTGTGGTACGACAACCGCGCCGACGCCGTGCTGGTGCCCACAAAATCCGCGCTCGACCGGGGGCTGTACAACAACGTCCCGGCAGACCATCTCAAGATCACCGGGCTGCCCGTGAACCCCAGCTTTGCCCAACGCCTGACCAGCAAGGCAGAGGCACGCGAGAAGCTGGGGCTATCACCGGACAAAATCACGGTGCTGATGGTCGGCGGCGGCGAGGGGATGGGTCCGCTATATCGCATGGCACGCGAGGTGAACCGTCACAACCTGGACATTCAACTCGTGGTCATCGCGGGCAAGAACAAATCCCTCAAGAGCCGCCTGGAACTGTGCGAGTGGAACCAGCCCACATGGATTTACCCGTTCACACGGGAAATGCCCGCGCTCATGTCCGCCGCAGACCTCATCGTGACCAAAGCGGGTGCCGCCAGCATCACCGAGGCGATCACCGCCGGGCTGCCCATCATCATCAGCGATGTGATACCGGGGCAGGAGACGGGCAACATGGAGTTTGTGGTGAGCAACGGTGCAGGGGAGTATCCTGGCAACCCGGAGGCATTGGGCAACACGGTTGCGCGTTGGGTAGGTGAGGGCACAGCGGGGCTGGAACGTCGTGCTGCCAGGGCGCGGAAAATTGCCCGCCCAGATGCGGCGTTTGATGTAGCGGACGAGGTGTGGCGCTGGGCAAACCACGGGCGCATCCCCATCTATCGCCGTGGGTTGCGCGACCGTATCGAGGCAATCCGCCATAATTTGATGCCATAAGTAAGCTAACAGTGAACGGTAATCAGTTTTCAGTGCGGCACCGTGCTCATATGTTGCCCAGGCAAGCATCGTATACTGTCACCTGATACCTGTTCACTGGAACCGAACGAGCTAGCGATGACCATTCAAGAATTTGTGATGACAGCGGAAGCATTCGAGACGTTCCTGCGCGAGCGCCCCAACGATGATCGGCGCTTTGAGCTGATCCACGGCACCGTGGTGGAGAAAATGTCACCCACACAAGAACATGGCTTTGTAGCACTGAACATCGGCGCGGAACTCCGTAATCACGCCAAAAACACAGCCATCGGAAGCGCCTCCGTAGAGACGGCACACAAATCACAGGATGACGACTACAACTATCGCATCCCGGATGTGTCGTTTGTCACCGAGGGGGAGTTGGTGAAGCAGGGCGCGGTTCCACGGATGCCCGCGCTAGCAGTGGAGATTAAGTCCCCGGATGACACCTTTGCGGAGCTGCGCGAGAAGGCAAACTACTACCTCACCCACGGGGCAAAGCTGGTTTGGCTGGTCTTCCCAGGTAAGCAGCGTGTGGAAGTGCACGCGGCGGGGCAGGCAGTCGTCACGCTGGAAGCAGACGACACCCTCACTGGCGGCAACGTACTGACCGGATTTGCCATAACCGTGCGTGAACTCTTCGCATGAACGTCAGCCATCACGCCTACAACCCGTGCCACATCTGTGCAGGGGAGGACTACGTGTGGGGCATTGCCGCCGCCAAGGGGTCGCAAGTGCAGATCGTGTTCAAATACCAGAAGGCACCGCTGGAAAGCACACGCGGCTTTGAGGGGCGTGCGATTGGGCGTGTGTTCGTGGAGGGGGAACTGATTGCCCGGCGCTGCAACATCTGCGGTAACGTGCAAACGTTCGCTGTGCTGGAAGACGGTGCCCGCAAAAAGAAGCGGGGCTAGGCGCTGTCCAGCATCGCCCGTACAGACTCAATCACGTCAATCATTGTGGGGATTTCGTCCCGCCACAGCTTCGGGACGTGCACCAGCAACTTGGGCAGCAGTGGCGTCACGTAGTTCCCGGCAGCGTCCGTGCCCACGCTGTTGTACGCGCCATCCGCCCCCATTCGGTTAAACGTCGCACATTGGCGCACAGGTATGTGGTTTGCTGCGGCGTTAGGTTACTCATGGTTGTCTTCTCGTCCGATCTTCACGGTTAGTATACAGCACACGGTAGCGTTTCGGGTTATAGTGGTGGCGACGCGAACCAGTATTCAAACAAACGCCTATGCCCAAGCTCTTTATCTCCTACCCCCGCGATGAACTCGCCTTTGCCCACCAGCTCGATGCCACGCTGCGCGACGCCGGGCACGAGACCTGGTTCTATGCCCGTGACTATGACCCGTCACGCGATCATGCCGACCAGATTATCGGGGCACTGCGCGGCACAGATGTGCTGCTCGTGGTGGTCACGCAGCGGGCGTTGCGCAGCAGTGGTATGCAGTTCGAGCAGCACACCATGTCCATGCTCGGGCGTCCGATTATCCCGGTGCTGCTGTACGCGATTAGTGAACTGCCCACGCTGCTGCGGCAAACACCGCCCGTGGACTTCCAGGGGGATTTTGACGCCGCTGTGCCGCACCTGCTACAGGCGATTAGCACTGCCAAAGACCCACCCACCCCCACAACACTGCTTACCAATGTCGATCTATCCGCGCGCGTGGTCATCCTGTACAAGAACCTGCAAAAGACCCATCACGGTACTGGCACGGCAGACGCCGCCCGCACCACTGCCGACTACCTGACCGACGAAGGATACCTCGCTACGCCGCTCAACTTCTCGGAGTACACGATCAAAGACGCTGCCGCCCAAACCGCACTGGACAGCGCCACCCATGTGATTGCCGTGTTGTCTCGCTCCGTCGTAGAGCAGTTTGTGTTCGATGACGAACCGTTGAAGGCGGCGCTGCGCTACACACTAGACGCGAACAAGCCCCTAACACTGCTCACGGTGTCCAGGCACATCCCGCTAGAGAATGGCACTGCTTTTGCAGGGAATTTGGCACGGCTGCGCCCGGCACCCGCGTACTACCTGCCACCCATGTACCTGCCCCCGGACGCGGCAAAGCGGCACTTGCAACCCGTGCTCAAGCGCCTGAGCGACGCTCCGGTACCCGCAGCGACAACAGTGCCGGGCGCTGTGCCCCTCCCCCCAAACCTCACGCATCACATCTTCCTCAGCTACAAGCGCATGGACAGCGACACGATGCGGCGCGTGCGTGAAGACCTGGAGAAAGCGGGATTTGTGGTGTGGACGGACGAACTCATCGAAAAGGGCACCCCGCAGTGGCAGCGGGAGATTGAACAGGCGATACGTGGCACGGCGACGCTGGTTTGCTTGCTCTCGCCGGAGGCGGCGCAGTCCGATTATGTGCGGGAGGAACTGGCGGCAGCGAAGCTGTTCAAAAAGCCGATTTTCCTGGCGCTCATCCGGGGCACACGGGAGCAGTGCTTTATT
>CAYVGI010000197.1:0-6956 GCA_964451095.1 uncultured Anaerolineaceae bacterium
GAACCCATGCACCAAAATCACCGGGCGCGGCTTAACGACAATCGCTTGCGCTGCCGCGGCAACCACCGCTGCCCCTTGCAGCACCTCCACGCAAATCACCCGCTGGGATTGCGGCGCGTTGTTCGCTTCCCACGCAAACCCGAACGTATCCCACAAGTACAAAACCGACTTGCCGCCGGGGTTCACGGTTTGGTCTGCCAGGGGCAGCGTGAGCACCCGCCCAGATTCTGCTTCCCGGATGCGCAGGGTGTATACGTTGCCCGTCGGGTTGGTGACATCAAAATTGACACGAACGAAATTGCCATCAACCGTAACATTCTCCCCGCGAACCGCATCGAATGTAGACACCCAAACATCCGGGTTCGGGTACGCTTGCTGCGTTAGTGTGAGCGCCTGCACAGCAACCCCCGCTGTAGAGGTATCCGCACAAGCGCCTATCTGCTGCGCTGGACTAGCATCTACTGAGTGCCCACCGTGCCATAGGTCAACACTCGCCTGTAGGACAAGCGAAAGACCAATCAAAACGACCACATACACTGCTGACTTTGACCTCATGTGCCTCTCTCCCAATGTGAATAATAACCTGAAAACTAAAACATAACACAAAATAAGCTATTATTTACTGTACTTTTCCGCTACAAAGCATAAATTTCTCTACAATTACAAGTTGCCACTTAACAATTACGTGTGAAATCTTGTAGATATGTGCACCTGTGTGGCACCGCACTTTTCGCGTTGACAGTCCGCGCCCTCTCCGTGATACTACTGCGCGGCAGCGCCCCTGCCAGCAACCCGTCCCACCCAGGAAGGCACCCGCAACGCTGTGAACCTCGCACTCGTGCACGATTGGCTGAACCAGAGAGGCGGCGCAGAAGATGTGCTGGACGTGTTGGTGCACCTGTACCCACAAGCTCCGGTATATACCAGCATCTACGCGCCAGACCTGATGCCCGCGCACTACGCGGACTGGGACATCCGCCCGCTGTGGGTGGACGCGATGCCACTCATTCACCAGCACCACCAACCCTACCTGCCGTTTTATCCGATTGCCTGGGCGACAACCGACCTGTCGCGCTACGATGTGGTACTCAGCAACAAAAGCGGCTTTTGCCACCTGTTCCAGCATGGGGCGAACACCCTGCATGTGTGCTACTGCCTCGCGCCTACACGCTACGTGTGGCAGTTCGATAGCTACCTTAAGCGGGAGGGCTACGGGCGGGCAATCGGCGCGGCACTGCGCCCGCTCATCAACGCGCTGCGCCTGTGGGACTTCGCCGCAACGCGCGGAGTGCACCACTTTATTGCCATTTCGACCGAGATTCAGCAGCGCATCAAAGCGTATTACCGCCGCAACAGCGTCATCATCTACCCGCCAGTAGAAACCGAGCGCTTCCAACCCGCGCCACGCCACGATGACTATTTCCTGTGCGTGTCCCGTCTGATACCCTACAAGCGCATAGATTTGGCGGTGAAAGCGGCGACAAAGCTGGGTTTACCGCTCAAGATTGCGGGCAAGGGACGTGCGCTGGAAGACTTACAGGCGCTTGCAGGTCCCACAGTGGAGTTTTTGGGGTATGTGCCAGATGAAGACCTGCCAGACCTGATGGCACGCTGCAAGGCGTTCATCTTCCCTGGGCTGGAGGACTTCGGCATTGCGCCCGTGCAGGCGATGGCAGCAGGGCGCCCAGTAATTGCGTTCGCGGGTGGCGGCGCAATGGACACCGTGATTCCTGGTGAGACCGGTGAACTTTTCTATGAGCAAACCGACGACTGCCTGGCAAAGGTGATGGCGTCGTTCGACGCGGATGCTTACAGCGCGGCAGCACTGCGCAAGCACGCCGAACGCTACGACCGCAGTGTGTTCGAGCGCGAGATCACATCGTTCGTTGACCAGTCTTACAGCGCGTTCAGCAGGCGGGCACCCTTCCACTGGGAGCGCCCGGCGCTGGCAAGTGGCGCATGAAGGCTTACCGCAGCACCGAGTAGGCATGAGGGGACGGGAGAGATACACCGATAATGGAACTTCAGTGGTTTTTCCGAGCACTGCGCCGACAGTGGTATCTCGTACTCATCCCCGTTGTGATTGTGGGGGCGTTTGTTGCCTATGATCTGCTCACTGCGCCGCCCGCAGCCGCGACGGGTTATACCACGGTGGTGCGCTTCAGCATCGCCCCAGCAGCAGATGCACTGCAAGACCGCGAAGGCGACTACCAGGATGTGTGGCTGTCTTCGGAGTTGGCAGTGCTCAACGTGACCGAGTGGATTTTGACGACGAGCTTTAAGCGTGAAGTCGCGGAGCGTGCCGCCGAACAGGATGTGAGCTTCCGCCCAGAAGCGCTGCCCACCGCTGCAGATCATGTGCGCAGCGTGGGGCAGATGTTCATTAGCTGGCAAGACGCGGACGAGCTAGAGGTGATTGCAGCAGCAGCACTCGATACGCTGCGCGAGGAAAGCCACCTGTACTTCTCACAGTTTGGCGGCGAACCTGCAACCGTCACCGTGCTAGACGACGTGCAAATCACACCGCAGCCCCCACCCGTGCTCGATTTATTAGGTCCGGTAGTACAGGTAGGGCTAGCAATTATAGTTGGGCTTGGGCTAGCAGCACTGGCAGAGTATTTCGACCCGATGCTGCGCACCCGTGATGAAATCGAACGTTATGGTATAGAAGTTCTGGTGAGTATCCCCCGTGACTGATTATTCAATTACTGACATGGTAGAAGACACCACTCGTGAACAACTTGAGCACGCCCTGCGTGCCTGTGGGCTGCCGCTATCGCTGCATTCAGATGGCTACCGTTTAGAGGGCAGCGGTGCCTGGCATGACGCCTATCGTGTGACGGTGCCGCAGCACGCCCAGCCGTTTATTGTGCGCGTGCGCAAGCCCTTCGCCTATGGGCAGCCCCAGCACTATGATGAACACGCCAGCGAGTGGCACGCAGAATACGTGTCCACCAGTTTGTATTACATGCAGGCGAACCGCGCCCACCCGGAAATCTGCCCGACTATGTTCTTATTCCACGTCTCGCCGGAGATCACCTGTACGGTAGAAACGCACATGGGCAAGCGCCTCAACCTGAGCACACTCAGCGAGGAAAGCGCTAGGCGCTTCGGGCGGCAAATCGGCGCGATGATGCGCGGCATGCACCAGAAGAAATCCCACATCCCCGGCGCGGGCGAGCTTAGCTGGGATGGCGCGAACCTCTACGGCACCACCCCACGCTATGAGACGACACTCACGCGCAAAATTGAGCAGGCATATAACGAGAACATACTGAGTGCGCTCGTTGAGCAAGCGCCTGCGTTTAAGCACGATGTCGTGGCAGACAAACTGCGCCGCGCCCAGGAAATCCGCGAGGTAGATGAGCCGATTGTGCTCATCAACCGCGACGTAACGCCGGAGAACCTCACAGTGCGCAACGATAACCGCATCGGTATCATCGACCCCTACCCGTACCTGGGCAATGGAACCCGCTTCGCAGCGTGGTTTATTCACTGCTACCGCTTCCTGCTGCCCGCTTACGCCGGGGCGGAGCGCTACCAACACAATCACTATGACCACTATGCGGACAAGTTGGCGCTCATCGCAGACGGTTTCGAGCGCGGCTACATCCAGGGAGACCGTACGCTTGCCCGGCACACCCGCGCAGAGCAGTGGTTGTGGACGCTAGAACAGGCTTACGACGACCTGGAGCGCGTGACCGCCGATGCGTTGCCCGAACGGACGCTGTACAAGCACGGCGGGCGCAACGTGATTGCGCGGCGGCTGGGGCGGGCGCTGCACGCACTGGAAACCATGTCCTTCTAGCCAGGGAACGGGACGGCACACCATGACGTTTTTCAGCAGGCGCTCCACGGAAAGCGACGAAGAAGATGCCGCCCTCGTTCCCGACGCCCCCCCTGACGATAACACCGAGCCAGAAGCACAGGCGGATGAGCTACCCCCGGAGTCTCGCCTGTTCGACACCGCACTAGGAGCGGGTACCGTCTTCGAAGGCACCCTCACCAGCGACGGCAACGTCCGCTTGGACGGGCAGTTCAAGGGCACACTCAACATCACAGAAAACGTGCTTATTGGCATCACGGCGGAAATTGAGGCTGACGTCGCGGCAAACAACATTACTATTGCCGGGCGCGTGCGCGGTAACGTAACGGGCACCAAGGTACATCTGCTCGCTACCGCGCGGGTGTGGGGCGATATTATCGCAGAGGCGCTCATCAGCGAGGATGGTGCTTTCATCGAGGGGCGCATCAGTATGGAGAAATCCCGTGGCGTGTCGCCGTCTGTGCTGGCAGAACGCGCCCTACCCGACACAACCCCAGAAGATGACCGAAACGACCCAGCAATGGAGACCCCTACCCATGACGATTAACGTGCTGTTTGTGTGCTCCGGCAACATTTGCCGCTCCCCCATGGCAGATGGTGTGTTCCGTGACATGGTGGCAAAAGCAGGGCTTGCGGACAAAATCCAGGTGGATTCTGCTGGCACGGGGGCGTGGCATGTCGGGGAAACAGCTCACCGGGGTACGCTAAAGATACTGCGCGACCGGGGCATTACCTACAACGAGCGTGCGCGTCAGCTTACCCGCGCAGACCTGAATGCGTTCGATTATGTGCTGGCAATGGACGGTGGGCACCTGCGCACGATACAGCGCTTGCAGCAGGAAACCGGTGCGACGGACACCGAAGTGGCGATGTTCATGAGCTATGCGAACAAAGCAGGGACGACCAACACCACCGACGTGCCCGACCCCTACTACGACAACACGTTCGACCGTGTGCACGACCTGGTGCAAAAGGGCAGCACCGCTCTATTAGATCACATCCGCGAGCAGCACAACCTGTAGGCTATTCCACTTGTGTGCCGCTGCCACCGCTGGGTGTGCTGGAGGTGTTTTTGTTACCGCTAATGCGCCGCAGCACATCGAACCAGAAGGGTGCCCCCTGCGCCACGGCAAACGACGTGACCAGCAGCCCGACGATCTTAATGAGCAGGTTCAGGAACCAGTTGCCCGTCACAAATGGGATGAGATTGTACAGGTTGCGCTTGTCCGTTAGCGGGTCGTAGATGTTGACAGATTCCGCGCCGACGACGTTTGACGCAATGTTTGTTCCCGGTGGGCGGAACGTCCAGCCGATAGGCAAGCGTAGTTCCAACAGTTCCTGGAAGGTTGCCTCTGCTAGCTGAAAGCTATCCACCACTGCATCAACCGCTTGTTCAGGTGTTTGTTCGGTTCCCTCTGCGGGCACCTGCTCCTGGATCACGAACGAGTCGTTCCCAAACGCGGCGCTGGTCGCCGCCACGGTCAGTCGGTCTCGCAGGGCACTATCATTCCACAGCGTTTCTGCAAGGTACAGCGAGTCAATATTGAGCACCAGCGCAATCACCAGCCCCACCACCAGCGACAGATACTGCATTGTGCGGGCATACAGGTCTTTGGTCTGCGCCATTTTGTTGTCGAACCACTCCTCGATAGCAGCTTCCGCCTCGTTGACCGTTTGCACGCCAGACAGCACCGTCTCCATTGCCTGCTGGAAGGCGCGATTTTCTACCTGGCTGACGGAGTTGTAGATTTGCAACAGCGCGGAGTTGCCCGACTGAAACTCGCGGATAGAGGTTTGCAGCGGGCTGAGGGTGCGCAGCAATGCGCGGCGGTCAGGGCGGTTGGCGGGTTCTAGCGCCGTAATCCTGCTGTGGAACTGGTTTAAAACCGCGTTCGCACGCTCCGGGCTGTTTAAGTTCACCTTGAGCTGGTCAACGATGTCGCGCAGGCGCTGCCGCTCTGCCTCATCTTCGACAAGTGTGAGCGCTGCATATACATCCAGGAATGGGTCGCTGAGAATGTTAATCATCGCCTTGGCGAAGTTCGTTGACGATAGCGTCGTAACGGGTGTGGTGCGCCTTGCCCGCTGCGTCGTCTCCTTCACGGTGGTGGGCGGGCGCGTAATCCCAACCACTGGATGGGACAGCACTCGCTCCTGCAAGTCGGCGTCGTAGATGATGCCCTCCACACGCACACGAAGCTGCTGTGCACGCAAGTTCAGCAGGTTTGCGACGATCTGGTTGACCTGCGCGACCAACAAGCTAAGCAAAATGTAGACGAACACCAGTCCGATAATGACATCAATCACGGCGGAGCCAAGCATAGCGACCTCTCCGGGTGTGGCAGTTGAGCAAGCACCCCTGATGATAACACCGAACACCGCTTTGTGCCCTCGGCTTGCCACACAGAAACCACACTTTGCGGGCGGGTGGGCGTCCGCTATGTTTAGGGCAACCAGAACAAGCGAACAAGGACACTTGGCTAATATGACCGATAACCCCCCGCAACCGCTGGAGCCAATTGAGGTGCACTACTACTATGCGTGCAGTTGGGTGATTAATCACCATGGGCTAAACCAACTGGAAGACCTGGCAAACATCGCGGAGGAACTGGGTGTGGAACTGCGCGTTCGCCAGATGTTTACCGACCAATACGGCTACCTCATCTACCCGTTTACCATCAAGGTGCCCGACGAGGAAGTGCTGCACACATTTTTGCAACGGGTGGCAGCGGGTGTCGGCATGGAGGAGTGGTACATCGTGAACATGGCATATTATGAGAAGGGCGTGCTGTTTGTAGATAACTATCGGCAGGTGCTTTCGCAAATGCCACTGTGGATGCAGAACATGCGCAAGTATGCTGACCACAACGCAGCACTACACAATCAACACAAGGGGCAGGCACCCGCCATAGATTAATTTTCACCCAATTTTTCGTTCACCCTATGCTTATGCAGCCCCACTACACTGCGTGAAGAAAGTAAAAAGTGATACAGGGCGGAGGAGCAACATGCGTGACGAGGAACAGGTTTACTTTGTGATGATTCTGGTGGTGTACGCAGTCATGCAAGCTTCCATCTTGCGTTACGGCGTGCCCTCGTTTGATTGGCTACCGAACTTAGGCACCGCCCA
>CAYVGI010000198.1:0-6921 GCA_964451095.1 uncultured Anaerolineaceae bacterium
ACCATGCCTCTATCATAACAAACCGCCTATTTCACGCTCTCAAGCGAAAGTCCTACAACCGTTAGAACTCCGGTTCGCTTATACTCATAGACGGTGAACTTTTCCTAACTTACCAATAAGGAGTGTGGGCTATGGCAGACTACGATTTTAACGTGAGTGAGAAGGACAAGCGCAAAGTAGATGCCCCGGTTGAGTTTGCGGGCATTGGGCAGCGCTTTGTCGCAGCAGTAATTGACGGCATTATCACGCAGATCATTGCAGGGCTGCTGGGTGGCATTGTGGGGTTCATCCTCGGCATTACCTCCGGCGCGACCACCACCGCCGAACTTGAAGCGCTGCAACAGCAGGCACAGGCGATCGGCTTCATCATCGGTCTCATCGTCGGTCTCGTCTACTTTGTGTACATTCCGCCGAACTGGGAGGGCAAGACCGTCGGCAAAAACGTGATGAATATCCGCATCATCAAGGCAGACGGCAGCAATGTTACCTACGGCACAATGTTCATCCGAGACTTCATCGGTAAGCTGCTGAGCACCATCACATTTTTGATTGGCTACCTCATTGCGTTTGGTGACGACGAAAAGCGCACGCTGCACGACCGCCTCGCCAATACCCGCGTGATTAAGGCGTAACGCGTTCCAACGGAAGGGCGCAGGGACGCCAAGATCGCCCTGGCACCCCCGCGTTCTATCCTGCCTTTCACGCCTTTCACGTTTCCCATACACACGCCTGCCCCACGATTGCCCCACGCTGCCCACACCACAGAGCAAAATTTTCGTTATAGTTAAAGCAAGCTTCGTAACTAAATCCAAACGGGGGATAACATGACTTTGCGCTGGTTTCGTTTGCTGCTGCCACTGTGCCTGATCCTGCTGCTGGGGGCACCGCTGTTTGCCCAACAACCCACACCGGAGCCGCTACCGCTGCCGGAAGCCGTGTTTGGGGGCACGGGGGTGGTCGCCCGCTACCCGGACGGGTGGGTTGCCTATGAGGACGAGAGCGGGACGCTGTTCCTGGCAACCGACTTTGACATCTACGGCGAGGACAACCTGCCGGACGCCGGCACGGCGTACATGGCGGTGCGGGTGCGCCAATTCTCCGATGTGCCGCGCATCCCCCCGAACGAGGACAGCACCATCGCGGCAGCACGATTGGTGCCGAGGCTCTCCGATGCCCGTGATGCCTACCGTGCCGCACCCGCCGGGTTGCTGCGCTACCGTGCCGGGGAGCTGAGCGCACCGTTTTTGCAGAACAACCGCCACTACATTCTGTTCGTGGACGAGAGCCGCTTGGCAGAAGTGTGGGTGGGTGCCGCGCCGGGGCAGTTCGCCGCGCTAGAACCGACGTTCCGGCGCATGGCGGACGCACTGGTATTTACCAACAGCCGCCCGCCGGATGTGCGCCGCGCCGGGTTCGGGCGCTTGTACCACCCGCGTGGGTTTGGGTACCCACGTGCCCGTGTGTACGACTCGCTGAACGGCAACCTGGAGCTTGACCTACCGTTCGCGTGGCAGCTAAGCGAACCAAGCTGGAATGACATGACCATCACCAACCGGGGCAGCAGCAGCACGACCGCCCTGCTGCCCGGTGAGTTCGTGGCGCGGGGCACCTTTGGTCGCATCCCGGAGGACGCGGTGGTGACACCGCTAAGCCTGCTCTATGGCAGTCTGCCATCCGAGGGGCAGCGCGTGCTCAGCGTGGATACCTTCACCTGGAACGGCGTGGAGATGGCGCGGGCGGTGCTCAGCGATGGGCGTTTTGTGCTCACCCGGCTGGTGCTGGAACCGCCCATCCCGCCGGAGGAACTGGAACAGCCCGTAGAGACGGTGGAGGGCGAAGACGGAGAGCAGCCCACACCACCAGAACCGCGCGAGCCGCAACTGACCCACTACTTCACGCTGCGGGTGCGGCACTTCCCCGGCACGCTAGACAACTTCGAGCCTGCGCTGTTCGAGTTCGCTGCCTCCGCCCGGCTGATTAACGAGCAGTTCTTCCCGTTCGACACGCTGGACTACCCCAACCTGGATGTCGAGCAGCTTGCGCCCCGGCGGTTCATCAGCGCCCGCGCAGACCTGACCACGCACATCCCCGGCGGGTGGTACGCGCTGGAACAGAACGACAGCATTGCCCTGCGCAGCAACGGCACGCCCGTGGACGTGAGCGAAGAAGGCAACAGCGAAGAGGTCGTACTCAACAGTGCCTTCAACGGAGAGGTCATGCTGGTGCTAAGCATCCAATCGCCGAGCTTTTTGACCAACAACGGCGTCACGGAAAACACACGCTTTCACGAAATTCCGTATGTAGTGGGTGGCACCACCGTCGAGCAAGTCACGGTGGTCACGTTTGCCGGGCAGCAGGCAGTCAGCTACGCGGTTGGCTTTGGGCGCTACACGGTGCTGCTCATCCGTGATGACGGCAGCGTCGTGCGGGCGCGGGTCGAGTCCGACATTGAGCGCTACTACGAAATAGACCTGCCGCGTGTGCTCGCGATTATGGCACGCACGGAACCGACGTCCCTGGGCAATGAGGGCGGCGGTGCCGTCCCCACGCTGGATACAACGTTCACGGCAAGTAGCCAGCGTGTGCAATTTGACGTGCCCCGGAACTGGTTCACCAGCGAAACCCCAGACGCCGCCGTTAGCTCCGCGCTGATTGGCATCCCTGCCCGCAGCGATGTGCCCCTGCGCGGCGACCCGGCATCGCCTGCCTTCCAGCAGAACGCGGACGCGCTGGTGACCATCACCTACCTGGAGCCGCCCACGTTCGCCGTCGTGGACGCAGAGGGCAACGTCAGCGTGTTTGCACAATCGCTGGAAGACTACCTGACGGACACCATCGGGGAAAACGGCATCCTGCCGCAGCGCCTGACGATTGCCGGGTACAACGCCCTAAGCCGCCTGCAAAACGGCAGCGGGCACATCCTCATCCAGCGCAACGACGGCTCTATCGTGCAGGTGTACGTGCAAAACCTGACGGGCAACCCGACCAACAATGAATACAGCTTTGGGTACGAAAGTGCGCTGTTCGCCGTGCTAAACACGCTGCGCTACCCGCCCGTAGACGCCACCGAACCGACAGAACTATTCGTTGACCGGGGTAGGGGCTACGCGGTGCAGTATCCGTATGATTGGAATGTGCGCCAACAGGAGTTCACCTTCACGCAGGGGGAGGGCGAGGCGGCAACCACCGTCACGGAGCGTGTGACGTACTTTGCCAATGTGCTGGACTTCGACCCGGCGGCAATCGCACCGGGGCAAGCACGCATTGGCGTACAGGTGGAGCCAGCGGCGATCTTGCGCGATTTCTCTCGGGGCACGCCGGACTACGGTGTACGCATCGGCAGTGTGGTCAATGGGGCGACGGCACGCGGCGCGGTGTATCGCAATGGTGCCGTCTTTGTCATCGCCACAGAAGAACCGTTCCGCCGTATAGTAGTCACGCTGGAAACCACCCCACAGGACTTCGAGCGCTTTTACCCCACCACCGTTAAGATTGTACAGTCACTGCAACTGACCACCGTCGCCCCCCCGCCGGATGCCATCAGCGACGACGCGAACACAGAAGTGACAGGTACCGGGTGAGGTCAGGCTAGGCGCGGCGCATCGTGTATTTGCACAAAAATTACGGTGTCAAAGTCGTAAAAATATACAAATTGCGTCGCGCCATGTGGTAAAATGAGCGTGAAATTAAATTTATGCTTATTGGAGAAAAGCAGCGATGGATCGTTCAGTTGCGGCAAGCAGTAGATTGGTAGAAGAGCGGAATTGGGCACGGGTTGTGTCCGATGTGGTTAGCCCCCCGGTGGTTTGGACGGTGTTGGCGTTCCCGCTGGCACTGGCGGAAGCAACCCAGGGGCGCAGCGGGGCACTCGCCGCCGCCACCCTGTATGGTTTTCTGGTGTGCTGGGTACCCGTTATTTTCATTGCGTGGATGGTCAAGCGTGGGCACATTACCGACATCCACATGAAGCTGCGCCGCCAGCGCATTTTGCCGTTTGGCGTGTCCATCACCTGTAGTGCGGGTGCGCTAGGGCTTTTGTGGGCTTTGAAGGCGGGCACGGTGCTGCTGCTGTTTAGCGTAGCGACGTTGCTGGGGCTGCTGGTGATGGCGCTGGTGACCATCTTCTGGCAAATCAGCATCCACGCCATGAGCATTACCAGCGCGGTCATGGTCACGGGGCTGGTGTTTGGGATGGGCGCGGCACTGTGGGTGCTGCCGCTGGTGCCACTCGTCGCAGCAGCGCGGCTTAACCTGAACCGTCACACGCCAGCGCAACTGCTCGCTGGCGGGCTGGTGGGTGCGTTGGTGCCGTACCTCGTCGCGGTGACGTGGGGTTGGCGCCTGTATTAATTTCACGCATCAAAAACTTAACCAGGGAACTACATTTACAGCACCTTTTTTACTGGTTTTTCGTAATCAATTGTAAGACAATGTGTTGGTAGATGACATGTTCCCTGGAAAGACGAATGAGTTCGGCAACAATAATGGCAGTAGATGACCGGGTCGATAATCTCGAGTTGGTCGTGCGTTTCATAGAGCGGATGGGATACGAAGCGATTTCTGTGCTAGACCCATCCAAAGTGCTGGAAACCGTCCAGCGCACACGCCCACAAGTGATTGTGATGGATCTTGCTTTGCCCGGCGGCAAAAGCGGGCTAGACTACACCAAGCAGATCAAGGCAACGATTGATCCTGACGTGTTCGTGATCGCCGTGACCGCTGTGCCAGACGAATACCCCAAAAGCACGGCATTCGCCGCCGGGTGTGATGCCTACCTGCCCAAGCCATTTCGACCACAAGCACTGCAAACCATCATCCAGCAGGCGCTAGACCCCTAAACGACCTCTTTTGGTAATGCCCACCCGTGTGATGGTATGCTCACGGGGATGTTGTATAGCCCGGAACAGCAACAGATGAATATCACCCGTCTTGACCTGATTTGCCTGGGGCGCGTGAGCCTGGACTTGTTCTCGCAGGATGTAGGCGCACCGTTCGAGGACATCACCGGGTTCCATGTGTTTGTGGGCGGCACCCCACTGAACATCGCCGTGGCAGCACAGCGGCTAGGGCTGCAAACCGCGCTGCTCACTGGCACCAGCCCGGATGCGGTTGGACGGCTGGTGCGCAAGTTCCTCACGGCGGAAGGCGTGAGCACAGACTACATGTTCCCCAAGCCGGGCAGCACCACCAACGGCTTCTTGCTGAGTATCCAGCCCCCGCACCAATTTGAGACCGCCGTTTACCAGGACACCAGCGCCGACCTCTACCTGAACGTGCACGATGTGATGGGTGCACCTGTAGACACAGCGCGAGCGGTGCTGTTCACAGGCATTGGGCTGGTCTCGCGCAGCGCCATGAGTGCCTCGCTGCTGGCAGCAGAACGGTGTGCGGCGGGCGGCGGCACCGTCTACGTGGATATTGACTACAAATCGTCCCAGTGGCACAGTGCAGATGAGTTCGGCGTGATGATGCGAGCAGCACTGCGTACCGCGCACATCGCCATGGGCACGGAGCATGAAATCTGCGCTGCCGCCGGCTTAGGTGCCCCGGAGGACGCGGCACGCTCGCTGCTAAAACTCGTGCAAGAGGCGGTCATCATCAAGCGGGGGGCACAGGGTGCGACGGTGTTCACCAGGGCGGGCACGCAGGTTGACGCGCCCAGCTACCCAGTAGAAATACTCAATGTGTTCGGCGCGGGGGATGCGTTTGCGGCGGGGGTGATTGCCGGGCGGCTGCGCGGCGACGACTGGGAAAGCACGCTGCGGCTGGCAAATGCGTGCGGGGCGCTCATCGTTACGCGGCACGGCTGCGCCAACGACATGCCCACACTGGCAGAGGTGCGGGCGTTCCTCGCGCAGCGGTAACTACGGTGCCCGCTCCGCATCGGATGTCGCCGCTGGCGCGACTGCCTCTTCGAGCTGCTCTGCCTGGGATGGCACACTTTGTGCCGCGAAGTCGAGCGTATTTTCTGCGCCGAACACCGCCAAAATCAGCGTCCACACTACGATAGTCACAGTTGCCAGCGCCACCATAGACACAACAAAAAAGCGCGTAAATGCGACTGTCGCCTGCACGATGTTGCGGTTCACAGGTTCGGGTTTTCTGTTCCTGCCCGTGGTTTTCGTCGGGCGGGTGCGCCGCAGGAACACGGCAGCGATCACCAACGAAACAAGCATAATCGGTGCCAGGCACAGCACTACGGTCAATCCAAAGGCGGCAACTAAGTAGTCATACATTGTCCCTCTCCCAGGTGTTTGGGCACGCACTGCCTCAACTATACATTGAGATGCGGCAGTTGCACAGCGGGGCAAAATGCAAATGCGAACCCAAAAATTGCATTAGCTTACAGCAAATATATCCCAAATATTAGTTAATCCACTTAAATTTCCTTGGGATATATTTTCCCACATTTTGGGATAAATATCCCAAATCCAACCTGTAATAGACTCACTATAAGAAGTTGCCTGTTCAAAACTTTGAACAGTTTTCGCATAGACCTGTTCATAACTCGGGTTTACCTGTTCAAAACCTGTTCATAACTTTGAACAGCCTGTTCATAACTTTCGTTGCAAATAGCAATATTTGGGATATACCCGTAACAATAGCATTACAATTATTACGGTTTGAACAGGGGGTGTTCAAAACTCCCCCCAACCTGTTCATAACTGTTCAAAACTTTGAACAGGTTGCTTATCCCACATATCCAGCACTTAACATTTTTTCTGCGATATGCTGGGTTATCTACGGGTCAGCTTGGGATAAACAACCCACATTGCGAAACGCATTACAGAGTTTTGAACAGTTTGAACAGCCCCTACTACTACGGCTAATATAGGTACTCTCTCTTGTCCACCAAAATCTGTTCATAAGGGCCGGGCGGCGGCGGGGGGGGGGGCGGGGGGGGGGGGGGGGGGGGGGGCG
>CAYVGI010000199.1:0-6882 GCA_964451095.1 uncultured Anaerolineaceae bacterium
AACGACCTGACGCAAGCCACATTCGGCATCAGCAGGGACGATGCCGAGAGCAAATTCCTGATGCATTACGTCGAACATGGTGTTTTGCCAGAGAATCCATTCCAGGTTATCGACGAAGAAGGTGTCGGCTATCTAGTCGATCTGGCTGTGAAACGCGGGCGCTCTATCAAACCCGGATTGCACATTGGCATCTGTGGTGAGCACGGCGGTGAGCCAAACAGCATTGCGTTTTGTCACCAGACCGGATTGGACTATGTAAGTTGTTCACCATTCCGTGTGCCGATTGCACGGCTGGCAGCAGCCCACGCAGCACTACGGCGCTAGATCCCGATGCCAGGGGGCACGTTGCGTCGTGCCCCCTCGCGCAGCCCGAATCACAGCGATAGGAGGGCAAAACAATGCGGAATATCACCGGACATCACCCACAAACGCTATCGCGCAATATGATGGTGCCGTGGCAATGGCTGATGCTCCCGGTATTTGCCGGGGTACTGGTCGCCGCTTTTTCTGGCTGAATCTCGCTGGCAACCTATGCAAACGCATTGAATTTCGCTGCGCAGGGCGAGGGGCAAGGTTTTATCGCTGCTCAAGGTCAGCGGCATTCCTGATCACTGTCATGGTTGCGAAGCCTGTGTGGAAATGTGCCCGATGGACATCCGTGTGAAGGACTACATCACTGCCGGAGAGCGCGTCCTGTCAACCGAATGTACACTGTGCCAGACGTGCATCAGCGTGTGTCCGCACGACTCGCTCAATGTGTCATTCGGGCTGGATTTAGGCGGTAAAGAAATCATCGACTACGACACATCACCAGGCAACCGTGAGTATCAACGTGAGCGGAAGGTAGAAAACCATGCATGAGTATTCAATTGCAGACAGTCTGGTTAGTTTAGCCGAAGACGCTGCACAAAAAGCGGACCTTGAACATGTTGACGTGGTTCACCTGCAACTCGGAGCACTTTCCGGCGTGGTAGGCGAGTCGTTGAACTTCTGCTTCGATGTAGCGACTGTTGGTACGTTGTTGCAAGGTGCAGAGCTATGTATTGAATACGTTCCGGTAACGATCTACTGTGCTGCTTGTGATGACACATACCAACTGCATGATGCTCGATATTTGTTCTGTCCAGGGTGCGGTACTCCTGCAACAGACGTGCGACAGGGTAGAGAAATCGAGCTAGTTTCACTGGAACAGTACGACGATGAAAGGAAATAATCATGAAGCCACGTATACTGGAAATTCATAGGGGTGTCCTGGAGAAAAACAATTATCTTGCCGGTCAACTACGAGACCAATTTACACGAGCCGGTGTGCTGGCAGTCAATCTGGTGTCCAGCCCAGGCGCAGGCAAAACCGCCCTTCTAGAGCGCACACTTATCGAGCTACAGCAACGAGGCTACCGTGTGGCAGCACTCGTAGGCGACCTGGCTACAGACAATGACGCCAAACGTCTCGCGCGCAGTGGTTCGCCCGTCCGCCAGATTTCTACAGGTAGCAACTGCCATCTAGAAGCAGATATGATCGAACGTCATCTGGACGGGTGGACGCTAAATCAACTTGACTTTCTGTTTATCGAAAACGTCGGTAACCTGGTTTGCCCAGCAAGTTATGACCTCGGTGAGCAAGTACGCGTGGTATTGATGTCGGTCACAGAGGGTGAGGACAAACCTTTGAAGTACCCACCCATGTTCCACTCGTCGGATGTCGTCATCCTTACCAAAATAGACATTGCTGCTGCGGTGGACTTTGATGAGACTGAGGCACTAGCGAATATCTATCGCGTGAATCCCGCTGCGGTGATATTCAAAACGTCTGCACGTACGGCCGCGGGCATTTCCGAGTGGGTGGACTATCTGGCACATATACGTGTACAAATGCAACGGAGCTCCTGATCATGCTTGTGCCTGTAGATCCGTTCATTCGTGAACGCATTCACCTGACAGGGTCTGTGCAGGGGGTGGGCTTCCGTCCGTTTGTTTATCGGCTTGCCACGTCGCTGGCACTGGCAGGTTTTGTAGGCAACAACAACGATGGGGTGTTCATTGAGGTGCAGGGGCACGCGGCAGTTGTCGATCGTTTCAAAGCACGCCTGCTGGCAGAGGCACCGCCTGCTGCCTTTATCAGCGGCGTGTACTCACACGGTATGAAGCCGCACCTTGAAACCGGCTTTTCGATTGTATCCAGTGTATCCAGCAATCGTGACGGCGGGGATATGCCAGCACTTGTCCTGCCAGACCTTCCAGTGTGTGATGACTGCCTGCGCGATCTACGGGACTCATCAAACCGACGCTACCGCTATCCGTTCATCAATTGTACGAACTGCGGGCCGCGTTTCACGATTGTCGAACACATGCCCTACGACCGCCCCCACACCACCATGTCACCATTCACCATGTGCCCGGATTGTCGTGCAGAGTACGGCAACCCGCTTGACCGACGCTTTCACGCACAGCCCATTGCCTGCCCTGACTGCGGACCGCAGGTGACATTTGTCCACGGGGGCGCTGCACCGCAGCATGCAGACGGCGCTGTGCGTGCAGCAATTGCAGCCCTGGCTGACGGGAAGATAGTCGCGGTTAAAGGCGTGGGTGGGTTCCACCTCGCATGTGATGCGACTCATGCAGGTGCAGTTACGCGCCTGCGCAAGCGCAAGCACCGCCCACACAAGCCACTGGCTGTGATGGTGCGTGACGTTGCCCAGGCAAAAACGCTGGCATACGTATCTGAAGAGGAAGTGGCGCTGTTAACCGGGCGCGAGCGCCCCATTGTACTGCTGTACAAACGCGATAATGCCGCGCTGGCAAATACGGTTTCGCCGGACATCGGCACGGTAGGCCTCATGCTGCCCTCTACACCGCTGCATCATCTGCTTGCGGAGCAAATGCCACTTGTTATGACCTCCGCCAATCACAGCGGCGAGCCGATCATCACGGACAATGAGGACGCATTGACCAGCCTTTCATTGATCGCAGATGCGTTTCTGCTGCATGACCGCATCATCTACACACCATGTGACGACAGTGTGGTGACAGTCGCCTTCCCGGTGCGGCGTTCACGCGGCGTGGTACCCCAACCACTGCCATTACCAGTGACGTTGCCGCCGTTGCTCGCCGTTGGCGGGGAATTGAAGAACACGTTCTGCCTGGCAAAAGGCAATCAGGCGTTTATGAGCCAGCACATCGGGGATATGCAGAACCTCGAAACGCTATCCACGTTTGAGCACAGTCTGGAGAATCTGCAACATCTCTGTCACGTAAAGCCACAGTTCATCATCCATGACATGCACCCCGGCTATTTATCGACGCGGTGGGCACAGCGCCACGCTGCCCGGCACAACTTGCCCTGTGTCGCTGTTCAGCACCACCACGCGCACATTGCAGCGGTCATGGCGGAGCACTGCATTGCCAGTGATGAATCAGTCATCGGCTTTGTATTCGACGGCACCGGGTATGGCACAGATGGTACGGTTTGGGGCGGCGAGGTGCTGCTGGCAAACTACCGAAGCTTTGAGCGTGTCGCCCACGTTGCCTACATGCCGCTCCCCGGCGGTGATACCGCCATCAGGAGGATATATCGGCTCACGCTCGCTTACCTGTGGGCATGTGACCTACCTTGGGATGAAGACTTGCTACCTGTTATGGTTACTATGCCAAACGAGCGACGAATCCTGCTGCGCCAACTCGCAGCCAGCCTGAACACTGTGCAAACCAGCAGTATGGGGCGTCTGTTCGACGCTGTGGCAGGGCTGCTCGGTGTGTGCTGCACCGCGACATTCGAAGCGCAGGCAGCTATGCAACTGGAGGCGATGTGCACGGATGATGTGAGCGCCCACTATCCCGTAAGTGATAGCACCTTCGATCCGGCACCTGTGCTGGCGAGCATTCTGGAGGAACTGCGTGCTGGTGTTCCCGTGTCTATTATCGCGGCAAAGTTTCATAATACTGTCGCGGCATGGGTGCTGCAGGTGGCAATGCGTCTGCGTCGGTTGCACAATTTAGACACAGTCGCATTGAGTGGCGGTGTGTTCCAGAATCGCTATCTGCTGGAACGGGTACAGGCAAACCTAGAACAGTACCAGTTCACTATGCTGACGCATCGGCAGGTCCCCCCGAACGACGGTGGTCTCTCTCTCGGGCAGGCTATTGTTGGCTACGACGCAGCGAAAAGGAGCAACTAGGCTATGTGCCTCGGCATTCCCGGACTAATTGAAGAGATTTACACCGAAAACGAGATTGCGATGGGGCGTGTGAACTTCGGCGGTATCAAGAAGGCAATTTGCCTCGCCTATGTGCCGGAGGCGGTGCTGGGCAACTATGTGATAGTGCATGTAGGCTTCGCTATCACGTTGTTGGACGAGCAATCCGCAAAAGAAACCCTCGCGTTATTCGAGGATATGGGTGTGCTTGCGGAAGAACTCGGCGCAGAAGGTGACGAGGAGACACTGCCATGAAATATTTGAGCGAGTTTCGGAATGAACGCCTGGCACGCCTTCTGTTTGATGAGATTGCCAGTATCACTACCCGACCGTGGTCGATCATGGAGGTGTGCGGTGGCCAAACGCACAGCATCATTCGCAATGGCATTGATCAGCTACTGCCCGAACAGATTGAGCTGATTCACGGCCCTGGCTGTCCGGTGTGTGTGACGCCGCTGGCGATAATTGATCGGGCGCTGGTCATTGCCGCACGGGAAAACGTGATATTCTGCACATTTGGTGACATGCTGCGCGTCCCCGGTAGCCGCGACGATCTGTTCAGGGTCAAAAGCCGCGGCGCAGATGTGCGCATCGTTTACTCACCGCTGGACGCCATAACCCTGGCACGCGCTAACCCAGATAGAGACATAGTGTTCTTCGCGGTTGGCTTTGAAACGACCGCTCCGGCAAACGCGATGGCAGTTGTGACTGCAAAGCAGCAGGGACTGACTAACTTTTCGATGCTTGTCTCGCATGTGCTGGTACCACCTGCATTGCACACCATACTAAACGCGCCGGACAACCGAGTCCAGGGCTTCCTGGCGGCGGGGCATGTGTGCAGCGTGATGGGGTACTGGCAGTACGAGCCGATTGCGAAGCAGTACCGCGTCCCGATTGTCGTGACCGGATTTGAGCCGATTGACGTGCTGGACGGTATCCGCCGGACGATTGCACAACTGGAAGCAGGTAAAGCAACGGTTGACAACGCGTATGCGCGTGCGGTTCAGCGGAAGGGCAACATTCCGGCACAAAACGTGCTGAGCAAAGTGTTCGAGGTGACCGACCGCACATGGCGTGGCATCGGCACCATCCCGAACAGCGGCTGGAAACTCCGCGAAGCGTATGGTGACTATGATGCAGCACGGAAGTTTTGTGTGGATGATGTACACACCGCCGAATCCACTGAATGTCGCAGTGGTGACGTGCTTCGCGGCATGATAAAACCGAATGAATGTGGCGCGTTTGGTAAAACATGCACTCCGCGCAAGCCACTCGGTGCGACAATGGTAAGCAGCGAGGGCGCATGTGCTGCCTACTACCAGTATGGACGGTTCACTGCTCTGGAGGAAATGCCATGACGGTTGAACGTAAACAGGTTAGTGCGGCAGGTGGCTGGACGTGCCCACTACCTCTGCGGGACTATCCAGACATCGTGATGGGGCACGGTGGCGGCGGCAAGCTTTCTGCTGAGCTTGTAGAGCACCTGTTTTTGCCTGCGTTCAGCCAGAACAGCGAGCACCCGCTGACGGACTCCGTTGAAATAAGTGTGGACGGGGCACGGCTCGCATTTTCGACGGATTCCTTTGTCGTGCGTCCGCTGTTTTTCCCCGGTGGCAGTATTGGTGAACTTGCGGTTTATGGTACAGTGAATGATCTTGCCATGAGCGGTGCACAGCCCCACTATTTGAGCTGTGGCTTTATCGTGGAAGAAGGGCTGCCCGTGACTGTGCTCGGGGAGGTTGCCACGCGTATGGGGCAGGCTGCGCAGGCTGCCGGTGTGCAACTGGTAACGGGCGATACTAAAGTCGTTGAGCGCGGTCACGGCGACGGCGTTTACATTAACACAAGCGGTATCGGGCGCATTCCAGCGGGCGTGCACATCGCGCCGAACCGCGCCCAACCCGGAGACGTTGTGATTGTTAGCGGTACGATTGGCGACCACGGCATCGCCGTGATGAGCGTGCGCGAGGGGCTTGAGTTTGAGACGCAAATCGAATCCGACAGCGCCCCGCTGGGCAGCCTGGTTGCGGATATGCTGTGTGTGACGCAAAATATTCATGTGCTGCGTGACCCGACGCGCGGCGGGGTTGCAGCCACGCTAAACGAAATTGCTCGTGCATCACAGGTCGGGATTCGTATTGATGAGCAAAACCTGCCCGTCCGCGATGCGGTGGCGGCGGCCTGTGAAATGCTCGGTCTGGATCCACTACACATCGCCAATGAGGGCAAGCTGATTGCCATTGTGCCACCTGAACACGCATCAGCATTGCTACAGCGTATGCGGATACATCCGTCAGGCCAAACCTCTACCGTACTCGGCAGTGTAGTAGCCGAGCATACTGGTATCGTTGTGGCAACAACCCGGCTCGGCGCGACACGAATCGTGGATATGCAGCTTGGAGAGCAACTCCCCCGAATTTGCTAGATATACGACTAATAATAACGGTCAGGCATACAGACGATTGAGCTTCCTGTGTGCCCGTGCCATATCCAAGCACCCATAGTGTGAAAAACTCATCCGTATGTGTTTTTGGGCTATGAAGCGTCGCGATAGTAATCGTTGATAACGCCACCCAGCACCTTCCTGGGTTTAACGACCCGTGGAGGTCAAAAATCAATCCGCACACCTGTCTGACGCACATTCCGCAGGAAAAATGCAGCGAATTTGGGATTAGCGCGTTAAGCTCTG
>CAYVGI010000200.1:0-6854 GCA_964451095.1 uncultured Anaerolineaceae bacterium
CGGCCTCGTGGACGTTTTATGCTATGCGGCCTGAAATGGATAAAGTCGAGTTAAAGTGTGTTACATTTGATTTTAACATCATTCTGTTTTCATAGACGATATGCCACAATCCAACCTTAATGTTATAATTAGACGATTCGGTTTAACGACGGGAGAAGCGTATGGTTAGCCCCAACCGCGAAGAACTTTTGCAAATGGCGATCCGCAGTGCCAAACAAAATAACAAGGACGGCGCACGGGTAATGTTCCGCCAGGTGCTGGACCAGGACAAAAAGAACGAAACGGCTATGCTGTGGATGGCAAAGCTGGCGAACTCCCCGACGGAGCGCAAGCAGTGGCTAGAGCGCGTGCTGCAGGTGAACCCTGACAACGAGACCGCTGCGAAGACGCTGGAGCGGATGCAGCAAAACAAAGAAGAGAGTGAGAGCCGCAAGCTCGTCACCTACGGCAGCGTGCTCATTGGCGCGATGATGCTAATTTTGCTAGTGTTTACTGCCATTTGGGCATTCCAGCCCCTACAATAACCTTGCAAGCGAGTGCAACAGAAGGTGAACGGCTTACGTGGCGCAAGACATCCAATCGCAGCTCAATGCGGCTATCGACGCGGCAAAACGTGGTGACCGGACAACCGCACAGCGTTTGTTGCAAGCGGTCGTCCGGCAAGACATTAACAACGAGGTGGCGTGGATGTGGCTGGCGACCACTTCTACGACAACTGCGGACAAACGCCGTTACCTCCAGCGGGTGCTGTCCATCAACCCAAACAACGGCACTGCACGCGCCGCGCTCCAGCAGCTTGGCGGCACAGCAGATGCCAGCGCGGGCACACAAACCACCACATCGGCAGACGGGCAACCAGCATGGCGCAGCTACATTAGCTACGCCATCATCGGCGTGGGTATCCTGTCGGTCGTGGTACTGGTCGGCGTGATATTCAATGCCATCCGCGCAGCGACCCAAACCGAACCCGACACGACGGAAATTGTCGCGTTCAACACGCAGCTTGCCGCCACGCAAAACCCAGCAACCGATCTGCCCACGTTTACACCATCGGTAACGGCGTCCCCGCCCAGTGTGCTCGTTAGCCCGAATGCACCGACGCTGCCGCCCACGTTCACACCCACCAGCGCCCCAACCGCAACCGAAACACTGCCGCCGACAGCGACACTGCTACCGCTTTCGGACTACAACATCCTGTACAGCGGGCTTGGGGCGGGTGCCGCTGCGCCTGCGCTCTTTGAAATCAGCGGGAACGGTACCAGCAACCAACCGCTGGATGTGATCGGCGACAGTGTTGCCTATAGCCCGGATGGGTCACAAATTGCGTTCCTCGCCGTGCCAGTGGCGGCATCCGTACAGGATGCGCCGGAACCGGACGATGAGGATGCCCCGCCCGCTGCTGCACCGGGTCAGGATGAGAGCGCGGGCAGTGTCGAGATCTTTGTTGCCCCGGCGTCAAACCCACGGTCTGCCCGGCAGCTTACCACGCTCAATGCGACTGATCTCAGCCGCCCCACATGGAACCCAGACGGCAGCGCGATTGCGTATGTGCGGGATCGGCTTAATATGGAAAGTGTGCCGCTAGACGACCCCAACAATGTAACACGTTACCTGGTGGGTGCGGACACAGGCGTAAAGGCAGACCCGGCTTGGTCGCCAGATGGCACACAAATCGTGTATGCTGGCGACCAGGATTCCCCTGGACTGCTAGAAATATACGCCTACGACATCGAAACAGGTTTGGTGCAGCGCCTGACGGATGACGCGGGCATCAGTTTCTCCCCGGCGTGGTCACCAGATGGCACGCAGATTGCGTTCATTAGCGATAGCACGGGCGATAGTGATGTGTATGTGATGGAGGCGGACGGTACCGGAACCCGCCTGCTCACCCAGGACGACAACGGTGCCGAAGACCAAACGCCGACATGGTCGCCCGATGGGCAGTGGATTGGCTTTAGCAGCAACCGCAACGGCGACACGTTCCAAATTTTCCTGATCGACCCCCAGGGTGACACCGTTCTAGAAGTGACAGATAACTCGCGGAACAATCGCTCGCCTGCGTTCCGCCCAAACTAAGGAGCATTTGCGTTGGTAAACCAAGACGAAGTTCGTAGGCTACTCAAAAAAGGTGTAGATGCCGCCCGCGATGGTGACCGCGAAACCGCTGTGCGGCTTTTGCAGCAGGTTACAGACCTGGACAGCAGCAACGAGCGCGCGTGGTACTTGCTGGCGAACCTCACAGATGACCCAGAGCAAAAGCGCATCTACCTGGAAAATGTGCTGTACGTAAACCCCAACAATGAGAAAGCACAGCAGATGCTGGATCGGCTGGGCGGCAACGCGCCAGCGCAGCCCACGGGCACATCTAGCAGGCGTATGTTGTACGTGGGTGCGGGTGCAGTCATCGTTTGGATCATCCTTGAGGCGGTGCTGATAGGCACAGGGCAGGTGCGGCGCCAAAATGCTACCGCGACGAGTGTTGCGTTTAATGCCACTGCCACCCAGCAGCGCTTGATATTGGATAGTACCGCTGCTGCCAACGCAACTGCCAGCCAAATTGCGCTGGAAGAAACCCAGCAGGCGGCAACAGGTGCAGTGCTCACGCTTACGGCGACGTTCGCAGGCACCGCCACACCGACGTTCGACCCCACCCAGCTTACCCCCCCGCCGACGTGGACACCAACGCCGCTGCCGGGGGACGCTGCCGCTGCACCACCGACACCGACCGAAGTAGGAGCAGAGCGCCTGCTGCCCCCACCGCCGCCAGAACAGTTCGACGGGCAGTTCATTGTTGCCTGGGGCGGGCAAGATGTTGAGAGTAACGGATTTTTGCAACTGCGGTTGTACCCTCTGGCAGAGGAGGGGCGGTTTCGGGTAGTTGACAATGTCCGTGTTAACTCAGTAGACATCAACCCTACCAACGGCGAAACGCTCATCTACTCACGTTTCTTCTCGTCACGGTTCCTGATTGCACTGGAGCGTTCTAATCCGGCAGGTACGCAAGCACAGTTGGTTGGCGATGTTTGGCGCGGCATTGAGGTGCTGTTCCGGGAGACCCAACCCCAGTTTTCGCTGGACGGAACAAAGGTTGTCTTCATGGGGGACGATGAGTTTGGCAGTGCGGCTATCTGGTTGCTGGATCTTAATTCCCCGCCTGTGCCGAACCAAGCGCCACTCACTCAGTTGACGACAGACAATGCAGTCTATAGCTTTCCATCAATTTCGCCGGATGGCTCGCGGGTGGTCGTCGCCCGTGTGGAGCCGGAGTCAATCTCACCGGAGCCAGACCTGTACATGATTGATGTGGAAACGCTGGAACAAACTCGCTTGACCTTCGATGGAGATGCATTGGTAGAAACGCATACCCGCTTCGAGCCAAGCGGCAACGCGGTCGCTTATGTTGGCTCTCCACAGAGTGCAGACGCCCCCGGTGACATTATCCGCTTGCTTGTCAACAGTCCAGATGCCCCCGCTTTCCCCATCGTGCGCGACCCGGAAACCGACGAACGCCGCCCTGTTTACAGCCCCGACGGACGCTACCTAGCCTACGCAAGTGACCGCACGGGTGTGTTTAACATCTTTATCTTGGACTTGGAAACGGAAGAGGAATTCCAGCTTACGGCAGAAGACCGGGATGATGTTTTCCCCGGCGGTTGGTACCAACCCGGCGTCATTGATGGACGCCCTGCCGTTTTCCCGCTGCCTACCCCTGTGATCATCAGCGAAGAAGAAGGTGAGCAACCGCCTGTCGACGACGGCGCTGTAGATGAACCGCTCGCTCAACCGCCTGCTGTCACCGAGGAAGCCTCAGCGGAGAGCTAGCCCGCTGAGGCTTCCGACTGCTGCCCTGCCCCCGCCGCGATGGTTTGGGGGAGGGTATCTTGCAAGCGGCTGGTCAGCGTAGATAGATTTGTCACCATCTGCTGCATAACCTCGGCACTAGCCGCATATTGCTCGCCAATGCGCTTGGTGCGCTCCAAAAAGATCGCCGCAGACTCCAGACTGTCGCCTTGCGTGTCGAAAAAGCGATAAATATCACCTGTTGCCTGCTCAGATTGTTGTGCCGCCTGGGTGATGTGCTGCATGTTGGTTTGCGCCTCTCGCGTCACCTGCACACCCTCATTAACGGCATCCATCCCGCTCTGTGTCGCGTTGATCGTATCCGCGATGGCGGTTTGTACCTCTCGCAGCAATGTGCGGATTTCGCCCGCAGCCTGGGTAGACTGCCCCGCGAGAGAACGCACTTCCTCTGCGACGACAGCGAAGCCCTGCCCATGCACGCCTGCCCGTGCTGCCTCGATAGAGGCGTTAAGCGCTAACAGGTTAGACTGGGTTGCAATCTCGCTCACAGACGTAATGATCGTGTCGATGCGGCGGGTGAGGCTTGCTAGCTCTGCAATGGTTTTGGCGATAACCGCAACCTCGCTGCGAATGCGCTCCATATTCGCAATCGAGCGCTCAATTGCCTGTTGCCCGCCATCTGCTGCGGAGGACATCCGAGCGGTCATCTGGGTAACTTCGTGCGCGGTGCTGCCGATCTCATCCGCTTTCTCGATGTACGCGCTCAGCTTGACGCGGGTTTGCTCTAGTGCTGTTATCTGCTCTGCGGCGTTGTTTGCCTGCTTTTGGGTGACGTTCTGCATAGCGTCAACCGCAACGCCGATTTCGCCCTTGTGGTCAGCGGATACACTTCTCGTGGGGGATGTCGGTGCGGTTGCAGCATCGTCCTGGATTGCACCTTCTGTGCCAGATCGCCACCACATGAGCACGCTGCTGGTGAGCAGGACTGCATTCGCAGACCAAAACCAGGTATCGCCCGGGAGGACAAACTGTAAAACTGCGAATATAACGCTCAGCAGCGCCATAATGACGGCTAGGAGGCGGATGTCGCGGGAGAGGAGATGTAGCGGCATGGCGATAATCACCCTGTTTGCGTTGAGGTTTTGTTAACAAGCATAGATTGAACGTCGCATTGCTTCAAGAGTGATGCAGTTTAGGGGCGCTTGGTTTATCATAGCAGGTAGAAAGCGTTGATAGTTGACGAAAAGTACAACGTGACAAAAGGAGATCATAATGCGTGTTATGCGCTTGATGGTGTTGCTTGCGCTAGCCCTTGTTGTTGCCGCCTGCGGGACGCGGGGAGGCAACCGAAACATACCCGGACGGGCAGGGGATGAGACCATCAATTGGCCCGAAGACCCAAACCACGTCGTTTTTCGCATTGATGTGGTGGGTGGCGAAGACACGGTGGATAAACGCAACGACATTCCGCTGTGTGCCATCTACGGAGATAGCCGCATCGTTTGGCGGGCACCGTCCCAGCCGGGTGAGACCATTGTGCTCTTCGATGTGTTGGATCCCGTGACGGTACGCGATTTTGTGTTGGATTTGATCCGCAATGAAGAGATTCAGAGCTACGGCAGCCTCGCAGACGCCCAGCCGCTCGGCGACGAGCCGCCCGTGTACGAACAAGTCATCCTGAATGTGAACGATGGTGTGCACGTTACCGATGGCTTTGTGGACTGGCCCACGGGCTACTTTAGTCGCATTCTGGACAAATGCCGTAACCTGAGCCTTTCACCCGCTTCCTTCGAGCCTGCTGGCGGCTGGATGACGGCAGCTTATGCTGATGATGACCCGGATGCGACGGTGATCGCTTGGGATGCGGAGGCAACGGGCATTAACCTGGCAGAACTGGTTGAGGCAGAGCAGGCGTTGTGGCTCGATAACGATGTGCTGCCCGTGCTGTGGAACATTATCGTCAACTCGCCACGCAACCGTTTGTTTGTGCAGGATGGGCAGCATTACATTATTGCGTTGCAAGTGCCGAACGTTCAGCGCGAGGCACCCCCTGCCCCCACAGCAGAGGAACTGGCGGCGGCACGCACCCTCACAGACGCTTTTGAAGCAATCGACGAAGACGAAGCAGCACAATAGGATACTTGCGTAGCAACACGCCGCTGGGCATTCACTGGTGGTGTGTTGCTACCGAAGCATCAAAACAGGATTACACACATGAAGCTCTATTTTATGCGGCATGGTCATGCGGAACCGGGCGGTAGCAAACCCGACGAACAGCGCGAATTAACCACCGAAGGCGTACGGCGCATCCAAAATGCGGCTGCGGTGATTGCCCGGCTCAATGTTGCGCCGGCTCACATTTACAGCAGCCCAAGGGTGCGGGCACGCCAAACAGCAGAGCAGGTAGCAGCACGCTTAAACATCCCCCTGGAGATCCACGAGGCGGTAAACTTTGGTTTTAGTGAGGCGGCAGTGGCAGATTTTGTTGCTGCGCACGGGGACGCAGATTTAATGTTCGTCGGTCACGAGCCGACGATGAGCCAGACGATACAGGCGATTACACACGGCGGTTCCGTCGTCATGAAGCCCGGTAGCCTGGCGCGTGTTGATGTGACATCGCAGGGGATGCTGCAAGGGGAACTGGTGTGGTTAATTGCCCCCAAGGTGTTCGATGCGCTTGCGGGCGCTTAGCGGGGTACGATCGCCTCTAACTCCAGCACAACCTGCTGCAAGGTGATCTCCTGTGCGCGGGCGCGTGCATCCCAGATGACGCGCGGGCACAATTCTGCTTCCAGGTCGTTGAAGAGGTCTATTGCTCGTTCGCGTGTAGAGTCGCTGGTTGTCGGGTGTTCAATCACAAACGCGAGCGCGTTCGCTGCGGCTTCTTTATTGCCTGTATCCATAAGCAGGTCAGCAATGCCCACGATAGTTGCCAGAGTGATGGCAGGATGTTGGTTCAGCATAGTGGTAAATTAATTGTCTCGGTTGTGTTATGTGTAGGGCTAGCCACCGGACACTGAACAAAGGTTTGGTCGGAAATGTTCGGGAATGGG
>CAYVGI010000201.1:0-6626 GCA_964451095.1 uncultured Anaerolineaceae bacterium
TGGTCATTGGGCGCTGGTGCGGGTAATACTGTGCTTCGAGCATCTGGTGCTGCCCCACATCCGTTACCGTGACCGCATCGCCGCCGGTGTGCTGCCACAGGTCGTTAATCACCTGCGGACCGATGAGCTTGCCGCCCATATCCTGATTCACAATGTCGCGCTCGTCGGCGTCCTCGTGCCAGTCGCGGATGCGGTTCAGCCATGCGGAGTGGTTGCCCTGTTGCAGCCCTGGCAGCATCTGGTTGAGCACTGCTTTCAGGTCACCCGCAATGCCGACATCGGCACGCACATTCTTGTTCAACTCGGACGGGTCGATGTCGATGTGGATTTTCTTCGCGTGCGGCGCGTAGGTCTTCAGGTTGCCCGTTACACGGTCGTCAAAGCGCATCCCAAGCGCAATCAGCAAGTCCGCTTCCTGGATAGCGTGGTTCACTGCTGCGTCACCGTGCATTCCCATCCAGCCAACCGCCATCGGGTGATCTTCTGGGATGCAGCCCTTGCCCAACAGCGTCGTGGAAATCGGGATGTTGGCAACCTCCGCCAGTTCGCGCAGTTCATTTGTCGCGCCAGACATCATAATGCCGTGCCCTGCCAGGATAATCGGGCGCTCTGCATGGTGAATCAGGTCAAGCGCGTCTGCGACCTGCTGGTCAGTTGCGTCGTTTGGCACACGGTAGCCGGGCAGCACCACCTCGTGGTCTTCCGGGTAGATGAACTCCGTTATCGCCTTCTGCACGTCCTTGGGCACGTCAACCAGCACCGGACCCGGACGCCCGCTGCGGGCAATGTGGAATGCCTCCCGGATGGTGTAGGCGAGTTCGTCAACGTTGTACACTAGGTAGTTGTGCTTGGTCACGGGCAGTGTGACACCCGTTACGTCTGTCTCCTGGAAAGCGTCTGACCCGATTGCTGCGGTGCCCACCTGCCCGGTAATGGCAACCACAGGCACACTATCCATCATGGCGGTTGCCAACCCCGTCACGAGGTTAGTAGCGCCAGGACCGCTCGTTGCCATGCATACCCCAACGTTACCGCTGGCACGGGCATAGCCGTCTGCCATGTGGCTGGCACCCTGTTCGTGGCGCACCAGCACATGGTGAATACGGTCACGATACTCATACAGCGCGTCGTAGGTGGGCAAGATCGCGCCACCGGGGTAGCCGAACACCACCTTTGTCCCCTCGCGGACGAGGCATTCAACAATAATCTGCGAACCTGTTAGCTGTGCCATGGGCATCCTTCCTGCTGGAATCAAAGTCGTTGTTTATTTGCCTGTAATTTCGGGCTGGCGCACATGCGTTAGCCAGCCGAACTTGTCTGGCATTTCGCCAGAGGTAATGCCAAAGAACATGTCTTGTACTGCTTTGGTGATGGGACCGCGTGACCCGCTGCCGACCGCAATGCGATCTACAGAGCGCACAGGCGTGACCTCTGCGGCGGTGCCCGTGAAGAAAATCTCGTCCGCCACGTAAAGCATTTCACGTGGAATCGCCTGATAGCGCACTTCGTAGCCGAGATCGGCGAGGATGGTAAGTGCGCTGTCGCGGGTGATGCCCATGAGTATCGAAGATGCCATCGCCGGGGTGTACACCGCGCCGTCGTGGATGACGAACAGGTTTTCGCCAGCGCCCTCACTCACCAGCCCGTTCTGGTCGAGCGCGATACCCTCGGTGAAGCCGTTGTCTTTCGCTTCCATGGTGATGTACTGGCTGTTGACGTACTGCCCACCAATTTTGCCCATGGGCGTGAGCGCACCAGGGGTCATGCGGCGCCAACTGCTCACCTGCACATCTACACCGCTCTCAATCGCCTCCTGACCCAGGTACTTGCCCCACTCCATCGTGATAATCGCCACATCGGTGGGGGTGCTGCGCCCCTCAAGCCCCTGCAATCCGTTGGGGTGCTCGCCACGGAATACCACCGGGCGGATGTAGCAGGAATCGTGCCCGTTGCGGGCAACGGTTTCCACGGTGGCGGCGTTCAGTTCATCCTCGGTGTAGGGCAGGTCAATCCGCGCAATTTTGGCGGAGTTCACCAGACGACGCGTGTGCTCCGGCAGGCGAAACACCGCCGCGCCATCTGGCGTGTTGTAGGCGCGTACACCCTCGAACACGCTAGACCCATAGTGTATGGCGTGTGCCGTGATGTGGACGGTAGCGTCCGCATACTTCACAAACTCGCCGTTTTTCCAAATCCACTCCGCTTTTGGCATGACTTTTCTCTCCCAGGTCAATTAAAACAAAACGCGCTGGCTTGCGAGTCGGGTGCAGGTCAGCGCGTGGATGTTAAAAAGGGTGATGTGGCGGGCGATTGCAGCACAGCAACGGGCAGCAACCGCCTTTGGCATAGGCGCGGTGCCGTGTTGTGATTGCTTCTTTTGCTGGTGCTGTGCGTGCTTCGCCATCGCTGGTTTGTTCCGTTTCAAAAGTGTTTACTCAATCAAAAAAGCCCCCCGTGCTTGGGAGGCTTTGTCTCGCTGTTTCCTAGCTACCTTCGCTACCCAAGCACCGTCAACCCGTTGCTAATCACAAGCACGAGTACCACGACAATAATCACGATGCTGAGGTTAGGTTGGCGCTTTGCATTCATTACGCTGCGTCACTGTAAAAATCTTGTTAACGTGTGCAAGAGGGTAGCCGGGAACGTGAAATCTGTCAACCAGTTTGCATCGGCAAATGGGTTCTCATCACAAGTTCATACACATTACACCGTGCGCTTTGTGCAAACACTACAACGAATCCGCTAGTATCGCCCGCGCACGATCGATCTGTAATTGTACCGCTTGCGGCGCGGTGCCGCCGGGGGCTGCGCGGCGTGCAACTGCTGCATCAAAGTTGAATACCTCGTACACGTCCTCGTCAAACGAGGGAGACACATTCTGCAAGTCTTCCAGCGTGAGCTTGGACAACGCCACGCCTTTCGTCTCCGCCTGTGCTACCGCCGCACCTGCCTTCTCATGTGCCTGCCGGAATGGCATCCCCTTCTTCACCAGATAATCTGCCAGATCAGTTGCCAACATCGCATCGTCCAGCGCGGCACGCATCCTATCCGGGTTCAGTTGCAGTGTGTGCACCACCGCCGTGACCACGGGCAGCAGTACGTTTAGTGTATCGACCGAGTCCAACAGCGCTTCTTTGTCCTCCTGCAAGTCTTTGTTGTAGCCGCTGGGCAGCCCCTTTAGCGTGGTCATCAGCCCGGTGAGGTTGCCCAGCAAGCGCCCCGCCTTACCGCGTGCCAGTTCCATCGGGTCGGCGTTGCGCTTTTGTGGCATCAGGCTGGAACCTGTGCTGTAGCGGTCATTGAGCGTGACAAAGCCAAACGCCGGATTGCTGTACAGGATGACATCCTCTGCAAAGCGGCTGAGGTGCACCCCCAGCAGCGCGAGCGCGAACAGCGTCTCCGCCACGAAATCCCGATCGCTCACCGCGTCCAGGCTGTTTTCGCTGATGCGAGCAAAGCCCAACTGCGCCGCGAGCGCGTCACGGTCAACGGCAAACGGTGTTCCGCTGAGCGCACCACTGCCCAGCGGCAGCGTAGAGGTGCGCCCGCGAGCATCTGCCAGCCGCTCCAGGTCGCGCTGCACCATCCAAAAGTAGCTCATCAGCCAGTGTGCGGCGGTGATGGGCTGTGCGGGCTGCAAGTGCGTGTACCCTGGCATGAGTGTCTCTGTGTGGGGTGCAGCGGCGTCTAACAGTGCCACTTGCAGCGCCCTGAGGTGTGCAGCAACGCCGTCAACCGCGCTCATTACCCACAGCCGGAAGTCCGTTGCAACCTGGTCGTTGCGGCTGCGCCCAGTGTGCAGCTTGCCGCCCACCGCCCCGACGAGTTCCGTCAGGCGGCGCTCTATCGCCGTGTGGATGTCCTCGTCGCCCTCCCGGAACTCGAACACGCCGCTTTCCAGTTCTTCACGCACCTGATATAGCCCATCCACCAGCTTTTCCGCCTCCGGTGGTGTGATGATGCCCGCCACCTGGATGGCACGCGCGTAGGCAATGCTGCCCAGGATGTCCTGCGGTGCCATGCGCTTATCGTACGGCAAGCTATCGTTGAGTTTGCGCAGATCGTTGTCGGTCGGTTCGGTAAAGCGCCCACCCCATAACGTCATAAAGTTGTGCCCTTACTGTTCAGAGGTATGATTAAAGTTATGGAATATACCAGTGAGGGTCTCCCTGTGCGAGAAGATATCATCCGAAAGAAATACATTGCAGAGCTGGATGAACCCGTGATGCTGTTCATCGTGGGCGGCAACATCAACAAACTGTGGGCAATCCACCGTTACCTGTGGATTCCGGTTGCCTTCGTGAGGATGATCCGCGATTTGCACCGCACCGCTAAGTATCAAACGGGGTTCCTCAGCGGACATTTGTTGCTGCAAATGTTCCCCTTCGGCATGACGTTTATCTCGTATTGGCGCTCGCTGAAGACCTGGAGGCTTATGCGCGGGGCAAAGGCGGCGACCACATCAACGCATGGCAGCGTTACATCAGCGAGAAGGATGACGCGATAGGCATCTGGCATGAGATGTACCGCGTAGACCCCGGCAACTACGAAGCTGTTTACGGCAACAGTCCCCCTTATGAACGACTGGCACGGGTTGCCCGCATCGAGGAAGCAAACGGGCGCAAGCACAATGCACGCAGGCGCTTCAACCCAGACGATGAATACGTGAGCGAGGAGCCGCTAGTGCCCATTGAATACTAAACGGGTGCCAGCAGCGAAGCAGCGGTGGAACTGTGTTTTTCCACCGCCAGCACACCGCCAACTGCCCTAGTCCCGCTTGAACTGGCTGTAGTCGGGTTCTTCGTACTGCCCCTGCTTGCCGCCCTCAATGTCCAGTAGCGCCTGCACCTTCACGGGCAGCCCAAACAGGTTGATGAAGCCCTCGGCGTCCGCTTGGTTATACACGTCCTCCTCACCGAACGAGGCGTAGTCTTCACGGTAGAGGCTGTAGTGGCTTTTGCGCCCGGCGATAATCACGTTGCCCTTGTACAGCTTGAGCCGCACCGTGCCTGTGACGTTCTTTTGTGTCTCCCGCACGAAAGCATCCATAGACTCGCGCAGTTTGGTGTACCACATGCCATCGTACACCAGCTCGGAGTAGCGGATTGCCATCATGTCCTTAAAGTGCATGGTTGCCTTGTCCAGGCAAATGCTTTCCAGCGCTTGATGCGCCCGCTGGATGAGCGTGCCGCCGGGGGTCTCGTACACACCACGAGACTTCATGCCCACGAGTCGGTTTTCCACCATGTCCACCCGCCCGATGCCGTGCTTGGCACCGATCTCATTAAAGCGTGTGAACAGTTCCAGCGTAGGCAGGCGCTCGCCGTTGATGCTGATGGGCACACCCTGCTCAAAGCCAATCTCGACGTATTCCGGCTCATCTGGCGCGTCTTCCGGGCTGGTTGTGAGCACATACATCGCCTCTTCCGGCTCGTTCCACGGGTTTTCCAACATGCCGCCCTCGTGGCTCATGTGGAACAGGTTGCGGTCGCGGCTGTAGATGGACTTCTCGGTGGCGGTAACAGGCACGTTGAACTCAACGGCGTATTCTAATGCGTCCTCGCGGCTACGGATTTCCCACTCGCGCCACGGGGCAATCACGCGCAGGCGCGGGTTAAGCGCCATCGTCGTGACTTCAAAGCGCACCTGGTCGTTGCCTTTGCCCGTGCAGCCGTGCGCAACGGCATCTGCGCCCTCTTTCTCGGCGATCTCTACCATGTGCTTGGCAATCAGCGGGCGGGCAAACGATGTACCTAGCAAATAGGTGCGCTCGTATACCGCACCCGCCATAATCGTTGGGTAGACGAACTCTGTCAGGAATTCCGCCCGTAGGTCACGCACGTACAGCTTGCTTGCACCTGTTTGAATCGCCTTTTCTTCTAGCCCGTCCAGTTCGTCACCCTGCCCCAGGTCTGCTGTAAAGCAAATGACCTCGCAGTCGCCGTAGTTGTTCTTGAGCCAGGGCACAATGACGGATGTGTCTAGCCCGCCGCTGTACGCCAGCACGACCTTGTTCACTGGTTTGCGATCTACCATGGTGTTTTGCCCTCTCTGTTGTGCACAAAACAAGAAGATTTCAATAAAAACACCCCGCACATTCGTCCGGGGTTGGGTCTTCACGATAATATACCTGCGCGTGCTTGTTGTGCCCGCTCACCCGGATGGTTTACCATCATTGCGGCGGGCGCGGCGGCAGGATAAGTGTAAGTCGTAGATGTTTTCGTTCATGGCAGGCTAGCATACCGCATCTAGCAGGCGTGTCAAGCAGTTCCGTCCTGCATTCTCGCCAGCGTATCGTTGAGCTTGTTTAGCGTTGTCACAAGTTGCTCGTCGGTGGTCGGTTCTGCGGGTTTTTCATCTTCTACTTCTTCCTTACGGAAACGGCTTGCTGTACTGTTCGCCGCCCGCACGATTAAAAACACGGCAAAGCCCGTAATCAAAAACTGAATGATTGCGTTGATGAACAAGCCATAATTGATTGTGACATCTTCCCCCAACTGAAGTGCGAGGTTGCTAAAATCTACGCCGCCGATGATAAAACCGACTGGAGGCATAATGATGTCGTTCACGAGTGAGTTCACTACTGTGGAGAATGCTGCACCGTTGATATTTCCTACGGCTAGATC
>CAYVGI010000202.1:0-6610 GCA_964451095.1 uncultured Anaerolineaceae bacterium
TGCCGACCACGAGTGTGCCGTTGGTGGCGACCACCTGCACGAACACATCCCCGTTTGGCACTGTTGTTGTTGTAGATTCCCCCTTAATCACCGTATTGGGTATCTGACTAATCTCAAACAGCGTGAGCGGACCGAGTGGGATACGTAAAACGTCGGTGTCTGTGGTTGGCGGACCGGTGACGCCAATAGGTTCGTCACCTTCTGAAGGCGGCTCTTCACCAAGAACCGTGATGCGGACTGACCCAAAGACCAACCCTCCATTTCCATCATTCGCAACAACAGTCAGCACATCCACTCCCACTTGGACGGGTTCATATACCAGGGTAGTTAAAACTGCGTTCACTTCCCGGCGCGGACCTTCCAATTCAAGTGTTCCTGTGCCGTTGCCCTCTGCGGTTACGCTCGATTGTTGATAGGCGACGGTCATGCGCTGTGCCCCCGGGTTTTGCGCGGTACGTGTGCCGTTTGCCGTCTCGATTGCAATAAGTTCGTCAATGATTTGCAGGCATTCTTGCCTCGCCGTGAAGTTCACCGTACCTTGATTGACCAGATTCGGGTCTACACGCAAGATACCCGTGTTCACACTCAGGCGTACTTGGATGCGGTTATTTGATGCAGGGTTGCTCAGGTCTTCAACAATAACCCCTGGTATCGGGATCGGCACATCAACCCGCGTGGTCTGGTCGGGCGGTACACGCAGTACCAAATCCGTTAGCGAAATGCATACCAGCGCCACGACTGAATCACCGCGGCTGTCGGTTACCTGATAGCGAAAACCATCAATATTGAATAGTGGGTCAGGTGCAGATTGGTAAGTAAACGAACCATCTGGGCGTAAGTCAAACTGTACGGCAAAGTCCGGGTCGCCACCCGGTGCGAGTGCTACTGAGTTCGGCACGTAGTCCACGTCATTGGCAAGCACGCCTTCAGCGGCAGGTACGTTTAATACCGCACCCGCACGCACGCTGTAGAAGTCACCTGTAAGCACAGCATCAACGGCGGCACATCCCAGGTTGGGGTTTGTTTGGAATGGAATATAGGACACGCTGCCACCACCAATAGATTGAAGGCTATCTCCCGTGCCCGGACCAATCTCTGCTGGACCTGTTGGGCTGCCCCACCAGTTACCAGTTAGCGTGATGTTCGTGCCGCTGGCGTGCGTAAACCCAACACTGTTTTCAACAATACAGGTGCCAGTAATGCTCACGCTGCCGGATGACTCGTTGTAGCCACCGGCGCCTGTTGGTGCCGTGTTAGCGCGGATTTCTGTGCCTGTGACAGTAATGCTGCCGTTTGCACGGTTGGCGATGCCACCACCCGTTTGTGCCGTGTTCGAGAGGATAAATGAATCCGAAACCGTAACGCTGCCATCTGCACCATTGGATATGCCGCCGCCTACGCTGGCAGAGTTGCCGCTGATGTCTGACGCGGTGATCGTGACGGTGCCATTTGCCTCGTTGGCGATGCCCCCACCGATGTTACCCGTGTTCCCGCTAATGGTACTATCCGTCACAACGAGGTTATCGGCATTTGCGATGCCGCCCCCAAAACCTTCTGTTCCACTTGTAGCCCGGTTACTTGTGACGGTAGACCCGTTTGTTAACCGTATGGTGCTGCCGGCTGCCGCGTTAAAGAACCCGCCACCGTTGGCGCCAGCATTATTGGAGATGGTCACGCCGGATAGCGTCGCATCAACGGCGTTAGCGCCCTGCGTCACAAAGCCGCCACCGTTACCAGTCGCAACATTACCGCTGATGATGGTGCCCGTAATCGCTAGCGCACCCGGTGCTAGCTGTGTGTCATGCGTGAACCCCGCACCAATACCCCCCGCCGTATTGCCAGAGATAGACCCACCATTAAATGTTACGCTTGATCCATTATTGTAGAAGCCGCCAAAGTTGCCCAAAGCAACATTGTTGTCGACGTTTGAATTGGTGAATGTCATGGTATCTTCGTTATAGAAGCCCGCTGCACCATCTGCCGTATTGCGAACGATTGAGCTGTTGATGAACTCCGCAGTGCCACTGTTATACACACCACCACCGACACTGGTCGGTCCGAGGTCAACTCGATTATCTGCAATGGTGCTATCTAGCACGCGCCAGGTGCCGTCTAGCACAAAAATGCCCCCGCCCAGTTCCAGTCCGTAGTTCAGCGTAATCTGGGAACCGCCGTCAATTTGCATCGTGCCATCAAGAAGATAGATGCCACCGCCCCTTGACTCTGAGAGGTTGTTGGTAATGACCGTGTTGGTAATGGTGACAGAACCAGCACCTTCGCTGAAAATACCACCGCCCCGCACCAGCGTACCCCGCACCTCATTTTCGCTGATTCTACTGTTGCGAATAATCAGCACAGAGGCATTGTTGAAGATGCCGCCGCCCGCTGCGTCTCCATCATTATTAATCACTTGGCTGTTTTCCAACGTAACTTGCCCAGGGTTGGTGCCCGGCAAGTTAATGATCGCGCCGCCAGTATCACCTCGGTTAGCGGTCATCAGGCTGTTCTGGATGAGTAGCACACCGCCGTTGTTGGCAATCGCACCGCCACTACCCCCAACGACACGCCCGTTCTGTAACGTGAGATCGCGTAACGTGAGGTTGCTACCATCATCAACGGAGAAGAAACGGAAATCTGGAGCGGCAGCGTCACGGAGTAGCAGGTAGCCGTTGCCCTCCATCGTAATATCAGATGCAACATTAGGCAGTCCCGTTTGTACGCCAAAAGCTGCCGTTAGTGTCACGTTCGTGGTTAGCGTGATCGTGTCAGCACCGTTCCCCGCCGGGCACGCATCGACGGGTGCATCTGTGTTGGCGGCAAGAACAGCTTCCACTATCGAGCAGTCGCCGTTGGCGATGTTATTGCCATCCACTGCGGTTACGACAATGTTGGTTTGGGCATGGGCGCGGGGCAAAGCTAGTGACGCGTACAAGACGACAACGAGTGCCAACAGCGCTACTCGTGGGCGGTGTGAGTATTCAACCGGCAGCATGGCTTCTCTCCCGAAGAAACATTAATGATTTCTTAGAGTCTACCCTGCTGTATCCCCATATGTAAATGGTATTAAGGAGATATTGTATTTGTCATGCGAAAGATACGATTAGAAAAACCCTGTCACTAACCAGATGAGCACACCCAGCGTAATGCTGCTGCCCAATGTCGTCACTACGACGACCACGGACGCAAAGCTGCTGTCACTCTTGAACTGGGTAGCATAGGCAGTGGCAACAATCGCCGTGGGCATGGCGTGCTGCAAAATGATTATGCGGGCGGTCATCCCCGTAAAGCCGAACAGCATCACCAACCCGAACACCAGCAGCGGCGACAAAAACAGCCGCACCAGCGCCGCCGCGACAATCGCCCGCCACGGGTAGCTGGTGTTGAACTGCGTGCGTGCGATCTGCAAGCCCAGCAGCACCATCATCAGCGGGAGCGCTGCCTCTGCTGCCAGCCCGGTTGCGCGTTCCAGGGGCAGCGGCAGCGTGATCCCGGCAAAGTTCGAGATCAGCCCAAACGTGGAGGCGTACAGTTCAGGCACCGTGGCAACATTACGCAGCGAACTCCATACGCTGCCTGTGCCGCTAGACGCGATAAACACGCCCAACATGCCCGTCAGCAGGATGTTTAGCGCGAACACCGTCGTTGCCAGCAGTTCCGCCTCCTCTCCGAACGCAAAACGGTTTAGCGGGATGCCGTAGTTGCCTGTGTTAATGAGGAACAGCGACAGAATGAACGCGCTCATGGTGGGGCGGGGCAGCCGCAGCGCCCTGCCACCCACCAGACCGATACCGATCATGGCGAAGCTGAGAATGGCGGTAATGGCGAAGATGCGCAGCAGGTCATTTGGTGTGATGTTTACGTTTGCCAGTGCAGTGTAAATGAGCGCGGGATTGAAGATGTAGATGGACAGCGTAGATATGGTGCGCGTATCGGGCTGGAAGATCCGCCCCACGAGTGTGGCAACGCCGAAAATCAGGAAGATGGGCGCAATCACCTCAAACGTGATGCGAGCGATTTCTAGCATGTTGGGGTCCTGTGGGTGGTGGCAGCGGCGTGCCGGGGTAAATAGACTGTGTTGTGTTGGGGGCGGACGCGCTTCTGCACTATCCGCCCCGCTGGTGCTAGTAGCCTGTGTCGTTGGCGGATGCCTCTAGCATAGTGCAGCCGCGCTCATCGTGTTCAATCGTGTCAACGACGTAGTTCATCACGCCGGGGGGCATGGCGTCCATCATCGCCTGGAAGCGCTCAATGTGTTCTTCCGGCGTGGGGCGGCAGTCCGGCAGTGCATCCGTCACGCCATGGAAGCCGTTCGGCAGCGTGTTGTCCGTGTCCAGGTCTACCTTTGCCCAGTGACCCTCCGGCACCATCATGCGCCCGTCAATGACTGCCTCGCCGTCCGCCATGGTGACCTCAAATGCGTCGCCATCGTCCACGATCTGCAAAATTGCCGTGGATGCGAACTCAATGCGGGACTCATTGATGACCATGCTCACGGGCGCATCGGCGGGGGTTTGCACCACCAGCGCGTCCGGCGCGTCTACACAGTCCGGCTGACCCACACCCGTTGTAAAGTAAAACGCCCGCATCGGTGATGCAAACGGGTTATCTACCGCGTTTTCCAGCGTGGCGTCGCCCATCACCACCATGTGCACATTTTGCCCAGGTAGTGTGCCGGGCAGGTTCGCCTGCACCTTCATCAGCGCCACACCCCACTCGTCCGCTGCTTCGTTCAGCGGAACCGTTTGCAGTGTGCGGAGCTGTGCCAGTTCTACCACGTCGCTGGGCTGCTGGAAGTTGGTAACATCCAATTCCTCAGTGAGCGTTGCCTCGATGCGGTCGTAGCCGTAGCACGCTTGGTTGCGCCCCACGCCATTGCAGTTCACGTCCATTGCCTCTAGGGCGCGGGTTACCAGGTCGGTACAGGTGCCCTGTGCGAGCGCGGCGGAGGAAAACAGCCCCAGCATCACCACATATAAGACTGTGCGCAGGGGGCGTAGTCGGTTCGTCGGCATAGCTAGTGTGTCCTTTCAATATGACTTACTTTTCATGTTCTGGTGGGACGTCCGGCGTCCCGTAGGTACAAGCGGGTTAGTTCGTCTATTCGGTCAACAATGGATTCGTTTGGCGGTTATCTTTAGATGAGAAGAAATTGTTGATATTGTTGGCGAACAAGAACAAACGGTCATATGTCCGGACGTAGGACCGCCCTGCGCAGGGTTCAGCACGCTGAATCCCTACCGAAACGCGCTCGCTAAGGGCGTCATTGTTCGGGTTGCCAACAGCGTTTGTTTGTTCCGTGCGATTATAAACACAAAGGCGCAGTGCGTACTACGCCTTTGAACCGTATCTTGTTGGGAATGGATGGGCGGCTTAAAGGTCGTCCAGTTCGCCGTCCCGCAGCGATGCTTCCATAGAGCGCCCAACCATGAGGATGTATTCCACCCACATGCCCAGCGTGTCCTCATCTACGACATCGAACATCGCCTCCAAGCTGTCGTCGCCCTCGGCGTCCATCAGGATTTCTGTCGCCAAGCAAGACACCGCCTGCCACACGGAGGGGCGGACTTCCGGCGGTTCATCGTCCATGCGCTCCACCTGATCGTCGTACCAGCGGGCGATGACCGGGTGAACCTGCTCACACGCAGAGCCGTTTTCCGGTGCGCCGAGGATTTCGTCGGCAAGGTTCTGGATTTCGTCCATCCATTTGGGGTCTTCGGGCTGGTCGTGTTGGGGTGGGTTCTGCTGGTTGTTCATCTTGTGGCGTCTCCTTACAAGTTGAGCGCGTGCGCCCGGTCGGGTTCACACGGCTAGGTGAACGAACTGTGGGTGCAGGCACAGTGTGGTGGAACGACGCGCATCCACAGGGTATTGAGTTGGTGTTGTGCATCGGATGTGGGGTCGATACACCTCCCGTTGCGGTTCCAGCGTACCATAAACCGGGTGTGATGAAAACAGCCTGCGGACTGGATGGCGGCAACGCGGTGGGCAGGTGGCGGGTTGGGGCGCGCCCGCCGCCCCCGGACAGCACCCAGTGTGATGTTCTGGCGGCGGTGGCGGTTATTTCCACATTTCCCGCCGCCGTTGGGTAAGCAAAATGACCCTTGGGGTGACAGCACCAGAGCGAGACACAGACGCGGGTTGACATGGGAATTTTGTGGAGCGCAGCCTCGCGCCCCGAACGCAACAGCAAGTGTGTTGCAAGGTTCTAGTTAGCATACAACCGAATGACAACCTGGGCAAGCAAATCAAGTTGCATGGTAGGTTATGGTTTTGGAACTTTTGTTCGTGGCACTGTTCCGAAAAACTCAGATTTTGGTTGGCACTGATTTTAGGAGGGGTTACCAAGTTCTTTACATCGACAAAATAGTCCAGCCAGCGTTTGAGAACACCATAGTGATCTACATCATCGTTGCTTTTACGAAGCTCATTATTGCATAACCGATCACAAATTTTCTGACCTTCTATCTTGCATTCTAGCCTGGACAGATGGCGCGTGATGTGATCTGCATGATTAGAATTGCACAACTGATCACAAATCCTAATTACATCATCTACGAATGAGCTAGTGCAGGTTCGGAGCTAAATTGTTGAGAATAGGCTCGGTGTCAAA
>CAYVGI010000203.1:0-6569 GCA_964451095.1 uncultured Anaerolineaceae bacterium
AACTCCCTTTTGTTATGTTTGTTCGGATCATCCGTTCAAGTGTCCGGTGGCTAGTGTGTAGGGAAACAAAAAGGCAGCGCCGTAGCGCTGCCCCTTCGCCTCATATCGCTCGCAACTTAGATGTTGGCGACGATGTTGGAGAAGACGTTACCGACAGCCGGGCCCAGCAGAGCCAGGATAACGATAACTACTACTGCTACCAGTACGAGAATCAGTGCGTACTCTACGAGTCCCTGACCCTCTTCGCGTGGTTGGTAAAGCATGTGATGATGTCTCCTATATGAGATTATGACATTTTTGCACTGCTCTTGCAGCACGTCTACAAGATAGCATGAGGAAGCATTGATGTCAAAAGGAAATTCATGGAATTTACGTTTTTTAACAATTTTTATGCACTTTCCCCGGTGTCTTCTGTGCTGGGTGGGATGGCTTCCAGTTGGCTGCTCAGTGCCGCAATCGCGTCCCGCAGCGGGGGCGGTAATCCCTCCAGTTGCGCGAGCTGTGCCATCCAGTAGCGGTCATTGATGTTAGACGCATAGAGTGCAGTGAGGGTGTGCTCAGTTGGGTGCTTCAGCAAATACGGGTACTCCTCATTGAGGTGATACTGCACGGATGCCAGAATCGTTTCCATGCTCAGGTCGCGTCCCTCGATGCGAACGGTGGTTGTTTTGCGCTGTTGTTCGTTGTAGCCCTGTGCCTGCGCCACCTCGAATACGGCTGCCAGGCGATCGTTAGCGGTGCGCTGCCACTTGAACAGGCGTGGGTGGCGCTGCTCTGCGGGGGAGGGCAGTGTTTCCCCGCGCAAGGTGATGGCAAGCGCTTTGAAGAACGCGCGGATGTAGCGAAGCATATTGTTTCCCAGGTTTTTCGTCGTGAACGGTCCCTATTCTAGCGGCGTAACTGGCGCAACACGAGTTCGATCCCCGCACCGACGATGAGCACCACCTGTAGCCCGATTGCCAGCAGCAACCACACAGAGCGACCACCCGTGGCGCTGGTCATGGCGCTAGATACACTGTTTTCGTTGTTCACTGGCGGCACTTGTGCGACAGCGAGCGGTGTTTGTGTAACGGTGGCATCCGTTTGGACGGCTGCGGTCTCGGTTGCCGTAGCGGGCTGTGTGCTGGCATCCGCCGTGATGGGAAGTGTGCGTGCCGTCGGCGTGGATGTTGGGGTTGCGGTGAGCGTTGGCGTTTGTGATGGTTGTGGCGTGGGAGTGGGGGTATTGGTCGCAGGGGCGGGCGTTGGTGTGTATGTGCCCTCAGACGGGGGCACCAAAAACACAGCACCCACCTTAAGCTCACGCACGGTAACGTCGTCCAGTTCGTTTAACTGCATCATGTAGGGCAGGTCGTCCCAGGTGTAACCGTACAACAGGGCAATATCGCCGACAGTATCGCCCGGCTGGATCTCGTGCATAATGTTGCCGTAGGTGTCTAGCCCGACGACAAACGATGGTGGCGGCGGTGGTGCTGCTTCGTCGCCATCACCTGCGCTGCTGCCCGCGTTACTGCTCCTAGAGACCTGCCAATCTGCTGTGAGGCTGCCGAATACCAGCACGTACGCTGCGCCCCACTCCCCCCGCGCAATCCCGATGCCGATGTCCTGGTAGCCAGGGTTGGTTAGTCCTCGGTAGTGCACGCTGCTGTTCACCCAATAGTTCCAGGCGACATCGACAGAGGCGTTGGTGCCCCCGTAGATATTCTCGCTCACGAACTGTGAGGCGTAACCTGCCGCTGCCGCCCGTGAACGCGGGTTGCTGCCATCGGGCTGGATGTGGCTCACCTGCCCGCTGTCGACCATCCAGCGAGCGTGTGCAACAGCAGCGGCGTTTAGTGCCCCGTTCATGCCGTAGGGGGCAAGCCCAAGCGATGTGCGTAGGTCGTTGATTCGTGCCAGCAAATTACTCTCGTCCTGGGCGAAGGCACGCTCCGCCATGGGAGATGCCATTGTGCTCATGAGCAGGATGAGGATGATAGCGACGCGGTTTAATTGCAACATGGATGTTCCCTAATGCCAGCGGACAGCAAACCGGGGCGTAGTTTTCCACAGGGTTAGTAGTTTGCATAGTTGCTTCTCATCGAATGCAGTTATAATGTTAAACGGAACCGTTAGACAGAGTTTATTGGGACAGCCGAATGCCAACTTTGCCAAGTGCAATCTTTATCATTGTCTTCAGCTATTTGCTCGGTGCGATTCCTGTTGCTTATCTGATTGCCCGCGCCAGGAGCGTCAATATATTTGAGGTCGGCAGCGGCAACATGGGCACAACAAATGTTATCCGCGCTGTGGGACCGAAGCTGGGCATACTTGCGCTGGTGTTGGATATGCTCAAGGGCATCGTGGCGATTGTGATCTCACGAATGGTGCTGCCCACACACCCCGACGTGGCAACCGTGCTATCGGCAATCGCCGCCATTGTTGGGCACAACTGGTCGGTGTTCGCGTGGATGGTGACGGGCAAGCTGCGCGGCGGCAAGGGCGCTGCAACCGCCTTCGGCACCTTCTTGATGATTGCCCCGTGGTGGCTGACGGTCGTTATGCTGGCGACAGGGATTTCGCTGCTGGTTAAAACGCGCTATATGTCCCTGGCAGTGTTGGTGATGGTGTGCATTGCATCCCCCACGTTGATTGCGCTGTCTTTGTTGCCGTCTGCGCCGCTGAACCAGGCACACCTTGCGTACACCATTGTGCTCACCAGCATGATATTCTATCGCTTCCGTAGCAACATCCAGCGGCTGCGTGCTGGCAACGAGCGGCGAGTGGGTGAACGTGCCTGATTACATGACCTACTTCCGCCGGGTGCTGCCGCTGGGCATGATTGCGATAGCGGCGGCAGGGGTTGCGCTTGGCGTTGCAGAACGCTTTCCAAACGTCGCCGCTGCGCAAGCACCGACGCTGCCACCGACATGGACGCCCACGTTTACGCCAACCCAGACTGACACACCCACGGTGACGCCCACCCAGACAGCAACGCCCACCATTGACCCGGCGGCGTTCTGCGACGAGGGCTTCTTTGTGCGGGCACCAGAGCCGGGTGCATCTTTGCCCTACGATCAGACAGTCTCGATCCTGGCGGGCAGCGATGCGCCAGGAACTGTGTTGTTCATCAACTACACGCACCGCCTGAGTGGGGAATCGCAGCAGATTGACATTCCGCAGCCCGGCTATGTGGGCTACGAAACACCCGTACGCCTGCTGCCGCGTCCCGGTCTGTACGACTGGGTGGTACTGCTGCTTGATGAAAATGACACGGTCATCTGTGAGGCGCAGGGCTACTTTTTCGCTGGGCGGCAGGAGTGGCTAGAACCATCAGCAACGCCAGCCCCGGTGACAATCGTGACGGCAACCCCCGACGCCAATGTGCCAACTCAAACGCCGATGGTGATTATCGTGACGGCGACGCCAGATGGTACCCCACCTGCCCCCACGCAACCGTCCATCCGGGAGCGTGGGCAGACGGATGTGCCTGCAACAGCGATCACCCCAGAAGGGTCGTAGGATAGCTTGAATACAGACACACCCGCATACGAGGAGAAGCTGCAACAAGAAGCAGCGCTGTGGGGCGGCGTCGATGCTGCCGATGGCACCCCGCCGGACTGGAACGCACGGCGGCAGCTACTGCACAACGCGGTGCTGCACGCCCCAACCATTGATGCGCTGTTGGCACAGGTGCAGCACGGGATGCACACACTAGAACTTGGGTGTGGCTCCGGGTGGCTAACGCACGCAATGGCGCGGCGGGGCGCAAATGCGCTGGGGCTGGACATCAGTGAGCAGTCGTTAGCGGTTGCGCGGGACTGGTACGAGCGCACAAAGCACGACCTGCCCGGCACCGCCCGCTACGAGGTAGCAGACCTCAACCGACTGGCGCTGCCCGCTGCGCAATACGACATCATTGCGACCAACGGCACGCTGCACCATCTGGTGGAACTGGAGCATGTTGTTAAGCAGGTACACCACGCACTCAAGCCCGGCGGGGTGTTGTGGATTAGTGACCAGGACGGCGACGAGGCGCTGCCCACTGCCCTATTCGCCAGTGCGCTGATGTTCCTGCTGCCCACGCATGTGACCTACCGCGAGAAGTTCGCCGGGCTAGCGAAGTTCGGGGTGGGGGCACCGGGGCGCATTAAGGCGAGCATGGAAGCGGAGGGGCTTTCCCCGTTTGAGGGTGCCGGGCGTGACCACGATTGGGTAACGTTGGTGCAGCAGCAGTTTGAGGTGGAGCAGCACATCACCAAACCCGCTGTAACCGGCTACCTCGCGCACCAAATCAAGCTGCCACGGTGGGCGGCAATGGCGGTGCTGCATGGCATCAAAGCGGTGGATAGTGTGCTGGTGCGAACCGGGCTGCTGCGATCAACGGGCGTGGTGCTCATCGCCCGCAAAAGCGTATAAGTCCTGTATAAGCATTTGCCGCACAAGTTGAAGTTTGACCCCTTGACAACTACAATGACCCAACAGTCAACACACTGAGAATTTGGAACCCACATGATAAGCCAGAAAACAATCGAGACGCTAGAACTGCCGAAAATTCTAGAGCGTCTCGCGAAACACGCATCATTCTCTGCCGGGAAGGATCTTGCTCGTGAGCTGTTCCCCACGGCGAACTTAGAGGAAGCACGCACCTGGCAGCAGGAAGTTGCCGAAGTGCGCGAACTGATGGAAAAGAACGAGAACCGCCTGAACATGGGCGGCGTGCGCGATGTGCGCGATGTGGCAATCGGCGCGGTGCGCGGCGTGGTTATTGAACCGAACGTGCTGCTAGATATTCGCATGACGCTGCGCCGGGCGGAAACGCTCAAGCGCACGCTGGGGCGCAGCCAGCACCAATACCCGCTGCTCGCAGATGTGGTCGAGGAGATAGAGCCGTGCACGGAGCTGCAAAACGCCATCGAAAGCGCCATTGACGACAACGGCGAAGTGCGTGACAGCGCTAGCCCGCGCCTTGCGATGATCCGCCGCGACCTGAAGATCACGTTTGATCGGCTGCAAACCAAGCTCAACCGCATCATCAGCGGTCCGAACAGCGCCCAATACCTACAGGAGACGATCATCACCATGCGCAACGGGCGCTATGTGGTGCCCGTCAAGGCGGACTTTAAAGGGCGTATTAAGGGCATCCTGCACGATACCTCGTCGTCCGGGGCGACCGTGTTCATAGAGCCGGAAAGCACGGTCGAACTCAACAACGAGTGGCGCGACCTGCAATTGCAGGAGGAGAAGGAAATACGCCGCATTCTCGCCGCGCTGACCGACCAGGTTGGGCAGGTGAGTGAGTTGGTCGTCCGCACGGTGGATGTGCTGGCATACCTGGATTTGGTGAAGGCAAAGGCAGAATACGCCGAAGAAATCGGCGCTGTGCAGCCTGTGCTGCTGCCGTTCAAAGAGCGGGCAGGCGCAGATGACCACCCCGGCAGCATGATCCAGATGGAACAGGCGCGTCACCCGCTCATTTCGGGCAAGGTGGTGCCGATTGATGTGGACTTCGGCGAGGACACCTGGGCGCTGGTCATCACGGGACCGAACACGGGCGGTAAAACGGTTGCGCTCAAAACCGTTGGCTTACTCGGGCTGATGGCGCAGTGCGGGCTGCATATACCGTGCGCAGAGGGCAAGCTAACCGTGTTCGAGGGCGTGTATGCCGATATTGGCGACGAGCAAAGCATCGAGCAGTCGCTCAGTACGTTTTCTGCACACATGACCAACACCATTCAAATCCTGAAAAACTGCAACGAGCGCTCGCTGGTGCTGCTGGACGAAGTAGGTGCTGGTACCGACCCGGCGGAGGGTTCTGCGCTGGCACGGGCGATTATGAACCATCTGGTGGCGCGGCGTGCGACGACAATGGTCACCACGCACCACCCGGAACTGAAGAACTACGCGGTAGAAACAGCGGGTGTGCGTAATGCCAGCGTGGAGTTCGACATTGAAACGCTCTCCCCTACCTACCGCTTGTTGGTGGGGTTGCCGGGGCGCAGTAACGCGCTGGCAATTGCATCGCGGCTGGGGCTGGACGAAGAAATCATCGAAGACGCCCGCACCATGGTTTCTAGCGCGGAACTGAATGCGGACGCGCTGCTGGACGAAATCCACCAGTCTCGTGAGGACATCCGGCGGCGTGAGGAAGAAATCGCCGCGCTGCAAGAGGACATCCAGCGGGAGCGCGACGAGCTGCGCCAACGGCTGGACACACTCGAAGACGAACGCCGTGATGTGCTCGTCACTGCGCAGCGCAAAGCGGAAAACGAAGTGGAAGAACTGCGCAAGGAAATCAAGCGCCTTCGCAACGATATGCGCTCGGCATCGCTGCCGCTGGAAAACCTGCGTGCGATTCAGGAGACGGCGGATCGTCTGGTGGAGTACACACGGCAACCGCTAGAAGGCGAAGCGGTGGATGTGCCCGCCGCCGAGCAGGACGGCTGGAAACCCCGCCTGGGTGATGCGGTCTACCTGGACACGCTGAAGGCTGAGGGGCAGGTAGTAGAACTGGACAAGGATGAGGCGCTGGTGCAGGTGGGCACCGTCAAAGTACGCGCCAACCTGACTGAGGTGCGCCGCCCGAACCG
>CAYVGI010000204.1:0-6537 GCA_964451095.1 uncultured Anaerolineaceae bacterium
ACAGCTTATAAAGGCATAGTGTAGAATCCGGTTGAAATTTGACTACTTTTCTTAGTTCTTTACAAAACCCATGCCGGATCGGGCGGGCTTATCTAAGGTGTAGCTAAACGGAAACAGAGACACAGGAATCAACTGGAAGTGCTTGCGGGCGAACGGGATACCGATGATCGTAATTGCCATAATCAGTCCGCCCGTGAGGTGTGCCAGCGCAATTTCCCAGCCAAAGAAGATGAGCCAGATCACATTGAACACCTGCGCCAAAAAGCTCTCACTGCCTTCCTGCCGTGTCACGTCTTTGCCGAACGGCAGCATGACCGATGTGCCAAAGCGGATCGCCTGCCGCCCGAACGGAATGCCAATGATGGTGATGTGCAGCAGTAGCCCGCCGATGATGTAAAAGATGCCCGCCACGAACCCACCGAAGATGAGCCAGATAAGATTGCCTAAAAATGCTAACACGGTATTCTCCTTGTGTTGGATCGGTAGTTTTGCTTGAGTGTACGCTAGCTTCTACGTGATGTTGTACGCGTACAGTTCAAGCGTTTTAATTTTCATACCCAGACAAAAAACTTGCAAAAAAGTCAGCATATTACAACCATTTTGTTACATTTCTTCTATACTCGGTGAGAGCGAATGAGCACGGGGAGAGCCATGCCAACATGATTTCACTAAAAGGCACCCATATGGACTTTGAGCAGGCGACAGCCTACGCTCTGAACCGATTGCAAACCGAACTCCCTAGCGACCTATACTACCATGGCGTCCATCACACCCGCGACGATGTGGTGCCCGCAGTGGAGAGCATCGCACGTAACTACCCGCTTAGCAAGGAGGAGCGTGCCCTGCTACTTACCGGTGCATGGTACCACGACATCGGCTTCGTCAAGCGCTACGAGCGCAACGAGTCTTTGAGTGTGGAAATCGTCTACGAAGTGCTGCCAAGATACGGCTACTCTCCCATTCAAATTGAGATCATCGTCGGTATCATCCAGGCGACGCGCCCACCCCAAAAGCCCACCAGCCTGCTAGAGGAGATTATGGTGGACGCCGACCTGGACTCGCTGGGGCGCACAGACTTTTTGACGGTTGCCAGCACGCTACGGCGCGAAGAAGAAGTGCACATGAACCGCGTCATGACCGACACCGAGTGGTACCGCATGGAGATGAAGTTCTTCAGCAGTCACCGCTACTTCACGGCAGCACAGCGCTATCGGCGCACTTCCGGCAAACTAAAGAACTTCATGAAGCTGTACCGCTGCATGGTTCAGGCACAGGGCAGCGACTCCTAATCGTCCCCGGTGCCAGACGATGCAGCTAGCTCGTCGTTAGCACCAACGCCCCTTGCGCGGGTACGGTTAGTTGCATGTGCCCGTTTTCTACCACAACATCAGTCCCCGCGAACACATCCTTAAAAACACTCCCCTCTCGTATGCCCCCGCGAGTGACATCTAACCGCACATGCTGCTGGTCGGCGCGGTTCGCAACAGTGATGAGTACCTGCGCAGCACTCGCACGCAGGTACGTCAACACATCGCCCTCCGTGTGCAGGAACTGGAACCCACCGGACACCAGCGCATCGTTTTCGCGCCGCAGCTTGATCAGCTGCTGATAGTGCGCCCGCATGTCGCTGTCCCACAGTGATTCGTCCCACGGCATGGTGCGGCGGTTGTCAGGGTCGCGCCATCCTTCCATGCCGATCTCATCGCCGTAGTAGATGCACGGCACGCCGGGGAACGTCATCAGCAGCACCGCCGCCAGCTTCGCCAGCGATTTGTTGCTCTTAACCACACTTAGGATGCGCGGCACATCGTGGCTGCTAAGCTGGTTGAATTGGATGCGCGTGACTGCCCACGGCACCGCTGCCATGTAGGTTTGCATCTGTTCTGCCGCCGCTTCCGCCGGGATGGGCACGGGGTCGCTGTACGGGGCAGGTTGCTCACGCCACGCGCCGATGTCGTGCCCGGCAATCCAGCGCCACACCGGGAAGTTGAAGCCCTGGTAGTTCATGTTGGCGTCCAGTTCATCACCCTGCAAGCTTGCCGTACCGTCGAAGAAGTTCTCACCGAATACATACGCCTCCGGTTTGACCGACTTCACCGCGTCGCGCAGTTCACGCCCTGCCTCGTGCCAATGGTCGTGCTCGCCCTGGCGAGCGGTCATGTTCCACACATCCAGTCGCCAGCCGTCCGCGTGGAACGGTGCCCGCAGCCAATAGCGCATCACGGCGTCCTCCCGGCGGAACATCACATCACGCAGTTTGGCACTGGCGTAGTTCAGCTTAGGTAGCGTGCTGATGCCAAGCCAATTCTCGTAGCTGTGTGGGCGCTCGTAAAACGTGAAGTAATCGGCAGTGTCCACGTTTTCGTCCTGCTGGGTGCTCACAAACCAGTCCATAGTGTGCCCGGTATGGTTCGGCGTAATGTCCAGCACATAGCGCATGTCACGTTCGTGCAGGGCGGCACTCAAGTTTGCCAGCGCCTCATCGCCGCCCAGGGTTGGGTCTACCGCGTAAAAATCGCTGATGTTGTAGCGGTGGTTGGTGGGACTGGTGAAAATCGGGTTCAGGTACAGCGCAGTGATGCCCAGGTCTTGCAGGTAATCCAGCTTGCTTTGGATGCCCGGCAAATCACCGCCGAAGAAATCGACCGTGCCCCCCTCCTCAAATGGCAGCGGTGCATCATCCCAGTCCATCACGCGGGATAAAAATGTTCCCTGTGGCGGGTGGTCAAATGGGCGTCCGGCAGGTGGCGTCAGCGACGGGTCACCGTTAGCGAAACGATCGGGGAAAATCTGGTAGAAGACCGCCTGTGCCAACCATTCAGGTGCAGCAAAGTCTGCCAGCAGCTTAAAGTCGTACAGGTCGGGTACGTCGGCGCGAGAGATGCCCTGCGCGTTGTAGCTAAACGCCCCAGCGTCCGTCATCAGCTTAAAACGATAGCCCATGCGACGATTGTGCATGGCAAAACTGCCCGCATACCATTGACACAGGTCGTTCTGCTCCATGAGCGTCATCTGTGTGAAGTGCTGCTCGCCGTCGGGTTCTGTGCGGATGAACGCGGTATGTATCGGCGCGGCGGCGGGCACGCGCAGCTTTACAGTCACGGTTTCCTTGAGCGCGGGCAGCGGATTTGAGACGTACAACGCGCTACCATCGTGGTGGACGCCGTGCGTCCAGTGTGGGTGGGGCATATTCGTCCTTGTGATTATCGGAAATGATCGCCGCCTATCCTGACAGACACCAACAGGTGACGCAAGCGCAGCCCCAGCAGACTCATGGTATACTCGCAAGCGCGTTATCAACCTGGGGAGAAAACACAACAATGAGCAACCGCACATGGGTCGTACTTGGCGCTGCTGTTACTATTATCGGCGGGGGTGCCCTGCTAATTGCAGTAGCACTGATTGTCCTTCTCGCCAGACCAAGCGCCCCGGAGCAGGTTACAACGCTTGCATCGCCCACCGTTGACGAAAGCGCCACAGAGGAACCGACTCAACCTTTCATCCGCACGCGGGCACCCGCCGCAGCGGGCGATGGTGCTGCTACGCCGACACCACTTCCCCTATCAGCGGGCAACAGCGGTGGCAGTTCACAAAGCGGCGGGTTCGTGGAATCGCCGCGTCAGTCTGTGGTGAACTACTACCGCGACATCACTGCGCGTAACTACGACGCAAGCTGGGAACAACTGTCTGACGATTTCAAGCAGAAGTTCAACTGCTGCGCCCCAAATTACGACTACGACGGCTACACCGGTTGGTGGACGACCGTGCAGCGCGTTGACTTCGGTGAGATTGAACTCGTCGAGCAGGACGATAACACGGCGGTCGTGTATGCGGAGTTGATCTACACGATGGAAGCGGGCGGCTCCTTCGACGACGAGGAGCCATACATCGAACTGGTCTACAGTGAGGAGCAGGGGCGCTGGCTGTTCCAGGATAAGCGCGACGCCCCTTAGCAAAGTTAGTAGTTCACCCGCTGTGCGCCACTGCCCTTGTGCCTGGAGAACAGCCGCGTGATGAACTTGAGCCGATCACGGGCAGGGTTGTGCAGTTCTTCCTTGCCGAAGCGCCAGTTCCAGTTGCCCTCACCTTTGCCGGGTGTGTTCATACGAGTGTCCGCGCCGAAGCCCAGCACATCTTGCATTGGGACCACACACGTGTGTGCCGCCGAACTACTCGCCAGCCGAATCATCTCCCAGTGGATTTCTTCGTCAATCACCCCGTGCTGCGGTTTGTTGATGTAGGTTGCCACGCACTTCTGGATGCCGTCGTGTGCTTCCCCGCTGTGCCACCACCCGAACGTGGTGTTATTGTCGTGGGTGCCCGTATACACAACGGTGTTGCGCGGGTGATGATGCGGCAGAAATGTGTTGGAGCCGCACTCGCCGTCGAATGCGAATTGGAGCACCTGCATCCCCGGCAGGTCAAAGTCTGTGCGCAGCTTTTCCACCTCCGGCGTAATCACACCCAGGTCTTCTGCCACGATGGGCAGTTCCCCGAACTTGTCCTTCACCGCCTGCAAGAATTGCGCCCCCGGACCGGGCACCCACTCGCCTTTGACGGCGGTTTCTTCCTCTGCCGGGATCTCCCAGTAGGCGTCAAAGCCCCGGAAGTGATCGACACGCACGAGGTCTACCAGTTCGAATATCGTCTCGAAGCGGCGCAGCCACCACGCATAGCCGTTCTCTTTCATCACATCCCAGCGGTAAAGCGGGTTGCCCCAGCGCTGCCCCGTCTCACTGAAGTAATCCGGTGGGACGCCCGCCACAACTTTGCGCGTACCGTCCTCGTTCAGGTAGTACAGGTGCTGGTTGCCCCACACATCGCTGCTGTCGTGCGCAACGAAGATGGGAATATCACCCATCAGGCGGATGTCACGATCAGCGGCATACGCCTTTAGCGCCGTCCACTGCTTCTTGAACATCCACTGTGTGAACTGATGGTAGCGCACTGCTGCTGCGTGGGTTTCGCGTGCTTTGTCCAGCGCGGCTTTCTTGTAGCGGATCAGGTCATCGTCTTCCCACTCCGTCCACTGCCGCCCACCATGGTGATCTTTAATTGCCATAAACAGCGCGTAGTCGTCCAGCCACGCGGCGTTGTCTGTACAGTAGGCATCGAGTGCGCTCTTGTCATCAGCAGGCGCCTTTTCTGCAAAACGCTCGAAAGCAAGGCGTAGCTTCTGGTTATGATAGTCAATCGCCGGACCAAAATCGACACGATACGTCGGGAAGTTCGGCAGGTCATTGAAGTCATCATTGGTCAGGTAGCCGTCGCCCACCAGCACATCCAGGCTAATCAGGTTTGGGTTGCCCGCAAATGTGCTGGGCGATTGATACGGCGAGTCGCCAAAGCTGGTCGGTCCGAGGGGCAGCACCTGCCACAGCGTCTGGTCTGCTTGCTGTAAAAAGTCCACAAAGCGATAGGCGTACTCACCTAGGTCACCGATGCCAAAGCGACCAGGAAGCGAGGTCGGGTGTAATAGTACGCCGCTGCTGCGGGGGAATTCCATGAGGTTGTCCTTAAACTACAGTGTAGGCACAATGTTCACATAGGATGGTAGCGGACATGCCCAACGGTGTGCAACCAACACCGTTATTCTGCCAGCAGTTTCTCATGCGCAAGTGGGGGCGGCAGCGGTAAACTGCCAAATATGAACAGCTCTCCCTCCTCGCTTTTCTCGTTATTCGCCAACACGACGATCTCTGTCTTGGGGTCATAATCCTCCATGAACTCAGCAAGCATCGGCAGTTGGCTTTTTAACTCCGTCTCCCGCCACAATGCCCCTTTCTCGCCGTGGTAGCCTGCGCCGATCTCGTCACCCTCCACCGTGACGAGCACAAAACCGCGCCCTTCCTCCTGGTAGCCCTGCCACGCGAGTGAGGCAATTTGCAAGTGCTGCGTTTCGATGATTGCCTCTACAAATTGGCGAAATGTGTGTGGTTGGCGGCGCTGCATGTTGGGTTGTTTGTTCTTGGACATGACGGGGAAACCTCACTTGTGCTGTTGGGTTTTGGTTCAGTCTAGCAGAATCGGGCAGTTGCGCAAAACGGGCGTTCGCGTTTTTGCATCCGCCACACGAAATCAAGCTTGCGTTGCGGCGTTCACGAACACCCGCTGCAACAGCCCAGGCTCTGCACCATCAAGTTCGCAGATTTCAGTCACACGATAGGGTGCCCCTACCTGCACCAAGATATCGACACGGCTTGCGAGCGCCGCAGGATCGCAGCACTTGCCGTGATGCAGGAGCCAATTCACTGTATGCTCTGGACTGGGGCTGTGTAAGGTGGCGATATACGGCACAGTTGCCCACAAGAGCGGTTCACAGGTAAACACATTTAATTCAGAGACGATTAAGGCGTCCGGGTTGAGATTAAGCACATTCCCGACAAAAGCTGCGGCTTCCGCTTCAAACGTTTCCGAATGTCGCTTATCCCATGGAAAGCGTGGCGGCAACTTCATCTTCACGACATCGGGTGCACCGAGCTTGATTGTCTGTAAATAGGGTCTAAAACCCCTGCCTTTCAGGCAGGCAGTTTTCAA
>CAYVGI010000205.1:0-6429 GCA_964451095.1 uncultured Anaerolineaceae bacterium
TTTGCTCTAGCAGTTGCGGCGCATAGGGGCAAAACGGTGTCGTCATAATCATAACGATGTGCCCTTTGTCGTCGCCGATCTCTACGTTGCGAACCAACCCGAGCTCGATAATGTTCATGCCGATTTCCGGATCCATCACGTTGCGCAGTGCCTCGTAAAGCCCTGCCTCGTTCACCTGGGTATTTTCTGTCATGGTTTTAACCTGTCGCTAAGCAATAAGAAACGTACAAAATGGTAACATAAGCGCTGTAAAACGTCAATTTTGCTAATTCACGTCATCAATATTGACACCCCACCTAGCGATTGCTATACTGGCGACAGTTTATGAATTGGGGTACACAAGAAATTTAACACCCCTTACACACCTGAGGAGGAACTCCCCCGCATGGGCGCGAAAATCGAAATCCGCAACCTGCACGCCGTCGTAGAAGAACTGCCCGACACCCCCATTTTGCACGGCGTTGACCTGACGATTAACCAGGGTGAAATTCACGCCCTGATGGGACCAAACGGGTCTGGCAAGTCTACGCTGGCGAACGTGCTGGCGGGCAACCCTGCATATGAGGTAACGGAGGGTGAAATCTTCTTTGAGGGCGAAGATTTGCTTGAGATGGAACCTGATGAGCGCAGCCGTGCCGGGATGTTCCTCGCCTTCCAATATCCGGTGTCTATCCCCGGTGTGACGCTAGCAAACTTCCTGCGCCAAGCGATTAACGCCCGCATGAAGGCAGAAGACCCGGAGAGCAAGGGTATTTCTATCCCCAAGTTCCGCCGCCTGATGAAGGAAAAGATGGACTACCTGGGCATGGATCACAAGTTCGCCGGGCGCTACCTGAACGAAGGTTTTAGCGGTGGCGAGAAGAAGCGCGCAGAAGTACTGCAGATGGCGGTGCTGGAACCGAAGTTTGCCATCCTGGATGAGACCGACAGCGGGCTAGACATTGACGCGCTGCGCACCGTTGCTGAGGGTGTGAACAAGCTCGTGGGACCTGACCTGGGCGTACTGGTCATCACGCACTATCAGCGCATCCTCGACTACATCAAGCCAGATCACGTTCACATCATGTTCGAGGGTCGCATCGTAGAGAGCGGCGGTCCTGACTTGGCACTGAAGCTAGAAAAAGAGGGCTACGACTGGGTACGTGACAAGTACGCTGGCGTTGCTGAGTAGACATCAGGCAAAAACAACGCAATTTTTTGTACAGCAAGACAAACCTACAGTAGAGGAAAGCACACATGGTTCAGGAATATATTCCGAGCAACAAGGAACTGACAGAAGACGAGTCGAAGTTGCGCGATGTGCGTGGTGGCTACGACGAGCAGTATGGCTTCCACATGCCGGAGAATTACAACTTCAAGAGTGAGAAGGGTCTCACTGAAGATATGGTTCGCACCATCAGCAAGATGAAGAACGAGCCACAGTGGATGACCGACATGCGTGTGGAGGCATACCACATCTTCGAAGCAAAGCCGACCCCGCAGTGGGGCGGCGGAGGTATGCTGGATGAGATTGACTACGCTGACATCCACTACTTCGTGCGTGCGTCTGACAAGCAGGGGCGCAACTGGGACGAAGTACCGCCGGAGATTAAGGAAACGTTTGACCGTCTGGGCATCCCGGAGGCAGAGGCGAAGTTCCTGCAAGGCGTAAGCGCCCAGTATGAGTCTGAGGTGGTGTATCACAGCATCCGTAAGGACCTGGAGGACAAGGGTGTGCAGTTCATGGACATGGACAGCGCCCTGCGTGAGCACCCGGACCTGGTGAAGGAATACTTTAGCACCGTCATCCCGTCCGATGACAACAAGTTCGCCGCATTGAATACCGCGGTATGGTCTGGTGGTAGCTTCATCTATGTGCCGCCCGGTGTGCAGGTCGAAATGCCGCTGCAGGCGTACTTCCGCATCAACACGGAGAGCATGGGTCAGTTCGAGCGCACGCTCATCATCGTTGATGAAGGTGCCTACGTGCACTACGTAGAAGGTTGCACCGCTCCCACGTATAGCCGCGACAGCCTGCACAGCGCCGTCGTTGAGATTATCGTGAAGGAAGGCGGGCGCTGCCGCTACACGACCATCCAGAACTGGTCGAACAATGTGTACAACCTCGTTACCAAGCGTGCCGTCGCCTACAAGGACGCCACCATGGAATGGGTGGACGGCAACCTGGGTAGCAAGCTCACAATGAAGTACCCGGCAGTGCTGCTGATGGAAGAGGGCGCTCACGGTGAGGTGCTTTCCATCGCGTTTGCAGGCAATGGGCAGCACCAGGACGCTGGCGCGAAGATCACGCACCTAGCACCGAACACCACTAGCCAGATCATCTCCAAGTCCATCAGCAAGGACGGCGGACGCGGCAGCTACCGTGGTCTGCTGAAGATCGTGGACGGCGCGGACAACTGCAAGAGCAACGTGGTGTGCGACGCGCTGCTGCTGGACGACCACAGCCGCTCCGACACGTACCCCTACATCGAGATCGACGCCAAGAATGTCACGATGGGGCACGAGGCATCCGTGAGCAAGGTTGGTGAGGAGCAGTTGTTCTACGCGATGAGCCGAGGACTGAGCGAGGACGAGGCAAACGCGTTGATCGTCAACGGCTTTTTGGAGCCGCTGGTGAAGGAACTGCCGATGGAATACGCGATGGAAATGAACCGCCTCATCCAGATTCAGCTTGAAGGCTCCATCGGTTAAACACATATTTGACCAATCCTCAGCAGGGGCGTTGCATGTGCAACGCCCCCGCACCCCTGCACGCATACGCCGAATAGCAACCCCTAAGGAGAAACGACCGTGGTAGTCGTCAAACGACGCGCCGAACGTGTGGCAGCGCCGACCTATACCCGTGCCGACGTTGAAGCGCTTATCCAGAACAACAATGAACCCCAATGGCTGGCAGACACCCGCCTCGCCGCCTGGAATACCTACGAAAGCACGCCGATGCCGACGATCAACGATGAGGCATGGCGCCGCACCGATTACAGCCACATCAAGTGGGAACAAGCAAGCAAGGCAGTAGACGCTAACGGCGCAGACATTAGCGCTGTGCCAGCAGAAAACCTTGAACCGCTCGTGGGCGAGGACAGGGGTGCGCTCATGGTCTTCGTGGACGGCAAGCTCGTCGAGCACGACGTCCCGCAGGAACTGACGGACAAGGGTGTTATCTTCAAGGAACTTCGTGCTGCCGCCAGCGAACATCCCGAACTCGTCCAAGAAAACCTGATGACCAAGGCAGTGCCGCCGACGGATGGCAAGTTCGCCTCGCTGCACGCCTCGCTGTGGAACTTCGGCTGGTTTGTGCACATCCCGCGCAGCGTCGTTGCGGAGACACCCATGCACATTGTGGTATATAACACGCAGGACGGGGCGCAGATGGGGCACTCGCTGGTTGTGGTAGGCGAAAACGCCCAGGCGACCGTCATCGTCGATTACAAGTCTGCACCGGGGCAGCAGCAGTCCGCGTACATCGGCGCGACCGAACTACTCGTCGGTGCTGCGGCAAACCTGCGCTACGTGGCGCTGCAAGACTGGAACCGCCAGACGTATGAGTTCTGCCACCAGCGTGCCCGTGTGGAGCGAGACGGTAACCTGGACTGGGTTATCGGTCTGTTCGGCACGCAGTTCAGCAAGGACTTCATCGAGCTAGAGCTTGACGGCAAGGGCGCTAACGGGCGCGTTTCCGGCTTCTTTTTTGCCGATGATGACCAGATGTTTGACCTGGACACGCAGCAGAACCACAACGCACCGCTGACTACATCTGACCTGTTGTTTAAGGGTGCCGGTAAGGATATTGCCCGCACAGTTTGGCAGGGCATGATTAAGTCGCTGCCGCAAATGCAGAAGATCGACGGGTTCCAGGCAAGCCGCAACCTCATCTTGAGCGACACTGTCCGCATGGATGGCATCCCAGGGCTGGAAATCGAGGCAGACGACGTGGCGTGCTCCCACGCGGCGACATTCGGCTCGCTGGAAGAAGAACCTGTCCATTACCTGATGAGCCGTGGTATCCCGCGCAACCAGGCGGAACTGATGCTTATCCGTGGTTTCTTCGATGAACTGCTGCAACGTGTGCCGTTTGAGCGTGTGGTCGCCCGCCTGGAAGAATCGGTCGAGGCGAAAATCTTGAGCTAAGCGCTGCGGGGGTGCGTTCACTCACGCGCCCCCTCCTAACCAAAAAGAGGGAATACCATGACAGACTTCCAGACTGTTGCCACAACAGATGACATCAGCGCAGGCGAGGTGCTCGTGGTTGAGTACGGACGCATGTGGGTGTTGTTATTCTACGTAGACGGCGAATACTACGCCATCGAAGACCGCTGCTCCCACGCGGACGTGAACCTGAGCGACGGTGAGATCAACTTGCAGGCGTGCACCATCAAATGCCCTAAGCACGGCTCCCGCTTTGACTTCAAGACGGGTGAAGCACTTGACCCGCCCGCCATCATGCCCGTCATCCAGTTTGATGTGCGCGTGCAAGGCAACGACATCCAGATCGCACGGCGCACACTGAGCAAATCCTAGCCGCCGATGCAAGATAACCTCAAAGTGATGTACGACAGTCCCCGCCCCCTCGTGTTCGCACACCGGGGCGCGATGGCGTATGCCCCGATGAACACCCTGGCGGCGTTCCAGCTTGCGCTAGAACAGGGTGCCGATGGCATCGAACTAGACGTGTGGCTCTCACAGGATGATGTGCCCGTGGTGGTGCACGACTTTGAGGTGGACGGCACCACGGACGGTGAGGGGCGCGTGGGCAGCATGACCCTGGCGGAGCTTAAGGACTTAGACGCGGGCAGTTGGTTCGATGCACGGTACGCGGGGCAGCGCATCCCCAAACTGGACGAGGTGTTCGACGCTGTGGGGCAGCGGCTTTACGTCAACGTGGAGATCAAATCCATTGAGATGAACAACGCGCGCATCGTGCATCACGTCGTTGAGGCAATCCGTAAGCACGGCATGACCGACCGCGTGATCGTGTCGTCGTTCAATCCGTTTGTTATCCGGCAGATGCGCCGCGCCGCCACGGATATTCCGTTGGGGTTGCTGCAAGACCATGACCTGCCGTTCTTCTACCCGCTGGTGATGATCGGCACGAAGTACGTGGCGGAGCACCCCAACCACAAGCAGGTGAACGAGCGCTACATGGCGAAAGCAAAACGCGCGGGCAAGCTCGTCAATGTGTGGACGGTGAACGACACCGCAGAGGCGATGCGCCTGCGTGACCTGGGCGTGAACGGCATCATCACAGACGCGCCGGACACGATTCTGGCGGCGCTGGAGGTAGATTAGGTGCAAAGCCTGGAGCGGGCTTGGTGGAACCTGGTGCGGTTCGGGTTCCGGCTTTTGTACAACGAGCTTGCCTTCACGTACGACACGGTGAGCAAAGTCGTTTCGCTGGGCGCATGGCGCTGCTGGCAGCGCACGGCGATCAAGCACCTGCCCGCGCCCACAGGCGCCCCCATACTGGAGCTGGCACACGGCACGGGTGACCTGCAAATTGACCTGTACGCCGCTGGATACCGTACCGTCGGCTATGATCTGTCGCCGCGCATGGGGCGGATTGCACGGGCGAAGCTCACGCGGCAGGGCGTACCTGCCCGGCTTGCACGGGGATACGCACAGGCGCTCCCGTTTGGTGATGGCGCGTTCCCGGCGGTGGTGTGCACATTCCCCACGCCATTTATCATCGAGCAGACGACGGTGCGCGAGATCTACCGCGTGCTGCAACCCGGCGGCAGGCTGGTTGTGGTGCCGAGTGGTGTACTGGCCGGCGGGACGGTGGCAGATGACGCGCTGGAATGGTTGTACGACATCACCGGGCAGCGCGGCGGCGGGTTCGACCCATTCACGCAGGCATTTACGGATGCGGGGTTTCGTGTAGAGGTGATGCAAGAACAGTGCCCGCGCAGCGTGGTAGTGGTGCTGGCGGCGCACAAGGCAAACTTGGGCTAGACACGCCCCGCCGCCATGCTATACTTTTGGCACATCACGGCGGGTGTAGCTCAATGGTGGAGCGTCTGATTGTGGTTCAGAAGGTTGCGGGTTCGAGCCCCGTCTCCCGCCCAATCCACTGCATCAATTCACTATTGTGAGTTTCAATGTAACTCCGGAACGGAATATGTATTCACCGTAACACCGAAAAAAGTAAAAAACAAGTTTCTAAAAATCCACACTAACACCGGAATTCCGAGTAAAATTGGGTTCCGGTGTTTTGGTTTTGTAATCTGCTGGAATATTGAATCGTTCAATTCCATACTAACACCGGAAAAAGACAACAACAAAGTTTCCAATTTCCAGCGTAACTCCGGAATGTTGTAGCCGTGAAAAGCCACAAAAAGTGACCTTCGGATATATAGTTTTTGCAGATGTGGGGATTTACTACAGATTGAGGTGGGAATCCAGAAATTCTTGAGCGTCGGTAAGTTCTCCGCG
>CAYVGI010000206.1:0-6097 GCA_964451095.1 uncultured Anaerolineaceae bacterium
TCTCTGACCCGTTATAAATCCTCAAATTTCAAATTCTAGCTGCGGAATGTGCGGAGCGAGATCGCGCACGCAACAAACTATCAGCAGACTATTCAAATCTTGCGTTGGATGAACGCTGGGATTTCGCAAAGCCCAGTCATTACTGGCAGGTCATCGAAGCAAACAAAGGTGCATTTTCCGCTGACCTCAGTGAACAAGGGGAAAGATACCTTAAGGATTGGCAGGACTTCAGGAATACGACTGCACATAGTAGGGATGCCGACTCACTGCTGGCGGCAAGAGCAGTAGCATCATTTATCTGGTTGTCACGTGTTTTGAACCTGGACCTAACCCGATACGGAATTGCGTAGCGAATCACTGTGATTGGAAACTCCGTAGATAATCGAATTCGCGCCGAATTTTCCGAATAATGCTCGCAAAATGCCAGGATTTTCCGGTGCAAATCGACTGCCTCTTTATATCGGAGCTGCCTAACTGCACACTACGCAAGATACCCAACGTACTGCGCACAACGGCAACCCGTTGTCAATCAGGTTTCGCGGTTGTTCGAGGACCGAATAGACTCAGGCGTCTGCCCCGTCCATGCACGAAATGCACGGAAGAAAGACCGTGTTTCTTCATACCCCAACAGAAACGCAATTTGTTGGCTGGTGTAGTCCGACTTGAGGAGATAGTGGTGTGCCATTTCCTGACGTAATTGGTTCAATATTCGCTGGAAGCTCGTTCCCTCATCGCTCAGGCGACGCTGAAGTGTCCTGGGGCTCATTGACAGCCTTGCGGCGACCTCATCAATTGAGATTTGTCCGCTCGCCAGCATTTCGTTCAGGCAGGCACGCACCTGTGTGCTAGTCTGATCTACGGTTTTAGCCTCCGCCATCCGCTTCTTCAGCTCTGGCTCTAAGACTGACCATAATGCCGGGTTCGGGGAGAGAAAGGGACTCTGTGCGTCTTCGGCAGAGAACACAATGCTGTTGTGATCCTCTTTCTGTACTGGAACGCCAAAATATGCCTCGTATTCCTCAATTGCTGGTATATCGACCGTTACAGAGATTGAGACAGGAATAATGTGCTGCCGCGTGGCAGTCCGTGCCACCTTAATCAAATATAGCAAGTTATATAGCACTAAAATGCGCGGTAAAGGTGGATACCCATTCTGTTGACCGATCGTAATGCCAGTGGTGTCCGTGGTTCTGTTTACGGTGAGCCTGGCAGGACCAACAATCGGCTGGTACTTCGCGATGCGTCTTGCTGCCGTGTTTAGGTTCGGGCTACACAGGCATGCAAACGTGACCGGTCTGAAGGCATCCAGCGTCATTGTCTGCATATAACGCAGCATAAATGTGGGGTCGTCAGCTTTCAGTTCGTCAATGGCAATGACTATGCGGTAAAACTCATGTCCAGTTACCATAGGCGATGGCTGTTGGAATAGATCGAGTGGAAGTTCGGCGCGTTGTAAAATGTCTTGTTCTGATAGTTCAAATAGTTCTAACGGTAGCTGCCAAAAACCTTCCAGAATGTACTTATCTTGTTCTTTGCCTGCCATATTCACAACTCTTGAGGTATCGACCCAACACTACATGACCGATCCACTCAATATTATGGCTCGGCTAGTGCGTCAGGTCTTGTTCTTTTGTGCAACGATCTCGGCAATGATGCTAAGCGCAATTTCTTCCGGTGTTTTCGAACCAATCGGCAGACCGATAGGTGTACGTAGTCGTGCCAATTGTTCGTCAGACACACCTTTTTCGCGCAATCGCGCCATGCGATCTTTGTGCGCTCGCTTGCTGCTCATCACACCAATGTACGGAATGTCCGTTTCCAACGCGGTGAGCAGTGCCGGGTCGTCAATTTTGGGATCATGTGCCAGTACTGCCATGTACGTGCGCTGATTAAACCTGAGCGCAGGTAAGGCATCATCAGGGTATTGGTGCATGATCTTGTCTACTTGTGGAAAGCGCTCGGTTGACGCAAAAGCGGGGCGTGGGTCCACAAGTGTGACACGGAAACCGAGTAACTTTGCCATCGTATGCAATGGCATGGCAACATGTGCCCCGCCGATAATAACCAGATGCGGTGGTGGCATGTGGGCATCGACAAAAATCACATGGTCTGATGTCTGAATTTCTTGTGATTCCGTAAGTCCTGAGGCCCGGCGCGACCAATCGACTACCATCTCAGGTGAGACGTTCGCAGTCTGGTAGATCGGTGTCATGCTGCCATCGAACAGCACTTTTTCACCAATCATGGTACCCTCAATTGCCGTGACAGTATAGGCAATATCGTTCGCACGAATCATCGGCTCCAGGCATGCCCACCATTGGGTGTCCAGTGGCTCTACAAACACACGGATCTGCCCGCCACAGCTTAACCCAACTGCCATCACATCGTCGTCAGTCAGACCATAGTCCAGCAGATGCCCTCTGCCTGCCTTAAACGAGAGAAATCCCTCCTCCATGACAGCGCCCTCGATGCATCCATTGCTGACGGAACCAATCATAGCGTAGTCCGCCCTAAACGCCATCTTGGCACCCGCACGCCGTGGTGCAGACCCCCAAGTTGATGTAACAGTGGCTATGCCAACCTGTTCGTTAGCACGAGACCAGGTGCCAACGGTTTCCAGAATATCTTGCATGTATACCTCAAGTTAATTTGTGTGAAGAATCAAATAGTGACCATGCCCTGCCTATTTAGCAGAACACAGTCACCACACCGAAATCTTCGGTAATGCTATCAGCTACAACTTAGCCCTCACCACCCCACACACGGTTAAGGGCACGATCCAGCGTATCCAGCACCGTGCCGTAGATCAGCTTGACCTTGTACCCCGTCTGCGGCAGCGGATTCGCGCCCTCGGTAGCGATTTCTGCCGCCGCCGCAAACGTTTCTTCGGTAGCGGGCTTCCCAACCAAGTACGCGTCAACCTTCGGCAGCAGCATCGGTACCGGCGCAACACCGCCCATGGCAACCCGTGCAAACGTGATCTCGTTGCTTGCTTCATCAATAACCATACGAACGTTGACTTCGACCAGCGCCCACTCTGCACGGGCGCGGCTGATGCTGCGGAAGTAGCCAGAACGCTCGTCCGCCACCGGGGCAGGCAGGATGATGTGGGTAAGGATGTCATCCGGGGCAAGCTGATGCTCGCGGGTGCCATCCGTGCCGTCGCCATACAGTTCCTGCATCGTCATGATGCGGTCGTTGTTGATCTCCACCTTAGCGTCGTAGTTCATCAGCACCATGCCCACCGTGGACGGGTGCGGGAACACACACGGGCTGGTATCGAACACCACGCCGAAGCGGTGGTCGCCCTCACGGGATGGGCAGGAGTCGCCGCCCTTCTTGTAGCAGCTAAACGCGTCATTGCGGAAGTACCAGCAGCGTGACGTTTGCAGCAGCACGCCGCCCATGGTGCCCATCCAGCGGATTTGCGGGGTAGCCAGCGCACCACATGCAATCGCCAAGCCCGGGTAGTTGTCGATCATCGCCTGATGGCGGGAGGTTCCGTCAATGCTGACCTGTGAACCGATGCGGTAGCCGTCTTCGTACGCTTCGATCTCGCCCAAACCGCCGATTTGCGTGATGTCTATGACGTTGCCCGTGCTCACGTGGTGGCGGCGGCGGTCCATGATGTCTGTGCCTGCCGCCAGAACTTCACCCTCGGCGTTGCGTGCTTGTTCCAGCGTTGTTGCCATTATTACGTCGCTCATGCGTGTGCTCCATTCCCATTCATTGCCATCACAAGGCGTTCCGGTTTAATCGGGTTTTCCACACAGCGAACCCCCGTTGCGTTAAAGACCGCGTTGGCAACTGCTGCCGCTACCGGAATCGTGCACAGCTCGCTCAAGCCGATGCCGCCGCCCTTCGCGCTCTCGATGATGCTGTCCTGGAAGTCAACCGTCATCTCGGGGATGTCACCGATAGCCGGGATACGGTAGTCCTGCAAGTTGGTCGTTAGCGGTTTGCCCTGTGGCGCGTCCAAAATCTTTTCTTCGTACAGCGCATAGCCGATGCCCTGAATGATGCCGCCATAGGTCGCGCTGCGTGCCATTTCTGGCATGTAAACGTGCCCAACATCCATCTGGTGCCACACATGCTTGACGATTGTCTTACCGAGTAGGGTGTCTACCTCAACCTCGGCAATAATCGCTGCGTGGGAGTGACCGAAGCCGATCATCAAGTCCATGTCCATGCGCCCCATGATGAAGGCACCCACCTTCTGCGCAAGTTGAGGATTGGCTCCGCGCTTCACATCCACAACCTGAACAGGCACCTTCTGCATTACCTCTTGCCACGGGATGAGACCGGCATTGTGGTGAATGCCCTTTTCGTCGGCGGTTGCGCCCTCTAGGTTGAGTGCTTCCGCAGCAACACCGAACAGACGATCCCGCATCAGCTTTGCCGCCTCTTGTGTTGGTGCGACGATGGAAGCGGTGGTGCGGCTGCCGCTCGCGGAAGGTCCGTGCGGGTAGTCAGTGTGACCAACATCAACCTGAACGTCCGTCGGCGCAATACCAAACACCTCGCCTGCCTTGTGTGCAAGGGTGGTGCGTACACCATTGCCGATGTCCTGTGTTGCGGTAGCGACACGCAAACCATCTGCGGATGTAGAAATGCGGATAATTGTTTCCGGGTCATAGTTGTTGAGCCAGTGACCGAAGGAAATGCCAACACCCCGGCGGAAGCGACCCGTTTCGGAGCCAGTCTTCGGGCGGTTCTTCCATGTTTCGTGGGCATCTACCCAGTCATACAGCCCACGTAGCTGCTTCTCATCTGCTTCTGTCCACTTACGACGCAGTTCAAGCGGGTCAATGTTGTAGTCGTGCGCAATCTGGTCAATCGACTGCTCTAATGACCACAAGATACCCGGTCCACCGGGTCCACGGAACGGTGTACCCGGTGCGTGGTTGGTCACGACATCGTAGTCCTGAAGGTCGCGTGCACCGCCGTCGTAGCCCATAGTACCCAGCATCGCGGTCACGTTGCTGATGGCAACGCCGCTGTTGCTGTAGGCGTGGACAATCATGGCTTCCAGGTTGTAGCCTTCATCCATACCCAGGGTGATCTCGACGCGTCCACCCGGACGCATACCCGTGTAGTTCATTTCTTCTGGACGGGTTGGGATGATGGAAACCGGCTTGTTGCAGCGTTGGGAAAGACCAATAGCAGCAATCATTTCGTTGTACAAGGAGAGCTTAGAACCGAAACCACCACCGATGTGATGTGCAATCACCGTCACATTCTCATCAGGAATTTCGAAGCGGTCTGCGATGAAGTGGCGCATCTCACTAAGCGACTGTGTGGAGGCATAAACCGTCAGATGATCGTTTTCATCCCAGTGTGCCACCGCGCAGTGCGGTTCCAACGAGGTGTGGCTCTGCATACCGTTGACATAGGTCTGCTCGAAGACAGGCTTGCCCTGTTCTTTCAGGTTGTTCACAATTTTGCGAGCACGACCCGGGTTCAAACCACCCATGTTCATACGACCCGTGCGCAGGTTCTTGTCCCAGGAGCCGGGTAGGGTCGGACCTTCAGCGGCAGTCGGTGCGTTACGGCGCTGGCTACCCCAGATGTCCGGCGCATCGTCTGCCAGGGCAGCATCAATGCCAATTGCGTGTGGCAGAATTTCGTACTCTACCTTGATTGCTTTTAGCGCTGCGTCTGCGGTTGCTTCATCTACCGCAGCGACTGCCGCGAAGGGCTGACCGACATAACGCACGACCAAGTTACGAAGCGGCAGGGCGGCAGCAACCTCGACACCTTCCATAGCTTCTGCTGCGGACAGGTCAACGCTCTTGATGCGGGCGTGGGGGTGCGGCGAGCGCAAAATCTTGCCGACAAGCTGCCCTTCCAGGTGAATGTCTGTGGTGTATACCGCAGCACCGGTGACTTTTTCGAGTGCGTCCACACGCTGCGGGGTGTAAGCCTCACCGTCGAATTCGCCAGCACATGCTGCTTGCATCGCGTCGTAGATGCCAGCGTAGGCACCACAGCGGCACAGGTGCCCGGCTAATGCCTCCGCAACTTCCTCACGGGATGGGCGTTCCGTACCGTGCTCTTCGCGCCAGCGCTCGTAGAAAGCAATGCCCTCAATGGCGAA
>CAYVGI010000207.1:0-6037 GCA_964451095.1 uncultured Anaerolineaceae bacterium
CAGCTTAGCTTGTCCACCTTGTCTTGTCTACCAAATGGATAAAGTCGAGTTCAAGGTGTGGTGTAAGATGTGCTGCCCCAACGGGTGCAAAACCATCGTTTCATAATCTAATTCAGAAATTGCCACATAGAGCGGTATGTCACTGTCGAGATAATCGAGAGCAGACTTATACGTTACATATTGCCCTACCAGCATCATGAACTGGTGAACGGGTGAGGGTTCGAGCGATTTGACCTCAATTAGGACAATTTGTTTAGTTTGTGATTCCGCCGCAATATCAATGACCAGGCGACGAATATCGTCTCCAGAGTGTCCTACAGCGATTGAATACTACTCACCAACGATCGTCCATCCTGCCTTGGCAAGAGCACGCACAACCGCATCATGATTTCTGTCCAGAGCAGGCATCGCCCTGCCTCCGTTTGTCCAAGTCCGTTGCCATTTTAGCATGACACTGCCTATACCCAGTGCTATCATAGCGCACGCTTGATGCACGGGAACGCAAAGTCGAAATCACCTGCAAGGGCGATGCACCCATCGCCCGACCAAAACAACACTGGGTTCCCACACGAAACGGATGCAACCAAACAGGGGCAATCACCTGATGAAAATAGGCATTATCGGTGCGGGCGTGGCGGGCATGTCCGCGGCATGGGACTGCGTAAGCGCCGGGCACGAGGTGCATGTGTTCGAGGCGGGCGAGCTACCCGGCGGGCTGGCGGCGGGCTTTAAGGACGACGGCTGGGACTGGTGGATGGAAAAGTTCTACCATCACTGGTTCACGACCGATGCCCACCTGCTGCGCCTCGCAGATGAACTCGGCTTGCGCGACCGGGTGATCTTCCCGCGCCCGAAGACGAGCTACTGGGTCGACGGCGAGATCTACCAGAGTGAGATGAACGCCTCGATTTTTGGGCTGCCGCTCTCGCCCGTTGACATCTTCCGCATGGGGGCGGCGGGCGCGTTCCTCAAGTTTGCCGTGCGCGGCGGGCAGTGGATGGAACAGTACACCGCACACGAGTGGCTGCGGTTGTACATGGGCAAGGCAGCATACGAGATGTTTTTCCAGCCGCTGCTGATTGGCAAGTTCGGGGCACGTTATCAGGATGTGAACATGGCGTGGATGTGGGCACGCATCTTCACCCGCTCCGTCAAGCTGGGCACATACCAGGGCGGCTTCCAGCAGTTTATGAACGACTTCGCCGCAGAACTGTCGCGGCAGGGCGGTGCCCTGCACCTGAACACGCCCATCGAGCACATTGGCGTAGACAGCGACCTGAACCCAACACTGCAAGCGGGCGGACAGGTCACGTCGTTCGACCGGGTCATCAGCACCACATCACCCAGGCTGCTGCTCAAGCTGGCACCGCGCTTGCACGACACCGCCTACGGCGACCGGGTTGCCGCGCTGGAGAGCATCGGGGCGGTGGTGGTGATCGCCGCGCTGAAGCAGCAGCTTATGACCGACGACACTTATTGGCTGAACCTGCCTGCGGACACGCCAGACAAAACCAAGTCGCGGTTCCCGTTCCTGGCATTGGTAGAGCACACGAACTTCCTGCCGTCGGAGCACTTCGGCGGCGATCATCTGGTGTACATGGGTGACTACGTGCCACCGGAGCACGACTACTTCACGATGAGCGAGCAGGCGCTAATTGAGCGCTTTACTGCCGTGCTGCCCCAGTTCAACGCGGGCTATTCCCCAGACTGGATACGCAAGACGTGGGTGTTCCGGGCACCGTACGCGCAGCCCGTGCCCGGCGTGTACCACAGCGAGAAAATCCCTGACCTGAAAACGCCTGTGCCGGGGCTGTACTGGGCAAGCATGAGTCAGGTCTACCCCTACGACCGGGGCACCAACTTCGCCGTAGAGATTGGGCGGCGCGTGGCGCGGGTGGCATTGGACGCACAAGACGAACGTTTTTAGGGCACATCCATGACAGACGCACGCCAATTAGACACAGTAGGGGCATGGCGTGCCATGCCCGTCCCCCATAACACCCCCATCACGGCGCAGCGTGTGATCATTGCCGCCGCGTTCGCGCTGGTGCTGGTACTCGCTATTGCCCTGCGCCTCATCACCTACGAACGCCACCTGCCCGTGCTGGAACACGTTGATGAGACATTCCGGTTTATCCACGCGTATCAAGTCCGCCCAGATGCCCCGCTGGGCGACCAGTACGGCACTATCGAGTGGACGGCGGGCTTCCCCCCCGTGCAGGTGTGGGTCGGCGTGGGGTCGCAGCGCCTTGTCGAGCGCTTTGTGCAGTTCCCCTTCCCACCAGACTACATCCGGGCGCTGCGGGCGTTTTCCGCCGCGCTGAATGTGGGCACAACGGTGTTCCTCGCCCTGACCGGATGGCTGTTAGGGCGCAGGCTCGGCACGGTCGGCGCGGCAGCGACCGGGTTCTTTGCCGCGCTGGTGTGGGCGGTGGGTCCGCGCATTGTGGGCACGGGCAACCTCGCGCTCATGGACCCGCTGATTTTCCCGATGACGGCGGCGGCGCTGTTCTTCACTGTATATGCCATCCAAACCGACAGCGCATGGGCGACAGTTGCCTCTCTCGTCGCGGTGATCCTCGCCATCTACACCAAGTATGTGCTGGTGTATGCGCTGTGGCTGCCCGCATGTGCGGCGGCGGTGCTGGTCTATCGGCGGCGGTGGCGTGCCCTGCCCTGGATTGGCACGATGGGGGTTATCAGTGCGGCGACGGCGGGGTGGCTGGTGTGGGGGCATGGTGCGCTGGGGCTAGAAAACCGCGAGGCGGAGATGTTCTACGTGGAGGGCATCGCCAATATGCTGTCGCTGCGGCGTAACGGCGATAACCTGCTGTACACCCTGCAAGAGACAACAGGCGCGATTCTGTTTGGGGTGGTGCTGCTGGCGGGCATCGCTGCCTGGGTGATGAGTCGGCGGCGCGGGTTGCCCACTGTGAACGCGGCTTGGCTGTTGGTGCTGCTGCCCTATGCGCTGGGCTGCCTGCTGCTCACCTCCAGCGTGGATGTGCTGCGCGACTGGCACGAAGGCTGGTACCGGGTGCGGTATACGCTGCCTGCTGCCCAGGCACTGCTGCTGATCTTTGGCGCGTGCATCGCGCAGGTGGGTGCGGCGTTGTACTCCCATCCCCGTTCCTTCCCCCGCCAGCAGGGGCAGGTCAACAGTGTGGCGAGATCAATCTCGCTCCGACGTGCGGCGTTGCTAGGCGTACTGTTCGCCATCATCACCGCCCCCGCCGTCATTACCAATGTTGCGCTTGCCCGCGAATATCGCCAGGAGAACACCTACGTTCGCGTGTGGGATTGGTCGGACAGCAGCATTCCGAACCCCGAAGGCAAGATCATTACGTCGGCGGGCAGCTTTTTAACCAAAGCATGGAACCGCCCGTGGGTGGGCTACAATCGCCCTACGACGTTCGCGTGGGTGCACGACGAAAACCCCGCCGGGCGCACCCCTCAGTCGTTTTGGGATGAGGGCATTACCTACTTTGCCGCCACGGACGACGACATGGAAAACAAGTTCATCGCGCCGGAGATGGAACCGTGGCTAGACGAGCTGTTTCTGCTCAAGACCATCCCGCCAGCGGAGATACACAACGTGACCACGTATTTCTATCGGCTGCTGCCGCCACAGGTACAAACCGATGTGCGCTTCGGTGAGCACATCCGGCTGGTAGGCTACGACCTGGAGCAAGCCGATGACACGATTACACTGCGCCCGTTCTGGCAGGCGGATGCCACCCCGCCCACGAACTACTCAATGTTTGTGCACCTGCTGCCAGCGGGCGAAACGCAGCCCATCGCGCAATTTGACGGTGCGCCCGCGTCCGATAAACGGCTGCCCGTCACTTGGACGGATGCCGACGAGATGCTGTTGGGCACGCAGGCACGCATCACCCTGCCGGGAGATGTGTCCCCCGGCGATTACACGCTAGCAGTGGGGCTGTACGACTTCCAGACCGGGGCACGCCTGACGTTACCCGCTGGCGGCGACGGCTACGCCGTGCCTGTCACGCTCCCACGCCGATGACAGGCGGTTGGGTCTATTTCAAGTTGGTGCAACGCCTTTTGGCCTCACCCCATCCCCTCCCCCACACGTGCCTGCGGCACTAGGAGACGGGCTAAAATCACCACCGAAGCGGTATGTTCCCCCTTCTCCTAGCCGCGTAGCGGCGGTCGGGAGAAGGGGGCTAGGGGGATGAGGGCTAAACGCACTGAAGTGAAATACACCCACCAGGCGGTTAGTCCCACACCGCAAACGGGCGAAGTGTGCTATCCTGTGGGCAGTGATGTTGCACGCCAAGGGGGGCACCGATGCGCCGCACGACATTAACCAGCCTATTCGCCTGCACGCTAGTTAGCTTACTTGTGATCTTGTGTGTGCCCGCGCACGCGCAGGACATCACACCCACACCGGATGGGCGCTTGCCCAACGGCTGTGTGCCGCCGCTGCTCATTGAAGAGGGTGACCTCGTTACGATTTTGGGCGGTGTGTACATCCGTGCGACTCCGAACATCAACGCGGGTATCGTCTCCTACTCGCCAGACCGTATCGCAGCGCGTGTCGTCGGCGGACCGGTGTGCAGCAGCGGCTTCAACTGGTGGCAGGTAGAGCGCATCTTCGAGGAACCAACGTTCCTCGGCTGGGTGGCAGAAGGGCTGCCGGAGCGTCAGTTTGTGTTCCCGCCGCGCGGCATCCCGCCCAAGCCCTGCCCGGTGCCACTCGATCTGGTGCGCGGGCAGGCAATCGCCACGTTTGACGGGGTGAAGGTGCGCAGCGCCCCCACGCTACAGGGCACCGTGATTACAACCGCCCTGCCCGATAGCAGCGCCCTCGTCGTGGATGGACCCGCGTGTGTGGAGGGCTTTAACTGGTGGCTGGTAGATATTCGGGTGCTGGGTGTGCTGTACCGGGGCTGGATTGTGGAGGGCACACCCAGCGAGTTCATCGAAAACCCGGTCATCGACCCCGTGCCAGACGCCGTTGGCGACCCCAACAGCATCCCGTGCGGACCGCCTGCGCCGCTGCGGGTGGGCGCTATCGGGCGGCTGCGCTTCGCTGGGGAGCCGCTTAAAAACCTCCGCACCGACCCGAACACCAGCAGCACCGTCATCTACCAACTGCCCAGCGGCATCCAGCTAGAAATCCTGAGCGAGGCGTTTTGCAACCAGGGTGTGAACTGGCGGCGGGTGCGTGTGTTCGGAGGCAACGTCGCTGCGGAGGGCTGGCTGGCGGAGGGCGACCACCTGGGGCGCTTCATCGGTCCTGCTGGTGAGGATTACGACCAGCCCGCGCCGTAGCGCTTAGTACTCCGTCAGGATGTGCACGAAGATAATGGTTGTCTCCCCGGCGGGGTTCAGGTTGTAAATCATGCCGCTGCGCCGATAGTTCAGGTTTTGCAGCATGTACTTGGCGACTTCATTGCTGGCGGGCACACTGGCAAACAGCCTATCTGCCGGGTTGGTTTTTTCCAGGTAGGCGATGAGCGCCCGCGCCACCCCCTGACGGCGATAGTTGGGGTGGGTGCAGATGTCTGCCAGCAGTGGGAAGCCAAAAAATGTCGCCTCCCGAACCGCGTAACCTAGCACAGTAAATCCTTCCTTAGCAACATAGGCACTGCGCTTTTCCACCGCGTCCAGCAAGCGGGCGCGGTCGTCTCCGTGCATATATACCACCTCGCTGATCTCCCAGATGTGGGGCAGGTCGTCCATAGAGGCGCGTTCAACATGAATCAAGGGTTTGCAGCCTTTACTCACACAACTGACAAGACACATTATACTGCATTTGGTGTGGTGCGCTGTGCCTAACGGCTTTGCCAGCCAGGGTGATCGCATCAAACCCTTTTCTTAGATTAGAAAAGGTTATAAGGGCCGCCTAAGGTGTAGGGACGTAGTTTGATACGTCCCTAGTGACACCACATGACCCGTTATGCGACTAAAAATCCATTTCATGCGTTTGCCCTGCTTTGCCAGCGGACTGTTTATTCTTTCACACCAAGCACACCCTGATTGCTAGTTGCCAAAAACGAGACACGCCTCA
>CAYVGI010000208.1:0-5957 GCA_964451095.1 uncultured Anaerolineaceae bacterium
ACAGCCCTCCAATATAGCTGTCAATATGGAACTTCCTACACAATACTTCCCCGCCCGCATCCGCGACGTGCAGAAGATGCTCTATGCCGCTGTAACGCCCCGCCCCATCGCCTGGGTGAGCACACTCGGCGCGGACGGCACCCCCAACCTCGCGCCCTACAGCTTCTTCAACGCCATTTGCTCCTATCCGCCGTCGGTGCTGTTCTGCCCGGGCTACCGAGACACCCCCCACCCCAAGGACACGCTCACCAATGTGCAGCGCACGGGCGAGTTTGTGATTAACTTCGTCACCGAGGCAACCGCCGCCGCCATGAACATCACCGCGCAGGAGGTGCAACCGGATGTGGATGAGTTCGCACAGGCGGGGCTAACCACCGCGCCGTCACAGGTGGTAGCAGCACCCCGCGTGGCAGAAAGCCCGATTCACTTTGAGTGCACGCTCAACCAGATTGTGCCCGTGAGCGAGCAACCCGGCGGCGGCTATGTGGTCATCGGCACGGTGGTGCACATGCAGGTGGATGATACGATTTACAATGCAGAGCGCGGCTACATTGACTTTGATGCGTATGACGTGGTGGGGCGCATGGCGGGCAGCGGCTACACCCGCACCCGCGACCGCTTCGATCTGGAGCGCCCACCGTCCACGTTAAAATAAGGCGAACATGCACTAGCCACGGGAATACCGTGATATACTGTTGTGGTGATGGAAAACGTGAGCGATGCGATGACGATCCCTTTAAACTTGCCAATCCTGCCGCAGCTTGAAGATGTGCAAAACATCCTGATTGCGGGTGCGGGCGGCGGCTTTGATGTGTACGTTGGGCTGCCCATTTACCATCAACTGCGCGAGATGGGGAAAACCGTTCACCTGGCGAATTACACCTTCTCCGACACGCGCCTGACGGCAATGACAAGTGACTGTGATGTGATGCTCGAAGATTTGCTGGTGGGCACACGTGGCAACCCAAAGCTTGACCGCAGCTACGCCCCGGAGACGTACCTGGCAGATTGGTTCCGGGTGGTGCAGGGCGAGCCTGTGACGGTGTGGCTCATCGAAAAGGTCGGGGTGCCGCACGTCAAGCAGGCATATGAAGCACTCGTCGAGCGCTTCAATATAGACGCGATCATCCTGTGTGACGGCGGTGTAGACAGCCTCATGCGGGGCGATGAGGAAGGCGCAGGCACATTCCTAGAGGACGCCATCTCGCTCACCGCGGTCACGATGTTGGAAGGCGTGCCTACGAAAATCCTCGCTGCGATTGGCATCGGCACCGAAGTAGAAGAAGTCGTCAGCCACTACAGCGCGCTGGAGAACATCGCGGCGTTAGCGGAACAGGGTGCCTACTACGGTAGTTGTGCCCTCATCCCACAGATGCCCGCGTTTGCATTTTACAAGGACGCGGCAGAATACGTGTTCACACAAGACCATCACGAGGCAAGCCGCATCCAATCACGCCTGGTGCCGTCGGTATGGGGCGCGTTCGGTGCGTACAACTGGCTCAATCATCCGCGCCAGCCCGGTAACGTTTTCCACTCCCCGCTGATGAACCTCTACTGGTTCTTCGATGCGGTCGCCGTTAACCAGCGCAGCCACGTCGCAGATGCAATCCGTGACGTGCCAACATTCACGGATGCAACCATAGCTGCGATGGGCGTTGTATCCGCTATGCCCCGCCGCCGCAGAAAGTCCATTCCGCTACTATGACAGCAGTTGCGCTTGCACGGACATCACCGTCCGCGTAGACTGTGCGCAAATGCCCACCGACGAGACAAACCAACCATATGAACCCACCCTCCTCCCCTGTGCCGCTGACCATCATTACCGGGTTCCTGGGCGCGGGCAAAACCAGCCTGCTTAACCGCATCCTGCGCGGCGACCACGGGCTAAAGATTGCCGTGCTGGTAAACGACTTCGGCGCGGTGAACATCGACAGCGAACTGGTAGCGGCAACCAGCGTCGATGGCGACATGGTGAGCCTGTCCAATGGGTGCATCTGCTGCACCATACGCGGTGACCTGCTGCAAGCGGTAGAAGACCTGTTCACATCAGTGGACGACGCACCGGAGTACGTCATCATCGAGACGAGTGGCGTGAGCGACCCGCTGGAAGTAGCGCTTACGTTCCGGGACGTGCCGCGAATGCAGGCACTCGTCCGCATCGACAGCATTGTCACGCTGGTGGATGCCGAGCAGTTCCCGACGGTAGACCGCGAGAACGAATATGCCGTGCTGGTGATGAACCAGATCGGCATGGCGGACATTATCGTGCTGAACAAGGTTGACCTGGTGACGGACGAGCAGCTTGCCACGCTGGAGAAGCGCATTCAGCACATCATGCCGCGCTCGCGGGTGTTCCGCACCAACCACGCCGATGTGCCGCTGGCGCTGCTGCTGGGTGTGGGGACCTATGACCCGCAGCGATTGGCAGACCGCCCCCCGGCGGACATACACGTCCACGAGAGCGGCGCAACCCATGACCATCACCACACTGACCACAGCACCGTGTTCGAGACGTGGAGCTGGCACAGCAGCGAACCGCTCTCGCTCAAGGCAGTGGAGCGAGCACTCAAGCAGGTGCCCGCGTCCATCTACCGGATGAAAGGCGTGCTGTACACAGAGGACGACCCACAAACCCGCATTGTGATGCACGTCGTTGGGCGGCGCGTGACGTTCCAGCGGGAGGAAAGCTGGGGAGCGCGCGCACCGCAGAGCCATATTGTTGCCATCGGCACGGTGGGCGGCGTAGACGCGAATGCGCTGAACACGCTGTTTGAGGCTTGCCTGTACGCCAACGCGCCCAAAAATGAGTTGCAGCGGTTGGCACGCGGTGTGCTGTCTTGGCTGCGGTAGGCGGTGTTTACGGCGGGCAGCGGACCGTGGTTCGCACGGTGATGTGTGTACCCGATGCCTGAGAACAGACAACTGACAACGGTTGTGCCAGCTTCGGGTAGGCATTCCGTTAGATTTGCCTCTATAATGTTAGGCGTGGTGAACACCAACAGGCATAATAGGAGTGGCAAGCGTGACGATTACCAGAGCAGAGGTGGAAGCAGTGGCAGAGTTGGCAAAGCTCGAACTGAGTGAGGAAGAGCTTGACCTGTATGCCACCCAGCTTAACGACATCCTGGGCTACATCGAAAAGCTGAACCAACTGGACACATCCGACGTGCCGCCTACTGCGTCTGTACTGCCGCTGAAAAACGTGCTGCGGGCAGATGAAACCGCCACGCCGCTGCCACCAGAAGATGTGACCGCCAACGCGAGCGACGCCGAGGCAAATCAGTTCCGGGTAAGTGCTGTGCTGGACGGCAGCCAGTAGCAACCACGGATCGTTTCCCGTAGGAAAATAGAGTAGAGAGCCAAACCCACTATGACCAAGCGCCTGCTCATCATCGAGGACGACTACGACGTTTCCGAAATGCTGCTGATGTACTTCACCGCGCACCAGTACGAGGTGTACCATGCGGACAACGGCATTGAAGGGATTGACCTAGCCAAGAAGAAGTTCCCCAACTTGATTTTGCTGGACGTGATGCTGCCGGAGATGAACGGCTACGAAGTGTGCGTCGCGCTGCGCAAGATCTCTCTGACCAAGCACATCCCGGTGATTTTTCTCACGCAGAAGGACGCGCGTGCGGACATCGTCAGCGGGCTGGAACTGGGCGCGGACGATTACATTGCCAAGCCGTTCGATGTGGACGAGCTGCGCCTGCGCGTGCAGCGCTCCATCGAGCGGGCAACCCGCGAGAGCCTGCACGAAACACGCACCGGGCTGCCCACAGGCGCGATGGTGGAAGACGAACTTGAGCGGGTTTCCGCGATGGGCGAGACATATCATCAGTTCCAGTTTGTTATTAACGGTTACGCTGCCTTTGCAGATAAATACGGCTTTATGGCGGCAGACCAGGTGTTTGCGTTCGCGGCGAAGTCGGTTTACGAGGCGATGATTGAGTACGGCACCGCCAATGACTTCATCGGCGTGCTGAATGACTCGTTTGTCGTGCTCACACAGACGGACGCGCCCGAAGACCTTGTGAACCTGATTCAAGACTCGTTCCGGCAGGGGGCACGCGCCTTTTACACCTTCGCAGATGTGCAGCAGGGCGGCATCGTGCAAAATGAAGGCACTGTAGACCAGCACTTCGTCCCGCTGATGGAACTGGAACTGCAAACGACAGCGACCGGGGCATAGGCACCGGGGCGCTGCTGCACACGCGCCTTGCCCCACCTGCCCATGATCTACGCCGCGCTCTCTCGCCTGTTCCCGCAGGCGTCCCCGCCACCCAACCCCCAGCGCATTGTGATTGTCCGCCCGTGCTGCATTGGCGATGTCGTCATGGCGACGGCGGCGCTGGGCGTGCTGCGCCGCGCCTACCCGAACGCCCACATTACCTGGGCGGTTGGCGGTTGGTCACGGCAGGCAGTTGCGCATCACCCGGCACTGAACGCGATACTGGACACGGGCGCGGCAGCGAGCCCGGCAGGTACCCCCACCGGACTGCTGCGCTTTGCGAACCAGTTGCGTGCCGGGCAGTTTGACCTTGCCGTGTCGCTGGTACGCTCCCCGCTGGTGGGCGTGGCAGTGTGGCTGAGCGGCATCCCGCACCGCGCCGGGATAGACAGCGCCGGACGGGGCTTTGGGTATAACATCCGCGCTGCGGTAAACCCGACCGCCCGCCGCCACGAGGTTGATATTTACCTGGATGTGGTTCATCAACTGGTGCCGCCCACCGCCGGGGACGCGCCTATCCCACACATCCCGGTCACGGACGACGCGCGTGACGCGGCGCACGCATTGATTGCCGAGCGTGGCGTGAGTGGCACGTACATGGTCGTGAATCCGTCTGGCGGCAAGAACCCCGGCGCACAAATGGACGCCAAACGCTACCCGCCCCCCCTGCTGGCACAGGTGATTAATGCCGTTGCGCCGGTGCTGGGCTGCGAACACATTGTGATCGTCGCCGGACCGGGTGATGATGCCCTTGTGGCACCCCTGGCAGAGCGCTTGACGCTGCCACACGCCGCCTTTGTGGGCGATCTCACGTTCCGGGAGGTGGGGGCGCTGGCAGCAGGTGCCGTGCTGTACCTGGGCAACGACACCGGGCTAACCCACCTCGCAGCGGCGGCAGGTGCCCCCACTGCCATGATCCTCGGACCGACCGACCCCGCCCGCTACGCGCCCTACGCGCCGAACGCGCTCGCGCTGTGGCAGCAGTATGACCTACCGCCGGGTGGGTTTTCGGCAGGCACACCGCCAGATTGGGACTGGCAGCGCGACGGCATCTCCCCAGGCGAGTGCGCCCGGCAAATTGTGGCGTTCCTGGCGGGCACCAGCACTTAACGGAAATTTCATACGGAATGTGTTACAAAGTCCCGGTCAGCACAAAATCAGTTTGGGGAGGTGCCGCGTGGGTGTCATCGTAAGTTGGTACAATCCAGAGCAAACCATCATCTATATCGAGTTCGAGCGCAAGTGGACATGGGACGATGTGTATGCCATTGACGACATCACGACAGAGATGCTGCTGAGCGTGAACAACCCGGTGTGTTTTCTGGTCGATGTGAGTGTGCTCACTGGGCTGCCACGCGGCATGAGCGTGACCAAGCTGAAGAAGGTACTCAATTTTGAGCATAGCAACAGTGTCGCCACCATCATCTATGGTATATCACCCTTCCTGAGACCATTTTTCGTCACGCTGGTTAATGCGGTGGGGGCGAGCACCTCTGTGATCTTCGCACGCGATGAGACATCTGCGCGGATGGCAGCCCAGGAGCGGCTTGCCGCCCATACTGACATCGGCACCGAGTAACCGTTGCGGGGGGGCGAAGCGGTAGCGCATGGGGTTCCCGGTGTTACCAGCACGCGCATGCACTGCCTCGCCCACAAGGCAACAGGGGGGGCATTTCAGATTATTGGCGACATCGCAATGCCCTCACCCCAACCCCTCTCCCACACA
>CAYVGI010000209.1:0-5774 GCA_964451095.1 uncultured Anaerolineaceae bacterium
CCGTCTGGCTGTGGCAAAACCACCACCCTGCGCATGATCGCCGGGTTCGAGCAGCCCACCAGCGGCGAGATCCTCATCCGGGGCAAGGCAGTGCAGGGTGTGCCCGCCTTCCACCGCCCGGTGAACACCGTGTTCCAGGATTATGCGCTGTTCCCACACATGACGGCGCTGCAAAACATCATGTTCGGGCTGGAGATGGCAGGCGTAAAAAAGGCGACCGCCCGCGAGCAAGCACAACGCGCCCTGAGTATGGTACAGCTCCCCCAGGTGGCAGACCGCAAACCGGGGCAGATGAGCGGTGGTCAGCAGCAGCGGGTGGCGCTGGCACGGGCGCTGGTCAACGAGCCGGCAGTCCTGCTGCTAGACGAGCCGTTGGGCGCACTTGACCTCAAGCTGCGCAAGCAAATGCAGTTCGAGCTAAAGGACATGCAGCATCGCCTGGGCATCACATTTGTGTTCGTCACGCACGACCAGGAAGAAGCGCTCACCATGGCAGACCGCATCGCGGTGATGAGCGACGGTGATGTGCTGCAAGTGGGCACCCCCAGCGAGATCTACGAGAAGCCCGCCAACCGCTTCGTTGCAGACTTCATCGGGGAGACAAACTTCATCGAGGGCACGCTGCAAGAGAAGACAACAGAGCAAGCACATGCCTTCACCGTCAACGATGAGGTGATTAGCGGGAACATCAGCCGGGTGAAGCTGGGTGATGGCACAGTGGTGGATGGGGTGCTGGACGACACCAGCGTGAACACGGGCATCCCGGTGACGCTGGCGCTGCGCCCGGAGCGCATCGACATTTTGCCCGTTAGCGGCGTGGTGAAGGGTGCCGGGCGTGCTGAGGTCGCCGTAGAGCGGGCGTTAGAGTCTGTACGGGCGGAGGACAACATGAACATCGTCGCCGGGGAGGTGCTGCAAACGGTGTACATCGGCACAGACACCCGCTACATCGTGCGGATTACGGACAACACCGAACTGGTGGTGCGGATGCAAAATCACGGCGCGGGCTACGACCTGGCGTTGCAATCTGGCGAAAGCTGCCATGTCATCTGGGATGCGGAGAACGCCCGTGTGCTAACGAGTTAGGCAGCGCTAATTGCTGCCCAGCGCATACACATCGCGCTTGTTCCAGCCGCTTTCCTGTGCCACCTGCTTTGCCGCCCGGCTGAGCTTTTCCCCCTCGTCCAGGCGGCGCTGCAATGCCGCCCGCACCTGCCCCTCATCCCAGGCGGTGGGCGTGTCCGTCGCCCCGCCGATGACCAGCGTCACTTCACCCTTAGGTGCTTCGTCGGCGTAGCGGGCGGCGGCATCGGCGGCACCTGCCCGGTAGAACTCCTCGAACAGCTTGCTTATCTCCCGCGCCACGCACACCGGGCGCTGCGTGCCCAGCACATCCGCCACATCCGCCAGGGAATCCGCCACGCGGTAGGGGTTCTCATAGGCAATCATCGTGCGGCGCTCGTCGCGTAGGCTCTCGAACAGGTCGCGGCGTGCTTTGTTCTTCTTGGGCAGGAAACCAAGGTACACAAAGCTGTCCGACGGCATCCCGCTGCCCACCAGCGCCGTGATGACGGCGTTTGCGCCCGGCAGCGGCACCACCGTGTAGTTCGCATCCAGCGCCGCCCGGATGAGTTCATAGCCGGGGTCACTCACGCCGGGCGTGCCCGCGTCGGAGATCAGCGCAACATCACCGCTGTCCAGCGCCCCCAGCACTTCGTCCAGCTTGGTGAACTTGTTGTGCTCGTGGTAGCTGGTCATCGGCGTGATGATCTCGTAGTGATCCAGCAGCACACGCGAGGTGCGCGTGTCCTCAGCGGCGATGAGCGCAACCTCTTTGAGTACGCGCAGTGCCCGCAGCGTGATGTCTTCCAGGTTGCCAATGGGCGTGGGCACAACATAGAGTGTGGGCATGGGGAGGGTCCTCTGGTTTAAGCGGGCATGTGCCCCTACGATAACATCACCCCATGCGTTGCGGGGAGTCTGTGGTTGAGCACCTGGAACGGCACACGCCTGAGGTATAATGCACCTGGGGAAAACAAACGGGCAAATAGGGACGGCACACACGACATGAAACCCAACATTATCTACCTGCATGGCTTTGCCTCGTCGCCACAGTCGCAAAAAGCGCAGTGGTTTAAGCAGCGCTTTGCCACGCTAGATATTCCGCTGCTGATACCAAACCTCAACGTACCATCGTTCGAGCAGCTTACGTTGACAGCGATGCTAGAAACCGTTGCCGACACAGTCCGCCAGTGCCCGCCCGGTCCAGTCTATCTGATTGGTTCCAGTATGGGTGGGCTAGCCGCACTGCACTTCGTTAACCAGTACCGCGAGACTGAAGCACGCCGCGCTGAAGTTATGGTGCTGCTGGCACCCGCGTTTGACTTCATCGACAACCGCCGCCGCACGCTGGGCGAGGACGGTATCGCCCAATGGCAGGACATGGGCTGGCTGGATGTGTATAACCACGCGGAGCAGGGTAAACGCCGCGTGCACTATGGGCTGTACGAGGATGTCTCCCGTTACAATTCCTTTGCCGTAAACCTGGTCATTCCCACGCTCATTTACCACGGTGCCAACGACGAGAGCGTGCCCGTAGCACAAAGTGAACGCTTCTCCGCAGAGCGCGGCAACGTGACGTTGCAGGTGCTGGAGAGTGACCACGGGTTGCTCGACCAGTTGGAGGTCATCTGGCAGGGAATGTACAAGTTTTTCGTGCTGTGATGCCAGACGTGTTCCAACTGCTGAATGCGGGCACCACGCCCAAAGCAGCAGCAGCATTAAACGCGCTGCGGGGTGCCCTGCTGGATGTGCTGCACAACGACGCCAATACGGGGCACCGGGTCGCCGCTGCGCAGGCACTTGCCCAACTGAGCGATCGGCTCTCACCCGCGCAGATTATCCCCGCGCTGGCCGACGATAGTTCCCGTGTGCGCTACGAGGTAGTGGTGCTGCTGCGTACCATTGCGGACGAACAGGTGCTCACTGCGTTTGCGCAGCACCTGGACGACGCCGCCCCGCTGGTGCGCCAACAGGTGCTTGAGGCACTGGTTGAGCACCGTGCTAACCCGGTTACGGTGGTGCCCAGCCTCATTAAACTGCTGGGCGACATCAACCCCGCCGTCCGCATGAACGCCGCACAAGCACTGGGGCGCACGAACAGCCCGCAGGCGGTGCAGGCACTGCTCCCCCACTTGCAAGACGCTGACAGCCGCGTGAGCCTGGCGGCGGCAGAAGCGCTCGGCGCACTGGGCAATACAAACGCAGCGCAACCCCTGTTCGCGCTGGCAAGCAACGAACTGACGTACTATCGGCTGCGGGTAGCGGCACTGCACGCGCTGGCGAAGATTGACCCGCCGGAGATCGACACGATGTTGTTCCGGCTGCTGCGCCAACCCGACCTGGAACTGCGCCGCATGGTGATCGAAACCATCGGGCAGGTGACGACGGACGCCCAGGTGAATGCGCTGCTGGACGCTGCCGACTGGCACCGTTCGTTGGTGCGCCCGGTAGCAGATGCACTGGTACGCTGTGGTGGGCAGACGGTGGAAGCGGGCATGAACGTCGCGCTGGGGCACGTGCGCGAGTGGATGCGGGCGTTGGCAGTGGAGGTGCTGGGGGAGCTGCGCAGCGAGGCGGCGGTGCCGGGTATCGTGGCGCTGCTGGCACACGACACCCAGCAGGTGCGGGTGCTCGCCGCGAACGCGCTGGGGCAAATTGGCGACGAACGCGCTGTCGAGGCACTCCAGGGCACGCTAGGCGACCCGGAGTGGCTGGTGCAGGCAGCAGCATCCAGCGCACTCGCCCGCATCGACACGCCACAGGCACGCGCCGCCTCTGCCGATTGGCGGGCGGCACAGCGCAACGGCAACACCCAGCTCGACCTGGACGGCGACGAACCCGCCGATGTCGACCTGAGCGATATTCTGTAGCGGTGGGTGGGTGGCAGTACCGTCCTCAGCGCCCGCTGGTATACACCATGCTGTCCAGTATGCCCTCGATGGTGGGTTGCGCTTCCTCAAACGTGAGTTCGCTCGTCAGCGTGAGCACCACCACAAACTGGTTGCCGTCCAGCAGCACGGCATAGGCAGTAAAATCCCCCTCAACCTGTGGCTCTGCGTTCGGGTCTTCGGTGGCATCTGGCGCGGGCACGGCGATGTAGCGCATCCGCACGGCGTCGTACCCGTTAAACGTTAGCTCCTCGACTTCGATCTCGAACTCGGCATCCGCGTTCGCCGGGTCACTGAAGCCGTTGTCGTCGCCTAGTGCTTCGATAAACACCGTCAGCACGTCTTCGGGTGTCGCGCCTGCTTCCAGGTCGTCCCAGCGGTCAATGCGCCCGCCTGCCACTGCCAGCACAATCGCCTCCTCACCGGGGTCTATGCGGTTGCGCAAGCCAATGGGCACACTGGACACAAGATTGAAGGAAACGAGCCGATTCACCGGAATCCCGTTGACGGTCGTCCAGCCCTCCGGGTGGCTAAACGTGACCCCCGCCAGCCTACCACGCCCGTTGTACATCTCAGTGAGGTCGGGTGGGGTGGGGGTTTGGGCATGGGTGCTGGGCAGTGGCAGCAAACATAACACACCCAACACCGCCCAAACGGTGGGGCACAGCACTCGATTGAATACACGCATGGTGACATCCTGGGTTTGTGGTCAGTACTGTGTATTCTATCAGCAAGTCCGGCGCAGTTGCTGCCTCACTGCTGTGCGGTTAGCGTGGCAATGAGGTGATCTTCGAATTGGTAGTCCAGCGGTTCCAGGTGCGGCAACACGAGTTCGCGCATCCAGGCAATTGTGCGCTCTAGCCCCCGCTCGAAAGACACCACCTCCGTGAAGCCAAGCTCGTTACGAATGCGCGAACTGTCTGCGGTGACGTTTTGCCCGTGTGGGTTGAACTGCATGGGCGGCGGCAGCATATCCGATGAAGCAGGCACCACGTCACCGTCCCACCCGGCAACCCGACCGATAGCACGCACCCAGTTTGCTTCGGACAACGCCTGGAAGTGCGGCTCTGCCACATGGTAGATGCGCTTTGCCGCCTCCGCCTTGGTTGCCGCCAGCACAATTGCGTAGGCGATGTTCTCGACGTAGGCGCGGGGGGCAACCCAGTGATAGTGCCGCTCGTCCATCACAATGTGACTGCGCTTGTCGTCCATGCGCTGGAGGTACGGTTGCAGCCGGAACTGGTAGTCTGCCTCCCCGTAGACCATGGGCAGGCGCAGCACGGTTGCGACCGGCTCCTTGAACGACATCGCCACCTGTTCCACCGGGATTTTGTCGTAGTAGTAGCGCCAGTCTTTTTCCCCTTGGTTGCGGTACGGGAAGCGCTCCACGCGCAGCGGGCTAATTTCCGTCAGCGGCATGGGGATAGGCGCACCGGGTTCAGTATCCAAAAGCCGCCCCCACGCCAGGTACACATCCATGCTGCTGATGACGACCACACGCGGTGCCACCCCGCGCAGCACGCGCATCATCTGGGTTGCGTCGCCTTGCTCCATGAGCAGGGTGTGGATGACCACATCGGGTTTGAACTTGCGGAAGACGTCTACAAAGTCTTCCAGGTTTGCCAGGTCGCCGTAGATGCGCTGCACCTCGTCTGGGATGCTGTTTGGTGTCTCCCCCCGGTTGAAGACGGCAACATCGTGCCCACCGCCGACGAGTTGGTACACCGTTGCACGCCCGATGAAGCGCGTGCCGCCAATGAATAAGATTCGCATAACCTGTTCCTCTTTTGTTATTGCTCGCGGTTTACCGTGCCGGGTGTAATG
>CAYVGI010000210.1:0-5732 GCA_964451095.1 uncultured Anaerolineaceae bacterium
GGTGCGATTTATCGCGTCACTCTCCCCGCCAGAATGAGCAGGTCGCTCTGGCGCGGGCTAGCACGGTTTAGCTCCATGCCAAAGCGCGACAGGTCATAGTTGCTCGACTGGGTTGCCATCATCTCGATTGCGCAACACGCCAGCCCGAACAACAGGGGCCACAACGCACCCTGCCGTGCCCAGTTGACCGCAGCATCCAGCCTGGTAGTTACGACGCCCAGGTCACCCAGCTTTTGGCTGACCGTTGCGCCGCCCTTGGTGGGTTCCATTACTCCCATTCCAACGCTCCTTTTTTCCACTCATACAAAAAGCCTACAATAAGTACAAACGTGAACACGCCCATTGCCGCCAGCCCATACCAGCCCAGCCCACGCATGGTGACCGCCCACGGCAGGAAAAAGATCACTTCAATATCAAACAGAATAAACAACACGGCGATGAGGTAAAACTTTACCGGTACCTGACGGGTACCCTCACCGATGGGCTTCATACCGCTTTCGTATGGGGAGACCTTGCGTACCGTCGGGTTATTGGGCCCGAACAGGCGTGACAAGAAGAGAATGATAACCGAAACCAGGATGGCGAGTATTAGCAACGCGCTAATCGGCGCGAAATCTGCAAGTGCCATAGTTTATCTCCGCTCTCGTTGTAATCGCTCTAAGCGATACGATTACTTAAGTACAGGGTAACAAAATTGTGCTTCACCGTCAAATGAGCGCCTCATTACATGAGAAGATCATTTGTGATTTTTCTTGCAAAGTATTCTACCAACCTTCCGCTGGACTGTCTATAGATTCGACGCCGCAGGTGTCACTGCGTTAGTAAGATGTGACAACTGGTAACTCCTGATACCACGACCGTCACTCGCAGCCAGTTGAGATGATCACCCATTCCTCAATAATCGCAACTCACACCCACTGTGGAACCGGGCGTGCCGTTGTATACTGAGATGTGTAACCGTCACGGAAAAGCAGCACGCCCGAACCATGCCCGACGACCCATCCACACACGAAGACGAAACCAATACCACGCGGATCATGCACGACATGTTCCACAAGCTGCGCAGCTACAGTCAGTCCCGCAAAGTCTCCGAGGCGGACATCCTGCGGCAGCGTGCCCGCCAGTACGCAGAACTGCCGCCCGATACCGCCCCGGCAAGCGATACGCTCACCGTCATCACGTTTGAGCTGGGCACGGAGCACTACGGCTTGGACGTGCGCTATGTGAGCAGCGTGCGCCCGCTGGCGTCCTACACCCGCGTGCCGAACACCCCGCCGCACTTCATGGGCGTGGTCAATGTGCGCGGTGCGGTGGTCACCCTGCTAGACCTGAGCACATTTTTCGGTCTGCACACACCCACCCAACTCCGCGAGATTGTCGTGGTTGAACTGGACGACACAACGTTGGCGCTCCCCGTGCGGCGCGTGCGAGATGTGCTGATCGTACCCCGGCAGGAGATCACCAAGCTGGACGACGCCCCACACGCGCTGGGCGCTTATGTCAGCCCAAGCGCCCGAATTATCGTGCTGGACGCCGACGAAATCTTCCGCGACAAGCGGCTAAACCATGAAGCAGGGAAACCCCATGACCAATGACATGACGTTCCAAAGCACGCCCGCGCCCCAGGCACGCCTTGCCATCCTACGCAACGGTGTGGTCTTCAGCACGGCGGTCGCTGCGGCAGTGCCCATGCTCTTTTTGTCCGCGCTGCTGCGCCTTGGCACCGTGACCGTCGTGCTGGGCACGCTGCTGGCGTTGTTGTTCGGGCTGCTGGTAGGTGCCGCTGTCTACTGGCTGAACTTCCGCGCAGTAGAACGTCGCCTCAACGAGTACGTGGAGCTAATCGAACGCGCCGCCGCTGGCAACATGCGCGTGCGCCTGTCCATCCCAGAGCGGGAAAACACCAACGAGAATCGGCTGCTGGTGCGCCTGGGTAGCTCCGTCAATCGGCTGATGGATCGGATGCAGGGCATGGTACAAGAGGTGCAGTTTGCGCTCCACCAACTGGAAAGCGACACCGAGGCGATCCTGGAGGCGACCGAGCGGCAGATTCTCTCCGCCAACGAGCAGGACGCAGTCGTGACCGAGACGACCGCGACCGTGAACGAAGTGCGTGCCACCGTGACGGAAACGGCAGAGCGTGCTAGCGGCGTTGCGGATACCGCGCAGAACGCAGCGGAGATCAGCAAGCGCGGCGACGAGGCGGTAGACGCCACCATACGCGGCATGGATGTGATCCGCCGCCGCGTGGAGGACATCGCCGACAATATTCTCGTGCTCAGCGAGCACACACAGCAAATTGGCGAGATTATCGCCACCGTCAACAACCTCGCCGACCAGTCGCGCATGTTAGCACTTAACGCCAGCGTGGAGGCGGCACGCGCCGGGGAAGAAGGCAAGGGTTTTGCCGTCGTGGCGATGGAGGTGCGTAACCTCGCCGACCAGAACCGCGATGCCACTGTGCAGGTGCGGGAAATCCTGGGGGAAATCCAGCGGGCGACCAACGGCGCGGTCATGGTAACAGAGGAGGGCAGCAAGGGCGTGGACGAAGGGCAGCAGCTTGTGAACCGCGCCGGGGAGAGCATCCGCGAACTGGCAAAGGCAATCGAAGATGCCGCGTTTGCCGCTATCCAGATTGCCGCCAGCACCCGCCAGCAAACCATCGGCGTTGACCAGCTTACCGGGGCGATGCGGACGATCAAGCACGCCACTGCCGAGGCAATCACCAGCACCATGCAGGTCGAAAGCAGCGCCAACCGCCTGCAAGAAGCAGCACGCCGCGTGAACGACGCGCTCATGGGCATCGAGACGTAATCGGCTATAATTCACACCATCACGATTCACTGAGGAAAGACAATCACTATGGCATACGCACTGGAAATCATCGCGCTGCAATGCTTGAAGAACCAGGAACTCGACGGCGACGAGATCGTTATCAAGTTCAACGAAAAAGTGATGTTCCACTGGGAGGACACAGGTTACCGCTGGGCGGCAGAACTCAAGCTGGAAGACTGGACGGACTACTACAACTTCCGCACAAACAAGATGCGCACCATGGAAGGCGAAATCGAAGTTGAGGCGTACAAGGACTACGGTTTCGTGCTGACAGACCTGACCGACCCTGTTTCGATTGAGCTGTGGGAGAGCGATGAGGGCAATGTGTTCCGGGGTGAGGACGACAAGCTGGGCACCCTAACGGTAGACGAGAACAGTGCCGCCGATGTCGCGCAGACTTACGACTTCACCGGGGATGGTGCCCACTACCGCCTGACGTACGCAGTCGTGGCGCAGCAGTAGGTAGGGCGGCGGTCTACAGCGCTAACGTCATCTCGAACTGGCTCAGGTAGGGCTTGTACCCCAGCGTGAACAGCACCGCCCACGCGGGGTCATCCTCTGCAATGTTAATGATGCTGCCCGCCGCCAGTGGATTCTGGCGGTGCAGCTCGCCGACCAGCGCCCGCAGCGCCCGCCCCTGCCCCGGCGCACACGCCACATCCACGTAACGAATCACATCCACGCGGAACACCCCCAGCGCATACGCCTGTATCGTGTCCTGCTCGATTGCCACCCACGCGCTCAGGTTGGGTGCCAGCCGCTCCAGTGCCACGCGCTCGCGCTGCCACGGGTTCGGCGCGGCACGGAACCGCTCAAAGAAGCGCAGCGCGTCGGTCACACTCACCTGCTGGAACTTGTAGCCGGGCACACGCGCACGGGCGAAGCCCTCTGCCACATGCAGCACCCGCGCCTGCTGGAACCCCAGGCTGTCGTACAGGGCGCGGGCAGCGGTGTTCTGCCGGATGACCTCTAGCTGCACATGCTGTGCGCCACCGTCACGCCCCGCGCCTAGCAGCGCTTCCATCACGCCGCGCCCAATACCGTGCCCCCGGTGGGACGGCAGCACACCCACCCCACCAATCCACGCCCGCTGCCCACGCAGCGCCAGCATTCCCATCCCGACGGGTTCGCCAGCTAACAGCGCCACCTGGGATGCCGTCATGTCGATGTCATCACGGGCTACACGCTCACGCAGTTGGCGCACACTCATGTCCAGCGGCACGTAGTAGTCCTGGTAGGCGGCATTGAGCAGCGCGGTGAAGTCGGAAAAGGCGATCTCGGTGGCGGGCACGATCTGCACAGGGGTCATGGCACGGTTAGTCTTTCCAGTTCAGCAGTCAAAACGTCGATGGCGGGTTTGGGCGTGCCGTCGCTGTGCCACAACCCAAAGTGATGCTCGCGGTTGTCCAGGCTCTGGCAGGTGCCGGGGTAGCACGTTGCCGTCAGCGGGAAGTCAAATGCCGTCCACACCATCCAGCCGAGCACGTCGCCGCGTTCTTCCTCAATCAAGCGCACCACATCCCGCACAGCGGCTGCCTGCTGCTCTTGTGTCACATCAAACGTGGTAAAGCCGAACTCCTGTAGCAGGATGGGACTGTCGTAGTCCATTCTGTTGAGCCGCTCGCGTAGGTTTGCTGCGCCGCGCCAATGGTGGAAGCTGATGAAATCCACATATGGGGCGGTGTGCTGCTCGTTGTAGCGCCAGCCCGCCGTAATCAAGTGGTTTGTGTCTAGCTCACGCACCTGCCGGGATGTCGCTGCCAGCCAACTGATAACTGCCTCCTGAGACACCGTGCCCGGTTTGAACAGATTCACACCGTCGTAGTCGATGTCGCCCTCGTTACGCAGGTCCCACGCCAGGATTGCAGGCTCGTCGCGGTAGCGCTGCACAATAAATGCCGTCTGCTCGATGATGTGCGACGGATTGTTGTACAGCGCCGCATCGCCTTCGAGGACGGGCAGGTCGTTCAGCGTCACAATCAAATACAGGTCATGTGCCGCCGCCTGCCGCATCACCGCGTCCAGGCGAGCAAAGGCAGCGGGGTTCGGCACCGCCCCGTGCGCTTCACAGTCGAACAGTGCCTCATTCCACAGGAAGATGCGCACACTGTTGAACCCGGTACGCTGCAACAGCGCAAAGTCGCGCTGTAGGGTCGCCTCGTCGGTTTCCGTCAAAAAGCGCCGCCACGGGTAGTTCGCGGGGTAGTAGTTCACGCCACGTAAGGTGAACGTATCGTCCGTCAGCGTAAAGCGGTCGCCTGCCAGCGTCACAAACTCGGGGTCATCTGCGGTCGGCATGTAGGGAGAAGTCTGGGTAAGCTGTGCCGTCACCTGCGCCAGGGAGCAGGTACCGTCTGCCGACTGCGCCGAAGGTAGTACACTCAGCAGCAGCACGACTAGCAGAACGATTATGTTTCTGATTGCTGTTCGCGTATATAATGTCAAATGGTGTGCTCCGTCCAGTTATCCCGTCACATCATAGTCGCAAAAGAACAAACAGGGCAACATACGATGCGTGTACAAATCAAAACCATTGGCATTTTCCCGGCGTTTAAGATTGGGGCGGTGTTTTCCGCCATTACATTCCTTGTGGGGTTTGTCCCGTTGGCACTCCTACAGAGCGTTTTCCTCAGTGCAGCGATGTTTGCTGGCTCGAGCACAACCACCGCGCAGCAGTCCTCACCGCAAATTGACCCCGGTTTGTTTGCCGGGCTGGGAGTTGCTGGGCTGTGCATTGGCGTGGGGCTAGGTGCGGTGTTCTATGGGCTCGCAGGCGGCGTGAGCGCTGTTATCGGCGCGTTCGTGTACAATCTCATCTCCGGCTGGATCGGCGGCATCGAAGTAGACATGGAGCGCATCCGCGCGGAGTAGCCACATACCTACCTATTGCACGCAAC
>CAYVGI010000211.1:0-5718 GCA_964451095.1 uncultured Anaerolineaceae bacterium
TGTTCGACGGACGCTACCGCTACGATTACATCTACCCCCGTGGGCGCAGCGGAGAGACGCTGCGTGCCTACGACACGGCGAACAACGACCGCCCGGTTGTGGTTAAGCGCCCCGCACCCAACGACGCCCCACCCATCCGCGCCGGGCAGGAGGTGAGCATCCTCAACGAGCGTGATGCCCTGATGAAGCTCGCCGGGCACCCTGTCGCCACGGAACTCACGGGCGAAGGGCACTTTATGGTGGGCGGCACCTCACATCGCTACATTGCGATGGAGCGCGGCACGGGCGAGATTGTGGAGGAAATGGTGCTGGCGCTCAATGAGCGTGGCGAGCGCCTGCCCCTACTGGAAACGCTGGTGATTGTGGATTCCCTGCTCGATCTCATCAGCACGGCGCACGAGCGCGACATTATTTACAACGACGTGGACGCCAAGCACCTGTTCTGGAACCGGGACACATACGGGCTAAAGGTGATCGACTGGGGCAACGCAGTGCTGCTGGAGGGCGAAGAAGCGTCCCCGCAGGGTGTGACCAAACAGGCAGATGTGTACCAGACGGGCGAACTGCTCTATTTCATCCTCACGGGGGGTGGGCGGGCGGATGTGCCCCGCGACGCGGACGAGACGTTCATGGTGAGTATGGGCGACGACGCTGAGCGTTTGCCCACCGAGCTTATCCGCATTGTGAGCACCGCGCTGCACCCGAACCCGCGCCTGCGTTATGCCAGCGTGGGAGACCTCCGCCGTGAACTCACGCGGGTGCGCCGCCCGCTGGAATCCGACCGAAACGGCGTGCTCTCCCGCGTGAACGAGCGCCTGCGCCGCAGCCTGAGCAAGGACGAGCTGCACGACCTGACGCGCATCTTGCAGCCGGCATTGGCGATGGATCCGGGCTTCCCGGCGACGTTGGAAACCGAGCAGGAAATCCTGAATCGGCTGAACGACCTGCAAATTGCATCTGACCTAGACGCGGTGAAAATCTACCTGGAAAGCGGCAACTGGCGCGGGGCGGCGGACATTCTCAGTGATTTGCGCAGTAACGCCCGTGGCGAGATGCAGCGCACCGCCCGCCTGCTGTTCGACTGGGCAATGCTGCTGCTAGAAGACGAGAACACCCAGGCAACCCCCGCCGTGATGGAAGCGATTCGGTTGGTGTTCGATGCGCAGTGGGCAAATGCTGCGCGGCTGCTGGTGACATCCGAGATGATTACGCCTGCGGACGAGCGGGTGCACATGCGCCTCGCGGAGCGGGTGACATCCCATGTGCCGGATGTGGTGCTGCTGCACCCCAACCTATATCGCATGAAGGAAGCGCTGCTGGCATTGGATGGCACCGAGGGCGTGAGCCTGACCGAGCAGCGCGAACTCATGGATGAGATTGACCGGATGCTGGCAGAGATGGACACCGATGACACCGTCAGCCTCATTGCGCTGCGGGATGCGTACCGGGGCGTGGTGGATCGGCTTTCCGCGATGACGACCCTGATGGAAGCGGTGAACATGGGCTGGGGGGAGCGCCGCTTGCCGCTGTCGTCGTTGGAGCGGGCACGCCTGGCGGCGATGGCACTGGCGGACAACATGCACGTTGTGGGCAAGCAGGCGGCACGGACTCCGCGCGAAGCCCTGGCAGCGCTGGACAACAGCCGCGACATTGACCCAGCAAACCCGGTGTGGGATGCGGTCACTACATTGTTAAACACCCTGTATCGCCTGCTGGAAAGCTACCAGACGTATGTGCCCGTGGCAGATGCCAGTGACCTCGCGCTGTGGCTGCGCCGCTCGCAAGATCAGCTTAAACCGTATGCCGACCGCCTGTTTGACGATATGTTGGCGAACATGCTGCAAGGGCTAAAAGCGGCGGATGACCAGTGGGCGACGTTGGATAACCATGCGGTGGCAGGTAACCGGGTGGGTGCTGTGCGTGCGCTAGAAAATGCGTCTCAGGCGGTGGGCACGGTTAGCCCCACGCTCTCCGGTTGGTTTAACCAGTTGCGCAGCGTGCTCAACAACGCAGACTACATCGAGCGCCACGCGCTAACGGGCGGGCTGGGGCGTGCCCTCGCAGACGGCTGGGCGGCGTTCGACCGGGGCAACCTTGCCGACGCCGAACGGCTGGCGCTGCACGCAGACCAGATCGCCAAGACGGATATGCACGCCTTTGTGGTGAACCGCTTCAAGGCATTGGTGGAAACCATGCGCGGCTGGATTGAGCGCAACGGCGTGCTGAGCCTGGAACGCACCGAAGCAGCGCTGGATGCCGTCACCGGGCTGTACACGGACGAAGAAAACATCGTGCGGGAGCGCTTTAACAAGCAGATGCCCACCCGCGAGACGTACCTGAAGGCGATGGGCAAGGGACTGGTAGAAACCTACGCGTTGCACAGTTCCGCCGCGCTGCGCATCCTGTTTGCAGATTACGTCATCCAGGGCGCGATTGACGCGCACGAGGGCGTGTTCGAGGACGCGACATTCTGGGAGACGGCGGCAGTCCGCACACTGGAACCGCACGGCACATCACACATCGCCGTGCAAACGCTGCGCAGCTTTATCCAGCGCCGCCAGGACTTGCTGCAAATCCAGGATGAGTTCGCGCAGATCAACAGCATGGACGCAATCCCGCGCCTGGAAGAGTACCGCCTGTACTTTGAGAAACACGCCCAGGCGAAGCTCATCGCTGAGGCGGCACGCAGCCTGCGCGAGGTGGAAAACGCCCTGCCAGACTGGGCAAACGGCGAGTTCCGCACGGCAGGGCTAAAGCTGGAAAACGCGCTGAAGGCGGCACAGGAAAACGAAAAGACCGCCAGTATTGACCTGAGCGCGTACAAAGAATGGGTGGGGGCGTTGCAATCTGTCGCTGCGGACTTGCACACGGTTCGCCGTAACCTGATGGAAACCGTTGAGGCGAAACCCGACGCGCCCACGCCCGCCCTCGCAGATGCACACCGCACGATGCTGGAACGGACGACTGCTACCGTCGGGGCGGCGTACACGTCAACGCTGGAGTTGTGGCAGAACACCTACACTTCTTTTGCCGCCGTCGTGACCGACGACACGCGCCGCCGCAGTGCCAAGCTCACCGCCATGAACGAGCTGTTCCGCGCAATGTTCATAGATCGGCACCCGGCGTACGCGCTTTATCGCCACTGGTTCGACCATATCGAACGCGCACCGGAGTTCCCGGCACCGCCCACAGATGAGCCAGAACCGCGCATGACGGAGGAGGACGCCGAGGTGCTGCCAGATGCCCCGCCAGAGGCAGCTACGGTCGAAGCGTTTGGTGTGGAGGGTGCCGATGCGCCTGTGCGCCCAAGGCGGGGTGGGGGCGGCATGTCACGGGTGGTAATCGGGCTGGTGGTTCTCGCGGCACTCGCCGCTGCCGGGGTGGTCGCTAGCACCATGCTCAACGGCGGGCAGAGCACACCAACGCCGCCTGCTGTCGCTGCGGAAGATACATCGGTGCCGCCTGCTGCTGCCGATCTCGCAACCGAAGACGTGACCGCGGGTGCGCTGGTGACAGACAACGTCACGGCGGAGGCGGATAGTGCAGTGACAGAGGAAACATCCGCGCTGGTGCTAGCCACAGAAGACCCAACCGAGACGCGCACCGCCACAACCATCCCGACCGACACGGATACGCCCACCCCTGCCGCAACCGACACCCCCACTGCGACGTTTACACCGTCCAACACGCCCACGGAGACGAATACGCCTACTGCAACGGTTACCTTCACGCCCACCGTACCAGCGGAGGGACTAACCGGGGAGGTGAATGTGTTAACGCTGATTTCCCGCCTGCCGCGTGAGAACAGCGATGCGATCTTCTGGGATGAAACGCGCCTGGAAGCGGCAGAGGACTTCTGGCGCTTGGGGATTGGTGCGGAAACCGCTGAGGAGACGTATGCACTCATGCCGCCGGAGGGCGTGTTCGAGCGGTATTTCGGCGCAGGGTCGCCCGCCCGCGTTACCGTAACCGAAGCGGAGGTCGCACTCGCAACATTTAACCCGGCGCTGCTTGAGGGCGATGGTGTGGCATTCGGCTTGATGCTGGTGCCAGCGGGCAGCGCCGCCCCTGTCACAGACGGTGCCGGGCTTTATGTGCAGGTGGTGCAGGCAGGCGTGCTGAACATCGGCACGACGGAGGGCGGCAACACCGACATCGACTTGCAGCGTGCCGTGAACAACGTCATTGTGCGGATGCGCCTGGAGCGCACGCCGGATGGTGCCGTTACCGTGTCGTTTAATGGCGAGGAACTGGGCGAGCCTGTGCAGCCCCGTGGCAGCATAGACCCATCCGTGCCCGTGGTGCCGGCGCTGTTCGTCACCGATGGCGGCGTGATTCTCAATGTGACAGATTGGACGGTGACACTGCGGTAGTCAGTCGGTGTCCGTGTCTGGTTCACTGAGGTAGTCGCGTGCTGCTGCCACGGTCGAGAAGAACTCGTAGCCGCCCGTACTGACACCACGCGTGCTGATGCGCAGGAACAGCGACAGGAATGAGTTGGTGATTGCGCCAGAGCCGACGATAACCACCCGATTGACGCGTGGGTGCCCGTGTACCCGTGCCAGCACGTCGCCCACGCGCTCGTGCGTGTCGGACTTCATCAGTGTCATGGTGTTGGAGCCGTCCACGATCACATCAATCCGTGTGCCTCGCGTGTCTTCGTCTAGCAGCTTGCCGCCCGCCTTCAGCACCTCCTCCACGTCTGCCCACGTCCAGAACTCCCCGAAATGCACGAGCAGCCGCGTTTTGGCATCGTCATCCCAGCTAACTGTAATTAACATCGTTTCGTCTCTCCGTATGTCATAGCGCCCGGTGCTGATACAGCACGCCATCCGTAAAGCCGCGCCCCCGGTAGTAGCCGCGGGTGCCCACCGCACTGATGACGGCAAGCTTTTCGTAGCCGTGTTCGCGGGCGATTACGACGGCGCGGTCAATAAGGGCGGTGCCGAGCCCGCTGTGCTGCGCCCGCCCGTCCTCTGTGGTGCCTACGCGCACCGCCTGCCCGTAGACGTGCACTTCGCGGATCATCGCCGCCCCCGCGAGTTCGTCGGTGAGCGGGTCGCAAGTGGGCAGGGACAGGCGCAAAAACCCGGCAATTTGCCGCTCCGGTGTGATGTACTGCAAGAACACCTCCTGCCCGGTGCTGGCGTCGTACTGTGTTTCGTCCAGGTGCAGGTCTTCGGTCTGGACGTTGCGCCCGCGTATCTCCCGTGCGCGGATGTCGCGGGCGTGCCCGTTGCGCCGTGCGAGATCTTGGGCGGCCATCTGCCGGAAGTTGGTGTGCGGGTTGCCCGTTACGATGTCTGTAGATGGAATGTCGCGGATGACGCGGGTGAGGCGACAGTACTCCGGGGTGCGTTCCAGCACAACCACGACCACGTCCAGCAGTTCATCGTGCGTGTACGGGCGCCACTCGCCGCGCTGGTAGTGCTGCATCAGTTCGGCGCTCTCGATGAGGCTGCACGGGTAGATCTTTAGCTCGTCTGGGCGGAAGTCCGCGTCGGAAAACATGCGCTCGTAGTCGTCCAGGTCGGCGGCGGGGTCGCTGCCGTATAGGTTGGGCATCCAGTGGGCATGGATTTTGAAGCCTGCTGCCCGCAGCAGATGCACCGCCCGCCGGGTTTGCGCCACTGTATGACCGCGCTTGTTGGCACGCAGCACGTCGTCGTTCAGGCTTTGGAAGCCGATTTGCACCTTGGTGCAGCCCAGCCGCCGCAC
>CAYVGI010000212.1:0-4311 GCA_964451095.1 uncultured Anaerolineaceae bacterium
GATAGCTGCTGGTGTGTGGTGCTCGCCGGGTGGATTGCCAGCGTGCGGGCGTCGCCGACGTTGGCGAGGTGGCTCACCATGTTCAAGCTGTCAATAAACGTCTTGCCTGCGTCCATGCCGCCCGCCAAGCCAAACCCGATGACCGCGCCTGCACCCTTGGGCATGTACTTCTTTGCCCGCTCGTAGCTGGGGTGATCTTCCAGACCTGGGTAGTTCACCCATGCCACTGCCGGGTGTTCGCTCAGCCACTTGGCGACCGTCAGCGCGTTATCCACATGCCGCTGCATCCGCAGTGCCAGCGTCTCCAGCCCGATCAAGTTGAGGAAGCTGTTAAACGGTGCCTGCGACGCGCCCAAATCCCGCAGACCAATGATGCGGGCGCGGGTAATGAACGCTGCTTCGCCCACCAGGTCGTGGATGACGGCGTTGTGGTAGGCGGGTTCCGGCTCGATGATGCCGTCGTGCCGCCCGGAAGCCTTCCAGTCGAACTTGCCGCTGTCCACAATCGCGCCGCCGATCGTCAGCCCGTGCCCGCCAATCCACTTGGTAGTGGAGTAGTTGATGATGTCCACGCCGTGTTCGAAGGGTTTGAAGATGTACGGCGCAAATGTGTTGTCCGTGATCACAGGCAGACCGTGCGCGTGTGCGACCTGGCTGATGCCCTCAAAGTCCGGGATTTGCAGCTTGGGGTTGCCGATGGTTTCCAGGTAGATGAACTTGGTCTTGTCGTTGATGAGTGCTTCGTAGTCTTTGGGGTCGTCGCTGTCGACGAAGTGTACCTTGATGCCCATGCGCCCTAACGTGTACTTGAGCAGCGTGTAGCTGCCGCCGTACAGCGCAGATGTCGCAATTGCCTCGTCGCCGCTGTTTGCCAGCATCAAGAACGTTAGCAGCTCTGCGGACTGCCCGGCAGAGGTTGCCAGGGCGCCCACGCCGCCCTCTAGCGCGTTCAGGCGGTCTTCAAACGCGCCGTTGGTCGGGTTCATGATGCGTGTGTAGATCATGCCTGGCTCTTGCAGCGCGAACAGTGCTGCCGCGTGGTCGGTGTCGCGGAACTGGTAGGACGTTGTCTGGTAAATCGGCACGGCGCGTGCGCCCGTGTTTGGGTCTGGCTGGTAGCCTGCGTGCAGTGCGAGTGTGTTGTAGCTCAACTGGCGCTCATCGCCGTCGGCGTGACCGTTCTCCTGTGCCATGGGTGTGCTCCTTGTGATATTTTGTGAAAGTCGTAAATCTCACGCGCCCGTGATTATAGGGGGCAGGGCACATATTGGCAGGGGCGTTACGTGGTATACCAGTTTGTGCATGCTAAAGAATACCGTCTTGTGAGGAGTGACCCGCTGCTCGGTAAACTGGAAGTTAGGGTTTGCCGATATTAGCGTTATTTTACCAACGTTTACCCAACGATTGTTAAAGCACACTATACAAGTGATTGACCGTACCCGGTGTTGCGGTTAAACTGTACAAAGTTGAAAAATGTAAACAATCTGACTATCAACACTCGCATTATCGCAATCATCACGTTCAATAGTCAGTGGAGTCTTAGCGATTGATTATGAATGAAGTCAAGAACAAGAAGGCTTCGGCAAGCTCTGGTAAGAAGGGTGCCCCCAACAAGCCCCAGCCAGACGACCCGAAGCGCACGACCCAGGATGTTAGAGCAGTAGGACACGACGACGAGGTAGGACACGAAACGGTGCCAATGAACCCACAATTTGCTGTGCCGGAGCAATCGGAAAAGAAAGCACGCCCTGGCGAAATCTCCGAAGAGGCGATTATGCAGCACACCAAAACCAAAAAGCTAGAAGACACCGACTACGAAGACGGTGACCCACGCTGGGGTACGGCACGCTTTAACAAGCGGATGCTGCTGGAGATCAAGCTGCGCGACACGGGCGAGCGTTTCACGTTCGACTACACCGACATTGACGAAATCCTCATCGGGCGGCGCGACCCGCAAACCGATGCTGCACCGGAAATTGACCTGGAGCCGTATGGAGCGCTGAACAAGGGCGTTTCTCGCCGTCATGCACAGATTATGCGCCGTGATGGTGCGCTGAACCTGATTGACCTGGGCAGCCCCAACGGCACGTTCTTGAACGGGCAAAAGCTGGTGGAGCACCAACCGCGCATCTTGCGCGACGGAGATGATGTGCGCCTGGGGCACCTGGTTGTGCGGGTATCTTTCCGCCGGGGCACACAGGCTTAAGCTCACCGCGCCTGCGCCGGTACCCAGGCAAGGTTGGCTAGAGGGTGATGAATATCCCGGTGCCAACCGCAGCGGATTCGCCATAAAGTGTGTTATTCTTGGCAGGCTAAAATGGCACGCATGTTTCCGTGGGAAAACGATGGCAGACCGCACAAACGAACAGTGGTTGGAAGAGCTGCGGGCAGAACCGCCCGTTCAAACCCAGGCGATTGACGACCTCCGCGAACGTCTGAAGCGCTCTGTGTTTTATTACCTCAGCCGAGAGCGCAGCGACCTGAGCGACCTCGCAACCCAAGAACATGACCAAATGGCGCAGGATGTGGCACAGGATGCCGTCCTGCGCGTGCTGGATAACCTGGATTCGTTCCGGGGCGCGAGTAAGTTCACCACATGGGCAACCAAAATTGCCATCCGCATGGCGATTAGCGACCTGCGCCGCGCCCACTACAAAGACTACAGCCTGGACGACCTGACTATCGGCGGCGAACTAATGCCGTCCCTTTCCGATGCACAGCCTGCCCCAACCCAGGGCAGCCGCCCCCCCAACCCGGAAAGCGCCACCGAGCGCGACGACGTGATGCAGAAGATTAGCACAGCGATTGACGAGGCGCTCACCGAGCGGCAGCGGGCGGCGCTGGTGGCAATTGCCATTGACGGTGTGCCGATGGAAATTGTCGCGGAACGGCTAGATACCAACCGCAATGCGCTTTACAAGCTGCTGCACGACGCCCGCAAGAAGCTGCGTGGGCATTTGGAGGCGCAGGGGCTGGGCATGGACTACATGATGGACTTGTTCGGACGCTAGCTAGCGCACGGTGAGGTCGCCCAACCCCCCCCGGTAGCGCACCGTGAGGCGGGCATCAGCATCGGCGTAGGTAGCGCTCTCGTAAACGTTCGGCTCGATCTCCGGTAGGGCATCTGGCAGGTGCAGCGCCCCCGTGCCGGGGTCATCTACCTGCACGCGAACCGGGGCGTCGTCTGGGATGTCCAGCGTTACATCGCCCAGCGACGGGCTGACCAACAGGTTTGCGCTCACCTCCTGCCCAAACGTCACCTCCACATTGCTAACCTCACCCGTGATGCCAAAATCCATGATCGTCGCGCCGTCTGGCACCTCGATTTGCACCCCATCGAAACGGTTTTGCACCACCAGTGTGGTGATGGTGCTTGTTTGCGCGGTGGGCAGTTGAACACGAATGGCGCCCGCGCCGCTTGCCAGCATTAACGATGTGAGGTTTAGCTCACGCAGATCGGCGTCCAGGTTGCTCACATCGCCAGCGATGGACAGCGCTGTTTCCGGCGTGGGGTGCAGGCGGATGTCCCACTGCTGGCGGGCACGCCCCCTACCAAACAGCACCGCCACCAACGCCGATGACCGCGTGTAGTCCATGTCGATAGCGACAGGTGTTTCGCTGTCGTCCACGTCAAGCTCCGCAAGCCCACTGGTCATGATCTGCGCGTCAAACAGGGTATTGTCGCCTTCACCGAGGGTATCCACCTCGGCAATGCCCTCGCCCAACGTCAGCGTGTAGGCGACCTCCGTCGCGTCGTCTATGGGCACATCAAATGCGAACTCACGCACATTGTTTAGCCGCCCCCACGCCAGCAGCGCGAAGATTAGCGCTAACATCACTGCCCAGAACAGGCGGCTTTCTGCAAAGGAGCGGGAGCTTTGGCGCGGAGCGTTTTGGTCGGTCATCGTGTGCTTTCGGGTTGTGTTCAGGTTAAGGAAGTGCCCGCCACAGGCGCAGGGCAATCGGCGCGGCACCTATGCTCAGCAGAAGCCCCACCCCGCCCCGCACGATCAACACCCGCCACCACGGGAACTGTCCGGTGGCGGGTAGCATGTCAATCTCGTCGAGTGCTGTCACCAGTACGGGCGTCGGTTCTAGCTGGGCGTTCTCGTCATCATTGATGGGCAGGCGCGGCGGCACGGGCGGTACGCCAAAGCGCACAAACTTGAGGTCTCTGGACAGGATATCCAGGTAGGCGACCCCCGCCTGTGCCTCACTGATTTTGACCAGCGCGGCATCTACCCCCACTGCGCCCGCGCCGTCCACAGTAAATGTGGTACCCCAGCTACAAGACTCATCAAAGCAGCGGGA
>CAYVGI010000212.1:4411-5692 GCA_964451095.1 uncultured Anaerolineaceae bacterium
TTCAGGTTGCCGTTGTTGGGGTTGGTGTCGTCGTAGTAGGCGACGGCAGGCAGGTCATCCAGGCTAACCAGCGACGAGAAGCGCCCCACACTGCCCCCCGCGTCTATCGTGCGGGTGCTCGCGCTGGTGCAGTCAGCGTCTTCACAACGGGCATACTTCAGGTCAAAGTTGCTGTAGTCCAGGTAGGTGATGGCAGGCAGCCCGTCGATTTCCGCCAGGGAGGGATCAATCCCCACATTATCCGGGCTGTCGTCCACGGTAGTGATGTTAAACGCGGTGCAGGTTTCGTCTGTGCAGCGGGCGTATTTCAGGTTGCCGTTGGTGCGGTCGTAGTAGCTCATGGCGGGCAGGTCATCAATCAGCGCGATGGCAACATCCTCGCCAACATCGCCGTTATCATCAACCACAATCACATCCAGGTCATCGGAGTACAGTGGCACTGTGAGCACGGGTGCCAGCAGCAGCACCATAACACAGCCGACCGCAGCGGCGTACTTGGGCATTGGGGTTCTCATCATTCTCCTCGGACGGGGGCAGTGTAATGGGCACCTAAATAGAAATCAATTGAAGATCACTTTAAGGATATTTTGCTGCATAACACCTCGACGCCGAGATGTTCACAGGTAGGATCGTTCTGGCGACTTTTCGCCCACGGAATCGCACGCACGTTACAATTGCTGCGGAATACACAACAAGGAGAGCAACCCATGACGAACTATGACCCGAAGCCAGAACACAAATTCACGTTCGGCTTATGGACGGTGGGCAACCCCGGGCGCGACCCGTTCGGTGTGCCTGTGCGCGACCCGAAAACCCCGGTTGAACTGGTGCAACTGCTGGCAGAAGTGGGCGCGTATGGCGTGAACTTCCACGACAACGACCTCGTGCCGATTGATGCCAGCGCCGCCGAACGCGACCGCATCGTCAGCGAGTTCAAGCAGGCGCTGGACGATAACGGGCTGGTGGTGCCGATGGCGACGACCAACCTGTTCAGCGACCCAGCGTTCAAGGACGGCGCGTTCACATCCAATGACCCGGCGGTGCGTGCCTATGCGTTGCAAAAGACCATGAACGCGATAGACCTCGGCGTAGAGTGCGGCGCAACGGTGTATGTGTTCTGGGGTGGGCGCGAGGGCACAGAGACTGACGCCGCCAAAAACCCAGCAGATGCCGTCAAGCGGATGCGCGAGGCGTTTAACTTCCTCATTGGCTACGTGAAAGACCAGGGCTACAACCTCAAGTTTGCGCTGGAGCCCAAGCCGAACGAGCCGCGCAGCAACA
>CAYVGI010000213.1:0-5677 GCA_964451095.1 uncultured Anaerolineaceae bacterium
TGCCTGCCGGACGCTCTTCGGGAGGGGGGGAACCGACCTGTGCCTGGTAAATTACACCCAATTCGCCAAGCAGCGTGTCAATCGTGGCTGGGCGGTCGGATGCCTGCGGGGTCAAACACGACTGCATCAGCGTATTGAGTTCGGGCGGGAAGGTGTCAGGTAAATGCGGGCGCTCCCCGGTGCTGTGAACCTCGCGCATCTGGCGGATGTACTCACTCTGCGTCGTCACCCCCTGCGGCACCGGGAATGCCATTTTGCCCGTCAGCATCTCGTATAGAATGCAGCCGACCGCGTACACGTCCGCCCGGAAGTCCGGCATTTCGCCGCGCCACTGCTCTGGCGGCATGTAGGGTGGCGTTCCCACCACTTCACCCACGCGCATACTGCCCCCGAAGCCGCCGCTGTCGGTTTCGCCGTCCGGCGACACATCCTTTGCCGCACTCACGGACTTTGCCAACCCGAAGTCGGTGATCTTGGGCGTGCCGTCCTCCAGCATCAGGATGTTGTCGGGCTTCAGGTCACGATGAACAATACCGGGGCTTTTCGCGTCGGCATGGCGTAGCCCGCGCAGTATCCCGATGGTGATTTCCAATGCGGTTTTCAGATCAAGCGGGCCATGCCGGAGCCACTCGCGCAGGCTGGTGCCCCTGCTCGGGTGTCCGGCCACCCACTCCAAAAACACGAACGGGGTATTATCAACCGAAGTCATATAGTGGCAGCGCACAATGTTCGTGTGCTTCTCTAGCACAATCCAGCTTTTCACCTCCTCCTCAAACGTTGCCCGCAGCGCGTTGCTGTCAAAAAAACGCGGCTGGAATGTCTTCAGGGCATACGGGTTCATTTCTTTTTCGTCCAGGCACAGGTACACCTCACCCATGCCGCCCATCAGGGCCTTGTATACACGGTAGCGCCCGCCAATGCGGTCGCCGGGGTTATAACGGGGTTGGGGTCGATTCATGATCTTTGCTCCAATCTATTCTGGGTATGTAAAGATGAGTTGGGTGGCGTCCACGCCGCGTGCCAGTAGCAGCGGGGTTTCCGCCTCGTTGAAGAACGCCATCTGCGCCTTGCCCACGTTAAACGCCTGCTGCGTGTTCTTGCCGTAGCCCAGCGCCTCGTAGAACGCACTCGAAAAACCAATCGCCGCCGCATCACCGACGGCCCGCGTCATGCCGACCACACACCCGACCGCCTCCGCGATGGGGTCTGCCTGCACAGCGGAGTGGCACGCATTCAGCACCACCAGCCGCACGTTGTTCGTCGGGTCTGCCTCGTCCTTGAGCGCCCCGAACAGCAGCCTGAGCGCGTCCGGTGACGCGGGGGCAGACGTCCCGGTATCGTCCTCTAGAATGATCTCGCCTTTGTCGCTGCCGTGCCCGGAAAAATGTACGATGTGCGGCTTATGACGCAGCAGTGCCGAGCGCAGGTCATGCGGGCGGACGGCCCACGCCTGCAGCAACTCGAAGCGGTCGCGATAGTCGCTGCCACGCAGATACGTCTCAATCTGCCGGACTTCCTCACTCAGCCGGAGCTGCGACGTATCAACGGGGTTGGCGGCAAGGAACAGAATCCGTACCTTTTCATCAGCGGGGATGGGCGGCAGGTCAATCGCAGGGGCGGACACTGGAATTTCACCCGCGACGTAACTAACCACCTCATCCACCAGCCGCAGCACACCGTCGGCGTAGTGGTCGCCGCGCATCTCAATCCGCTGGATGCGTGACAGGTCGTCCGGGGCATCGCACGCCTCGTGATAGAGCGGGATAATCGGTTTGCCCGCCGCCCGCGCCTGCTCGATTTCCCACCGCACATATTTAGACTCCAGCGCCGGGGGCGACATAACCAGCGCAAACGTGTCACACTGCCGGATGGCCGCCGCAAGCTGTTTCTCCCAGTCTTTGCCCGCCCGCAGCCGCTCATCCCACCACACACTGACCCGCTGACGGCGCACGTCGTTCACCATCTTCTTGACGAAATCCGTGTTTTTGCGCGAGTACGACACAAACACCGATGGCATCCGCAGGTGGGCCGTCTCCGGTTGGAAGCGCGGGTGGCCCGCCAGCATATCGCAGATCGCTTGCAGCCGAGCGGCGTCGTTGTCTCCAAATAGCCCCGTCGTGTGCAGATAGATCACGCCCAGCTTGCGGTAGCCACGCAGCAGCGGCGCGTAAATCGCCTCATTCACCCCGTTGAGGCTGGTGTGATTTTGGCTGTCTTCCGTGGCGCTCGAACTTGGCGTTGCCACCCAGCTTAATCTCAGCCTGGGATGGTATTTCCACTGGGACGCCGGGGGTAAGCGCCTCACCGTTGATCGTCGTCTTATTCTTGTCGGATAGCTGCTCAATGTGCCATGTGCTCATCTGGTAGAAGAGGCGGGCGTGCTGGCGTGAGACGCTGTGGTTCCACGACAGGTTGATGTGGGGGGTGTGGTCGCCGTCGCGCCGCCCGATGGTGATTTCGCCGCCATCGGGGGGAATGTCGGCGGCGAGTTGTTTGCCTTAGTAGTCGGTGTACTGGATGCGTAAGGGGGTGGACATGGGCTATTTCTCCTCGTCCATAATCTGCTGGAGCCACGCGAGCCGCTGCTCAAAAGCGGGACGCGCCTCCGGCGGCACCTGCTCGCGGATAACCTGCTCAATCGTGGGGATCATCTGCGCCAGCACCGGGAACTGACCCACCGCCTGCCGCATCGCATCGAGCTACATCGCCTGTTGGAATGCCTCAAACGCCACCTGTGGATCGTTGGGGTTTGGTTGATCTGGTGCTTGACCCATCATCTGCTTGACCCGACGCACGAGTTCAAGACCATTTGGTTCTCCCAATTCGGCGGCTTTTTCACCCCATTGAATGGCTTCTTGAAGACGATTTAATAACGCTAATGAAACTGCTTTATTCAAGTAGGCTGGGGCGTAGGTGGGATCGAGCCGGATGGCCTCATCATAATCGGCAATCGCCCGCTGCGGATTCCCCATCTTTGTGTAGCTATTCCCCCGGTTAGAGTAGGCTGTCGCGTAGGTGGGATCGAGGCGGATGGCTTCGTCAAAATCCTGAATGGCGCGCTGGTGTTCGTTCAAGTTAGCGAATGTCGCCCCGCGATTGTTGTATTCTATCGCGTTGAGTTGTCCTGCCGAATGTTCTTCGGGGGTGGGGGAGCCGACCTGTTCTTCGTAAATACCGCCCAATTCGTCAAGCAGCGTGTCAATCGCAGCCGGGCGGTCAGCTACCTGTGGGGCCAAACACGACCGCATCAGCGTATTGAGTTCGGGCGGGAAGGTGTCGGGTAAATGTGGGCGCTCCCCTGTGCTGTGAACCTCGCGCATCTGGCGGATGTACTCGCTTTGCGTCGTCACCCCCTGCGGCACTGGAAACGCCATTTGCCCGGTCAGCATCTCATACAGGATGCACCCGACCGCATACACGTCTGCCCGAAAGTCGGGCATCTCCCCGCGCCACTGCTCTGGCGGCATGTAGGGCGGCGTCCCGACGACCTCCCCCACGCGAATACTCCCCTGAAAGTTCCCGCTTTCAGTTTCAGCGTCCGGCGACACATCCTTCGCGGCACTCACGGACTTTGCCAGCCCGAAGTCGGTAATCTTGGGGGTGCCGTCCTCCAGCATCAAAATGTTGTCCGGCTTCAGGTCACGGTGGACGATGCCGGGGCTTTTCGCGTCCGCATGGCGCAGCCCACGTAAAATGCCGATAGTCACTTCCAACGCGGTTTTGAGGTCAAGTGTGCCATGGCGTAGCCATTCGCGCAGGCTGGTGCCTTTGCCAGGGTGCCCCGCCACCCATTCCAGGAATACGAACGGGGTGTTGTCAATTGTTTTCAGATATTCGCAGCGCACAACGTTGCTGTGCTTCTCCAGCGCAATCCAGGTCTTCACCTCGCCCTCAAACGTCGCCCGCAGCGCGTTGCTGTCAAAGTAGCGCTGCTGGAAGGTCTTGAGGGCAAAGGGCAACTTGTCTTCTTCATCCAGGCACAGGTACACCCCACCCATGCCGCCCATCAGCGCTTTGTGTACACGGTAGCGCCCGCCGATGCGGTCGCCGGGGTTGTAACGGGGTTGCGGTCTCATTGGTTACTCTCCTCGTGTTTGCTTGGGGTTGTATGTACGAATCAGCTTTTGTCCGGCAGCGGTCTTCTGCGCGTCGTCCAGTCCGGCACGCAGCTCGTCCGGCGTCACCAGCGGCTCCAGCTTTACGGCAACCTTTTGCACATCGGTCATGGTTTTGTCCACGGTGCCCTGCACCACGGCGAAGTCCACGCCGCCGTGTGCATTGCGTGCCACCGTGATGTTGATCTCCAGCGTGACCTCACCAATCACGAACAGCGGGTTGTCCGTGTCGTGGTCGGCGAGTAGTTCTGCCTTGATCTGGTCGATGAATTCCTTCAATCCAATGGGTGGATTTTGGTTGGATAGCATATTTGAACCTCCTTGCCCCGAGGCACAGCAGCGCCATCAGCGTACTGAACGCCACGCTGCGTGCACTGCGCTCATAATGAGATACAAAAACATTAGTGTTTATTGTAGAGGCAGTTTGGCACCCGTGCACGGACATTTGCGTAAAATTGCGTAAATTCCGTCTCCCGTTGGATAATATCGGGCGCTGTCAGCGTGCACACGCTCCGCAAGTGGTGAGTAAGGTATGTGGACGTGCCATTGTGGGTATGCCGGGGGGGGTACGTCTTGTGATAGACTTGAGTTCGACGAGAGGCGCCAGCTACTGTTGCTGCTAATCGAGCGCATCGAGATAGATGAGGACAAAACTGTGAGGATTGTTTGGCATCCCCCGTTCGGCTATCTGCACAGTATGTGGTGTGCACTGTGTGTAGGTGATAATGACGTCGCTGAACCGGAGATGTGTGTCGTTAAGCACGTGGAGCATGGAATCCCCAGTTCGAGCGGTGTCTTGTCGGATACCCCCGACAGGACTCGAACCTGTGCTTACAGGACTTAGGAGGTCCCAGCTCTATCCCCTGAGCTACGGAGGCGTACTGCCAGCATTATAGGGGGTGCCCCCGATGGGTGGCAACCCCCACAGGGCTGCAATCGTTAGGGGGCAACCACCTGCCCGATGTTGGCAGTCACCGCGTTAACATCAATCTCATTGACGATACCGTTGTCATCCACGTCTGCTAGCGCGTCCTGCGTGCCGATGCGAGGTGTGAGTCCGCTGCCCTTCGCATACACAATTGGCGCGTCCAGGTTGTCCAGGTCAATGGCATAGAAGTTCGCCGCTGGGATGCCCGCAACTTTGATCCAGGAGTCGTTTGACTCGGTGTTGTTAGTGCCTTTGCCAACACGGTAGACCCCAGGCGTATTGATCTTCACCGGGTATTCCAATAGACCGCCATCACCGTCTAGGCGAACGCGATTACCGACCGAAGGACCGTTGAAGAACAAGTAGCCCACGCCCGTGTAATCTGCAAAGCGACCGCTAGCGTTTGTACGAAACTCCCACTCACCGGAGAGCGCAGGAACACTTTCCATCTCGATAACCACGAAGCCGTTGATCTCTTCCCACAGGGCACCATCACACGAACCTTGTGCTTGCACCCGTGGTGCATTGCCCGGACCTACGAAGAGCAGCGCACAGGCGAGGATTGCCAACGTACCGAACTGTTTTTTTCTACAGCGGCAAAATGAGCTGAGTGAGTCGTTGCTCCAAATCGGTT
>CAYVGI010000214.1:0-5567 GCA_964451095.1 uncultured Anaerolineaceae bacterium
CAGATGGGGCAGTCCAGCGGGTGGCTGGTCAGCAGGAACTCCAGCACGTCGTTGCGTGCTACATCGACCATTTCCGTGTTGGTCTTCACATGCATCCCGTCGCTGACCGTCTGCGTGCAGGCGGTTTGCAGCTTGGGGAACCAGCGAATCTTCGGGTTGCCGTCGTCGTCCAGCACCACTTCACCTGTTGCCCGGTCGCGCATCACCCCGCCAAGCTCCACCAGGCACATGCGGCACATGCCCACCGGGTCCATCTTGGGGTGGTAACAGAACACGGGGATGTCGTTGCCGATTTGCTTAGCCGCATCGACCAGGTTCATGCCCTTCGGCAGTTGGTACTCCTTGCCGTCTATCGTGACGGTTACGAGATTGGTATCCGTCTTCACCATCTCTGCCATACAGCTTTATCTTTCCTCTTTAAAGTTCACTCGCTTACGTTAAAAGGCGTTATTTTGCTTGTGCTTGTTTTCACGGATGGTATTTTAAACGTTTGATGAGAAGATTGCTACCAGCGGACTCGATTGTCCGTCATCTGCTGGCGCATCAGTTATACCGAAACCCGGTGACCACCCATGCTGTGCGCTCCTGGTTAAACTCCAGCGTGATCGTTGCCGTTTGCAGCGCACCGTCCGCGAACGTTACCGGCGCGGAAACCGTCACGACCTCGCCTTCAATAGTCGGTCGGTCAAAAGATGCAATCTCTACCGGGGCGATGCGCCGCGCCTGCATTTCCGTCCCGAACCCATCCGCCGTCGTGAACTCCGCCTGGAGGCCCGGTGATAGCAGCCCAAACGCCGTTTCAAAATCGCTATCACCAGTGGCTTCCAGGAAGGTGCGGGCAACAGCGGCAGGTTCCGCCGTGGCACGTAGCACAGCATAATACAGCCCGCCCACGTACAAGCCACACAGCAGCACTGCTCCACCCAGCACAATCAGCACCCACAACAAAAAACGGTTGCGGCGCTGCTGTGGTTGTGTCGTTTCGTCTGTCATCGTGTGCCGATCTCTCTGCCACTCCTTGCCTGCGTCTTGTTCGCGCGTGCGTCTTAACGACGCTTGCGCTGTGCTTGTTCTAGCGCGGCAAGCGCCCGGTCGCGCACCATCTGGGAAACAATGCCCCAGGGTCTTGTCTCGTAGTCCGCGCTCGCCAGTTCTGCCGCTTTCTGTAAATCTACCGCTGCCCGGTCATAGTCGCGCAGTTCCAAGAACAACTCCCCGCGCTGCAAATAGATTGCCGCATCGTCAGGGTTGTGCTGCGCCGCCCGGTTCAGCATGTCGTAGCGCTCCTGGTATGCCGCTTTGTAGTCCCGCCCGAACAAACCGCGCACCCAATCGCCAAAGGACGGCGGCGGGATGTACAGCCTGGGGGCGGGGTCTACGCGCTGGAAGGGGTGGAATGTTTCTTTGTCGTCTTCGTCGTCGTCATTATCCCCCACCTGCGATGCAACACCCGCGTGCACGTCCGATGAACCTGACGGTGCCTCATCCGCTTGCGCGGTCTGGTCACCAAAATCGACGTCTTGCGCCGCGTCATCAACCATGCCGGGGGGCGCATACGCCGCCCAACGCTCATCAGACGGAGCGATCTGTTCCGTCTCAGCATCGTGCGGCTCATGTGCGTCTGTGCCAGAAGCACGTGTGGTGTCGTCGTTCGGCATGGTGCCCCCGTCCGCCAGCGGTTAGTCGCCTGCCGGTTCCGGTTGTGCTTCTTCGACGGGTTCTACCGCCTTCTGCTCTGTGTAGGCAGCAAAGTCCGCCGGGAAGTTTTTGATCGTCGCCAGGATCGGGTTCGCTGCGAAGTCGCCCAGCGCACACAGCGTCATGCCCTGCATGTTACCCGCCACATCAAACACGTTGTCGATGTCCTTCTGCGTCGCCTTGCCCGCCATGATGCGATCCATCACCTTGTCAATCCAGTACGTGCCCTCGCGGCAGGGTGTGCACTTGCCGCAGCTTTCGTGGTGGAAGAACTTCGCCATCTTGGACGCAGCCCACGCGATGTCGCGGGTGTCGTCCAGCAGGATGAACGATGCCGACCCCAACACCGTGCCCAGTTCCGCAAATGCCTCGTAGGTCATTTCCGTGTCCAGCACATCGTCCGTCAGCGGGATGATGGGACCGGATGCACCCGACGGCAGCAGCGCCTTAAAGCTGCGCCCATCCTCCGGACCGCCCGCGAGCTCAAACAGGAGTTCGCGCACGGTGGTGCCGAGTGGCAGCTCGTAGTTGCCGGGCTTGGCAATGTCGCCGCTTACACAGAACACCTTCGTGCCGGAGCTTTTCTCCGTGCCCACTGCCTTGTACGCATCTGCACCGTTGACCATGATCCACGGCACGTTTGCCATCGTCTCCACGTTGTTGACCACGGTTGGCTCTTTGTACAGACCACCGCCCTTGTTTGCCGGGAACGGCGGGCGTACACGCGGCTGCCCCAGCAGACCTTCCAGGCTGTTCAGCAGGGCGCTTTCCTCACCGCAGATGTACGCGCCTGCGCCGAGGTGGGTGTACACTTCCACATCGTAGCCGCTGTCCATAATGTTGTTGCCGACGATGCCAGCTTCGCGGCACTTCTCGATGCAGCGGTCTAGCTGTTCGCCCATTTCCCAGTACTCGCCGCGCAGGTAGATGTAAACCGCCTTCGCCTGGATGGCGTAGGCACCAATCAGCGATCCTTCTATAAGCTGGTACGGGTTGTTTTCCATAATCTGGCGGTCTTTGAACGTGCCCGGCTCGCTCTCGTCCGCGTTGATGACAAAGTACTTGATCGGCTCGCTTTGCGGGATGAAGCTCCACTTCACACCCGTCGGGAAGCCGGCACCGCCGCGCCCACGCAGGTTCGATGCTTTTACCAGGTCAATCACTTCGCTGGGCTGCATGGCAAGCGCCTTGCGCAGTCCCTCCCAGCCGCCGTTGTCGCTGTACACGTCGAACTTATGAATATCCGGTACGTCTAGCTCTCGTAGTAGGATGTGTTCCATTTTGGCTTGCTCTCTCTTACTCACTTCTGTTGACTTTCAAACAATAAATCTCGGTGACTTTGCGGGTGGCAGGGGCGCAGTGTGCTGCGCCCCTGCTCTCGTTAGTTTGCCTCTTTAAAACCGACTTCCTCGCCCTCAACCGTTGGGCTGAGCGCACTGTTCACGTCAGCACGCCACTTGTCCATCAGCGCCCGCATTTTGTCCATGTCCAGGTGCTCATGGAAGCGGAAGTTCGCCTGTAGCATCGGAGCACGGTCACAAGCACCCAAGCACATCACATGCTCTGCGGTGAACATGCCGTCCTCGGTCGTGCCCCCGTCTTCAATGCCAAGTTCGTCAATCAACTCGTGGTAGAACTCATCCGCGCCGCGCAGCGCACAGGGTAGGTCTGTGCAGACGTGCAGCCACACCTTACCCTTGGGGCGCTCACGATACATCGTGTAGAAGCCGGCAATGGACTTTACCTGCGTAGGGTCCATATCCAGGATTTCCGCCACGTCCTCAATGCCATCCTCGTTGACGAACCCGTAGTGCTCCTGCGCAATATACAATAATGGCATCACAGCGCTGCGCTTTTGGTCTTCTGGGTATTTGCTCAGGTGGTGTTCTACCTGATCTTTGTAGTTTTCCAGTAATGCGTTTTGCATGTCGTTCCTATTTTCTTTGTTTCCGTTATCGCAGGGCGATGCGCCCCCACAAGACATGATCCCTTTGGTTCACACTGTAGGGGCGAGATGCATCTCGCCCCTACATCACCGTGCCAATCCAGATTAGCGGTCGCTGTCGCCCAGCACAAAGTCTGTGCTACCGATGATGCCGATCAAGTCCGCAATCATGTGCCCCGGCGCAACGTGCCGCATCGCCTGGATGGCAATAAACGATGGCGTCTTGAAGTGCACGCGGCGTGCCTTGTTGCCGCCCGTGCCGTGCAGGTAGCAGCCAATCTCGCCACGCGGGGACTCAATCGCCACGTAAACCTCTTCATCCGGCAGGCTAAAGCCCTCCGTCCACAGCTTAAAGTGGTGGATGACCGCTTCCATGCTTTGCCCAAGCTCACTGCGCGGCGGCGGCACGAACTTACGGTTCTCGCTGCGGAATGGGCCGTCCGGCAGCTTGTTCTTTGCCTGCTCAATAATGCGCAGCGACTCGCGCAGTTCCTGCAAGCGGATGTAGTAGCGGTCGTACACGTCGCCGTGCTCACCCAGTGGAACGTTAAAGCTGTACTGCTCGTAGCCGCTGTAGGGCATTGCCTTGCGGACGTCGTAGTTCACGCCGCTACCGCGCAGGCTAGCACCCGTCAGACCCATATTCAGCGCGTCTTCCGGCTCAATCACACCAATGCCCTGCGTGCGATCCACCCAGATGGGGTTCTTGGAGAGCAAGCGGTCGTAATCCTCGATCTTTTCCGCCATGTACGGCAGGAATTCGTCTACCGCAGGCAGGAACTCCGGCGGCAGGTCACGCCATACACCACCTGGACGGATGTAGCTACCCATCAGGCGCTGCCCACTGAGCATCTCGAACATTTCCAGCACCCGTTCGCGCTCACGGAAGCAGTACAGGAACAGGCTCATCGCGCCCATGTCCAGGGCATGAGTACCCAGCCAAACGCAGTGGCTGGCAATGCGCTGCAACTCCAGGCACATCACGCGGATCGCCTGCGCACGCGGTGGCACGTCAATCTCGCCCAGTTTCTCAATCGCCATGCTAAACACCATGTTGTTCGACATGGGCGAAAGGTAGTCCATCCGGTCGGACAGTGTGATTGCCTTTTCGTATGGCTTGGACTCCATGTTCTTCTCGATGCCCGTGTGCAGGAAGCCGATATCTGGCAAGCAGGAGATGATCTCCTCGCCGTCCAGTTCCAGCAGCAGGCGCAGCACACCGTGTGTAGACGGGTGGTGCGGACCCATGTTCAGCAGCATGGTCTCGCCAGTGAACGCACGTTCACTCACCAGCCCACGCAACTGCTCCACATTGCCACGCCACGTTTCCACCTGTTGCTCTTGTTCAGGGGGTCTTGTTGCTACCATCTCGTTTTCGTTTCCTCTCAACCAACTACTCTTGTGTCTGTTTGTCTACGGAATCGTAATCGCGTGCTGCTTCGATGATCGCCAGCATCTTCAGGTTACTCGCCGCGATGGACGCCACAACCTGGGTCAGTTTCTCGCTGCTCAATTGCTCCGGCAGTTCACCGTTGGCGTGCCTTAGCAGCACTGTGCACACCCCATCAGTGTACGCTGCTGCCGCTTTAGCATCAAACGCTGCCAGGCGCACGGCTTCCTGCCTGTCGGCGGCAGCGTACTGTGCGAAAAACGCCAGGTAGTGCTCGTAGGACTCACGATCCAGCTTCAAGGTCTGCTAGTCCTTCGCAAACGGCTTGTGCTTGCGGATTTCGTCCACGTTGAATGAGAACATCGGCGTTTCGTAGCCCAGCGGGTAGTCACGGCGGTGTGGATGCCCGTCCCAGTCGTCCGGCATCAGCAGGCGGCGCGGGTCGGGGTGCCCCTCGAACTGCACACCCATCATGTCCATAATCTCGCGCTCCAGCCAGTCTGCGGCAAGCCAAATGTGCGTGACCGTCGGCAC
>CAYVGI010000215.1:0-5516 GCA_964451095.1 uncultured Anaerolineaceae bacterium
GGCTACACCTTGCCGCGCCGCCGCTTTGCGATAAGAATGCACGCTGTTTTATCCGCTTTAATTCGGCAGGAAAGCTCATGGCAAAGACAATTCTCGTTACGGGCGGCACCGGGTTTATTGGCAGTGCACTGGTGCGCCGCCTCGTGCACGACGGTTACACCGTGCGCGTGTTTGATAACAACTCGCGTGGGGCGGAAACACGCCTGGACGACATGAAAGACGACGTGGAACTGGTGGTTGGGGACATCCGCAGCCTGGACGACGTGAGCCGTGCCACCAAGGGCGTAGACAGTGTGCATCACCTGGCGTTTGTGAACGGCACCGAGTTCTTCTACTCCAAGCCCGAACTGGTGCTGGAAGTGGGTGTAAAGGGCATGATGAACGTACTAGATGCGTGCATTGAGCACAACGTGGGTGATCTGGTGTTGGCATCTAGCAGTGAGGTGTACCAAACGCCGCCAGATGTACCTACAGACGAAACCGCCTCCCTCTCCGTGCCAGACCCACTTAACCCGCGCTACTCCTACGGCGGCGGCAAGATCATCAGCGAATTGCTGACGGTGAACTATGGGCGCAAGTACTTTGAGCGTGCGGTTATCTTCCGCCCGCACAACGTCTACGGACCGGACATGGGCTGGGAGCATGTGCTGCCGCAGTTCATTGTGCGGATGCACGGGCTGGCGCAGCAGGACAGCAGCGACCCGCTGCCGTTCCCCATCCAGGGGACGGGTGAGGAGACACGGGCGTTTGTGTACATTGATGACTTCACCGATGGGCTAATGCACGTGGTGGAGGCGGGCGAGCACCTGAACATCTATCACATTGGCACCATGCACGAGGTCGCCATCGCAGAACTGGCACGCGAGGTCGGGCGGGCGCTGGGTCGCAACGTGGACATTGTGCCAGGAGACCTGCAAAAGGGCAGCACCAAACGCCGCTGCCCGGATATCACCAAGCTGCAAGCGCTGGGCTACACGCCCAAAGTCACGCTAGCGGATGGTGTGGCAAAAACCGCCGCATGGTACGTAGAAAACGCGCACCTCGCACCTGCCTAGCCGACCTGCCCCTGCGCAAGCTGCTCGTGCATGGTAATCAGGTCTGCGTATTCTTTGGGGCGGTCTGCGCCGATGCGCTTGTACCAGTTAACGGTCGCCAGGTGATACTCCCTGCGCTGGGAGTGCGTCATACTCTCGTAGACCACATCCCGTAGGATGGCATGGCGGAAGATGTACTCTTTCGCCTCCTCCACGGCGCTTTCTTCCCGCAGGTAGACCATCTCACGTTCGCGCAGCCGCTCTAGCGTGTAATTGATCTCACTCACGGTTGTGGAATCTGCCATTTCCAGCGCTTTGAGTGCGGTGTCCCAGAAGATGCGCCCCAGCACACTCCCCCGCTGCAACAACACGCGCTCCTCTGGTAGCAGCGCGTCAATGCGTGCCTGCAACACCCCGGTCAGAGAGGCGGGCACACGTAGTGCTGCTAGCTTTTCCGTCTGCACGCGCCACATGTCGCTGCTTTCCTTCACAATCACGCCATCGTCGACGAGCGCCTTAATCAGTTCTTCGACGTAGTACGGGTTGCCCTCGGAGCGGTCAACGATGAGGTCGCGCAGGTCGTCGGGGATGTCCTTCGCCTTTTGCAGGATCTCCCGCACCAGCCGACGTGTGTCTCGCTTGCCCAGCGCCTCCAGTTCGATGCGCGTGTGGTAGCTGTGCCCTTCTCCCCAACCGGGGCGACGCTGGAATATGCTAGGGCGCGTAACGCAGATGACCAGGAGACGCTGGTTGAGGTTGTCCGCCACGAAGCGGCTCATCAGTTCCAACGAGAATTCATCGACCCACTGGAAGTCCTCTAGCTGGATGAGCATGGGCATTTCGTTCGTCACATGCTGGAAGAAAAGCGTAATGTAACGCGACGCCTCGCGCAGCAGTGCATCGCGGGTCAACTGCATCACATCATTGCGCATGACGAAGTTATAGCCGATGCAGCGTGCGACCACATGGGCAGCAAAAGCGCTGTTTTTGGGAATGCGCTCGGCAAAGCCGTCCTCAAACTTCTCTCGCACGATGTTTGGCGGGTCTGTATCCAGGATGTGGAACAGATAGGCGAACACATCGCGGGCGAGGAAACCCGGAGAGTCCATTTGCTGCTGCACGGCACGCCCACCGACAACGAATACCTTCTGGTCTTGCAATTCTAACCAGCGCCGGAACTCGTACAGCAGGCGGCTTTTGCCCACGCCTGTCTCCCCCACAATGGTGACCACCTGCGCCTCACTATCTTCGATGGCGGTGAGCATGGCGTCCTGGATGTGCTTCAGGTCGGATTCGCGCCCGATGGTTTTCGTCTCTACGCCTTCCACTGCCCGCATATACACCCGCAGCGCACGCGGTTGCTGTGCCTTCACCTGGAACACATCAACGGTTTCGCGCCCACGGATTTGTATGGGCGTGTGGGGTTGCACATCGAACACACCTAGCACCAACCGATACGTGTTATATGTGATGAGGATTTCGCCGGGTGCGGCGGCGCGTTCCAGGCGACGTGCTAGCGTCAGGGTTTGCCCGGTGATGCTGTACTGGCGCTCACCATCCGGCGAAGATGCCTGAATGAGCGCGGGACCGGTGTTGATGATAATCTGGAAGGGCATCTGCTCGCCGGGTTGCAAGTACATTTGCGCTGTTGGTTCAATAATCCGGCGGATTTCCAGCGCGGCGAGAATTGCCTTTTCCGGGTCATTTTCGTGGATGACCTCCACCCCCCAAATTGCTTGCAGGGTGCGGTCGGTCATTTCGTAGATGACGCCGCCGTTGCGGTACACAATGTCGTTAATCTGCATGAAGACCGATTCCATGATCCAGTGCACCACCTCGGCGTCAACAGAATCCAGCAGAATTTCTTCCATTTCGGTCAGGTTTGCAGAGAGCGCGGTAATCTGGCGGTGCTGCTCTGATGGTGTCGCCTGGGAGCCTGTTTCGCCATCGTTGACGATGGTTTCTTGTTCCTGGGTCTCGCGGATGGCGTCTTTGAGGATGCTGGGCGTGCTGGCAGCAGGACCCAACGCGGCGATAACCGCCTGTGCAAAGTCTAGAGCACTCTGGTAGCGGTCGTCCGGGTTTTTCGCCATGCTGCGCATCACGACTTCATCTACATGTTCGGTAAGCCCTTCATTGTGGCTGCGCACAGAGGGGATGGGGTCGCGCATGTGCATAATCATCATCGCCGTGGGCGACTCTGAGAGATAGGGGCGGCGTCCGGTAAGCATTTCGAACAGCAGCACGCCCATTGAGTAGATGTCCGCCCGGTGGTCAACGTCCGGGTCGCCAAGCGCCTGTTCGGGTGCCATATAGTCTGGTGTGCCAATGATGGTGCCGGATGCGGTAATGGGTTCGTCGCCGCTGCTGAGGTGATGAGACGAAGTCATGCGGGCGATGCCAAGGTCGGTCACGAAGGCGTTGCCATCACGATCCATCATAATGTTGCTGGGCTTGATGTCTCGGTGTACCACGCCCTGGCGGTGAGCATAATCGAGGGCGGAAGAAATCTGCTGCATGAGGTAGCCGATTTCCGCGAGGGGCAACTGCTTGTGCTGCAAAATCCCCTTGAGTGTGCCGCTGTCCATGTAGCGCATGACGATGTAGGGCGGGTTGTGGGTGCCGTCGAAGTCGTAAATGGGCAGGATGTGCGGGTGTTCCAGCTTGGCAATCAGGCGTGCTTCTCGCTGGAAGCGCTGCGCGTGCTTTTCATCTTCCGCTGCTAAGCTGCGGATCACCTTCAGCGCGACGTGGCGGTCTACGTTCGCCTGGTATGCCTTGTAGACGGTCGCCATACCGCCCTTGCCAATTTCTTCAACAATCTCGTAAACACCAAGTCTTTCACCAATCATCCAATAGCACCCCAAACACTCACGTGTAGCACTTGTCCTACTAATGTACACCGCAACGCAAATTTTTGCTGGACATTCTGTTACGTTGTTTGGCGCTTAGCGCCTGGCAGCGACGAACACGAACCCGATTACGGAAACGGACACCATCACCAGCACCGCAAACAGCCCCGGCGTGTAACTCAGTGTTTGGTCACGCAGGCGACCGACCAACCACGGTCCCAGCGCTGCCCCAAAGCCGAACATCCCGCCCAGCAGCCCGTTGATAAGCCCAAGCCCGTTCCTCTGGAAAATATCGCTGGCGAGGGCGGTCGTCTGGCTGCTGCGGGTGCACTCGGCAAGCGCATAGAGCAACGCATAGATCAGCAGCAGCGGCGCAAGCTGTACCTGCCGCAACAGGAACAACATCCCCACAGCACCCGCCAGCGCAAGCGCCCCGCCCGTGAACGCGAACGCTCGCCCCAAACGGTCGCTCGCCCAGCCCCACATAATGTACGCTAAAAATGTCATCAGCCCGGCAAGCCCCACATACCCGGCAGCGGTGTTGCGCTGGAAACCAATTTCTTCCAGGTATGCCAGTTGGTGCACCGTCAGGGAGCGCAGCGGACCCAGGGCGGTTAGCCCGACGATCATCATTGCCCAAAAGAGCGGGCTGCGTAACAGGTCTCGCCGGGCGCTTGTGGGGGCATGTGCATGTTGTAGGGTGTGGTGCTGGGGTGGGGTGCGCAGCCCAAACGCAAACAGCGGCGCGATAATGAGCAAGCTAACAACACCCTCGCACATTCCGCACTTAACAAATTGCTTTCTGCTAGTTTAATTTGGGCCGTAACGGGTCAGATTCGCCAGTCTAATTGACATAGAATTGCGAAAAACCCTTGCAGGACGCTTTAGTTAATGGATTTCGTGCCCAAAACGTGTTGTTCATGGTCGTCCCTCCTCAAAAGCCCCATCTTTACTCGAACTCGAAGGCGGGCTCGCAACCAGGTCGAGCTAGCTGAACCTCTCTGACCCGTTATAAATCCTCAAATTTCAAATTCTAGCTGCGGAATGTGCGCACCCTGTATAAGGAAAGTCTGCTGCCAGCCGAAGCGTGCCATGAGCCATGTGTACAGCGGGATAAACACCATCGAGCCAAAGCCCGTCCCGGCAAACGCCACCCCAATCGCCCGCCCGCGCAGCCTGGGCGGGGCGAACATGGCGATGTTCGCCGCAATGGGACCCAGCCCGACGATCGCCACCCCTGCCCCGCTGACGATGCCGTAGGTCAGGCGCAGTTGTTCGACGCTGCTGGCAGTACCGCTGAGGAACAGACCCACCGCCATCAACGCTGCGCCCGTGCTGAACACCACCCGCGGACCGAAACGGTCTAGCAGGATGCCTGATGGCGCGGACAGCAGGGCAAACGTGACCATGCTGATGCTGTACACACCCGCTGCTTCCTAGCTGCTCCAGCCCTCAACGTTGACGAACTGTGTTTGGAAAACTTGATAGGACAGGCGAATGCCGAACACCAGGAACTCCGCGACGGCGCTCACCAATACAACCTGCCACATCAGCCGGGGGGTGATGCTGTCGTACGTGCTAGTGCAGGTTCGGAGCTAAATTGTTGAGAATAGGCTCGGTGTCAAATTGA
>CAYVGI010000216.1:0-5464 GCA_964451095.1 uncultured Anaerolineaceae bacterium
TGTAGAAGGGGTGACCCGGCGTGGTCACGATCATTTCCCCATCAATCACCAGATAGGCAATCTCCGAGTCTTCGTGCCAGATGACAGCCTTGACTTCGTACTCACCGACCTCCCCGGTCGGTTCATTGTAGGCGTAAACGGTGTCGCCGATTTCGATCTCGCTGATGGGGATGTCACCGTCGGGGGTGGAGACGTCGGTATCGGCGCTGAAGGAGTTGGGCGGGCATCACCGCCGGGGACATTACGCCCGTACCGCCCCGTGCCACACAGCCTGCGCCCATGTTACAATGCGCTGCCAAGGCAGAATAGAATCTTAACGTAAGGGGACTTATTGATGACACCACATGACTTCTTATTCCGGGGCACACTGGCGGAGATGGACGCCGATGTTGCTGAGCTGGTGCGGCACGAAACGGCGCGGCAGGCACGCCGCCTGGTGATGATCCCATCTGAGAGCACGATTCCGCTGGCAGTGCGGGAGGCGGTGGGGTCGGCGTTCCACAATATCTACGCGGAAGGCTACCCGGTGGACGATACGCGCTGGATGGGCGAGGCGGACATCCTGGACTACGACGCGCGGCTGGCAGATTACCGCCGCAACAGCGACGCCCGTTACTACAAAGGCACGGAGTACGCGAACATTATCGAGGCGCTGGCGCGCCGCCGCGTGGCGGAGGCGTTCGCAAACGAGCGGGTAAGCGCGAACGAGTTGTACGTAAATGTGCAGCCGCTGAGCGGTGCTCCGGCGAACAGCGCGGCGTACACGGCACTGCTAGAGGTGGGCGACACGGTTATGGGGCTGGACTTGCTGGACGGGGGGCACCTCACGCACGGCAGCCCGGTCAACCGCAGCGGCATCTACTACAACATCGTCAGCTACGGGGTTCACCCGGAGACCGAGCGCCTGGATTACGAGCAGATCCGGCGGCTGGCGCTGGAACACCAGCCGAAGATGATTATCACGGGCTTTACCAGCTACCCCTTTGCCCCGGACTTTGAGGCGTTCCGGGCGATTGCGGACGAGGTGGGCGCGTACCTGCTGGCGGACATCGCGCACACGGCGGGCATGGCGGTTGCGGGCGCATACCCGAACCCGGTCGGCATTGCAGATGTGGTGAACTTCACCACACACAAGACACTGAACGGGTCGCGCGGGGCGGTAAGCATCACGCATCGCAAAGACCTGTACAAGAAGATTGACCGCGCAGTGTTCCCTGGCGAGCAAGGCGGTCCGCACATGAACAGCGTTGCGGGGCTGGCGGTGGCGATGAAGTTCGCCCGCACAGAGCGGTTCCATACGCTGCAACATCAGACGGCGGAGAACGCAGTTGTGCTGGCAGAAACCCTGCAAGAGCGCGGCATCCGTGTTGCTTACGGCGGCACAGATACCCACATGCTACTTATCGATTGCAAGGGCATCACAGGGGAGGGCGGCGCGACGCTCACGGGTGATATTGCTGCCCGCATCCTGGATTTGGTGGGCATTGTCGCCAACCGCAACACGATTCCGGGCGACCGCAGTGCATTCCGGGCGTCTGGTGTACGCTTCGGCACGGCGTGGATCACGCAGCGCGGGTTCGATGCGGAGAAGACACGCGAACTGGGCAACATCATCGCAGATGTGCTGTTCGCGTGCACGCCGTTCTACCAGCCGGGCAAGCGCGGCAAGCCCGTGGAGCGGGCGAAGATTGACTTTGATGTGTTCGAGGCGGCGAAACTGCGCGTGCGCGACCTGGTTGACCGCATTGGCATCGACACGGATGCAGTTGCGGACGGCTACCCGCACTTCTACTACATGGAAGATGAGGACAACAGCGCCGGGTGGCAGACGCTCACGATTGCGGGGGCGGATGCTGAGGAGTTCCTGGACAAGGCACTGACCGGGCAGGTGGTTGGGCTTGCTGAGGGGGAGCACGCCCCCACCTGGATACTGGAGCCGGACGGCACACCGATGTCTCGTGCTTACGTGGCGCGGACGACAGGCGGGTACACGCTGCACATCGAAGCGCGGTACCAGCGGGTGATGGCTTGGCTGCGGGCGCTGTCCGATGGGTTTGTGCAGATTGATCCCACGGATGTGGCGGCGAAGCTGCCGGGCCCGGTGATTGTGCACGCGGCGGGCGCTGCCCCGGCAGATGTGGACACAGGCGAGTGGGATGCAGGTGCGGGTTACGTGCTGAAGCCGTACTTCATTGGTGTGCATGGGGACAAACTGCAACTGCCAGCGGCAGAAACGCTGCCGACATTCGCGTGGGAGGAGCCGACACGCACAGAACTGCTCACTACACCGCTACATGGGCTGCACAATGAACTCGGCGCGAAGATGGTTGAGTTTGCCGGGTATGATATGCCCGTTTACTACTCGTCCGTGTCTCAGGAGCACAACGCCGTGCGCAGCAGTGTGGGCGTGTTCGATGTGACGCACATGGGCGTGTTCGGTGTGGCGGGCGCGGGTGCCGCGAACTTTATCAACACGGTGTTTACCAACGACATCACCAAGCTAGATGAGGGCACATCGCAGTACGGCTTTCTGCTGGATGTAAACGGCGAACCGCTGGACGACCTGCTGGTGTACCGCCTGGGCGAAGCGCACTTCCTGATGGTGGTGAATGCATCTAACAACGACAAGAACTGGGCGTGGCTGAACGATGTGAAAAATGGCATCGTCACCACGGATGCAGGCTGCCCCGTGCTGGCATACCGCGCGGGCGAACACGTCACGCTGCGCGACCTGCGCGACCCGGCAAATGGCGCAGACCAGCGCGTGGACATCGCCCTGCAAGGACCGGCAAGCCTGGATGTACTGAAGGCGCTGGGCGGGGACGATTACGCTGCGGTAAAGGCGCTGAAGTGGGCAGAGGTCACACATGCGACGCTGGGCGGGTTTGACCTAGTTGTCTCTCGGACGGGCTACACAGGCGAGCGAACGGGCTACGAGTTGTTTGTCCACCCGGACAACGCAGCGGACTTGTTCAAAGCGCTGGTGCAGCACGGCGCAGAACCGTGTGGGCTGGCAGCACGAGACAGCCTGCGCACCGAGGCAGGGCTACCGCTGTATGGGCATGAGCTGGGCGGCGAGATGAGCCTGCGCCCCGGTGACGCGGGCATGGGTGCCTATGCGCGGCACTGGAAGCCTTTCTTCGTGGGCAAAGCAGCGTACATGGCACACGAGCATAACCGCGACGCCGAGGTGGTTCGTTTCCGGCTGGTGCGCAAGGGGGCACGCCCGCCGCGCCAAGGCGACCCGGTGCTCGACCACCGTGGGCGCGTCGTCGGTATGGTGACAAGCTGCACACCAGATAGCGACGGGTTCCAACTGGGGCAGGCGTACATCAAGCGGGCGCTGGCAGCAGAAGGCACTGCGATTGGCATCTACGCTGGTGGGTTTGTCGGCAAGAACGGCAACGGGCACATCAACATGGGCGATAAGCTGCCCGTGCCGCAAACCGCTGAGGTAATCAGCCGCTTCCCCAAGCGCAAGAAGAAGTAGCGTCCTCGCAATGTGTGGCGGTTTTTGGTCGCTTAGCGCAAATATTACCCAACACCGCCACACAATTGAGTAAAGCATAATTACATTGTAAAGACCGTGTGAACGTTTTTTGATTTCGCTACACAAACCGGGCGTGTTTGCAGTATGCTTGCACTTGACCCGGTGTAGTGCCGGGGGCTACAAAGCCTGCATGATGTTAGGGGCCCATAGCTCAGTTGGGAGAGCGCTTCAATGGCATTGAAGAGGTCAGGAGTTCGAGTCTCCTTGGGTCCACACCAATACCCCACCATGCAGATTTCCAAACAGTCCCCGCACCTATCGTATGACAGGGCAGTCTTTATATCTCGTCATTTCCCGACAGCAGTTAGGACTTAGTTATGGCAAAGCAGCAGAAGCGGAACCTGATCGACGAACTGGCAGATCGTGCTCGTGATATCGTAGACGATCTGGACCGTCTTCTTCAGCCGGAACCGAAGCGCAAGCCTGCACGCGTGCCCGTGCCGGTGCAACAACCGCCGCGCCGCCGTCGCCGCCGCTAGTAAACGCTGCACCAACTGGATACACCTCGCTAAGCACCAGCAGGCGCACAATTACCGTGCGCCTGTTTGTGTCTATTCGGTTGCGTATTCTGGTGGATTAGTTCTGCGAGAACAGCCCCAGCGTGTTACCTTCGCTATCGGTGAAGGTGGCAATGTGCCCCATATCCCCGCCCATGTCCATCTTGGCGAGCGTGACTTTGCCCCCCGCCGATTGGACGCGATCCAGCATCACTTGCAAATCGTCACCGCCGTTGAGGTAGATCACAACCCCGTCGGAGCTGGGCGTGAAGCCATCTACCAGGGTGAGCGAACCGCCGCCGCTGACCATGCCATAGGGCAGCATCGCCACGGTACGTGTACCATCGTTGCGCGGCTCCGAGCACGAACCATCAAAAACGACGTTGTAGAACTTGATAGCGCGATCCATATCGGTTACCGGAATTTCGAACCAGGTAATGGGGTGTTCCATGAGATTACTCCTTGTGGGTTAAGAACTAGCGTTCTATACGATGCCTTCAATTTACGATATTTTGTTCTTAATGGTCAAGTAGAGCGGTTTATTTGTTCTACGCCTAATGTCAAAGTAACGCCCCTGCACCGTATACGCGCCCCGGTGCATTACCATTTGCCTTGGCTCTGGTAAAATCGGCAACCGTTATCATTCAGAAGCGATGCAGGACAACAAAGGAGAGAGACACACGGCAATGAGCGAGAAACAATCGTACAATCCGCAGGAAATTGAACCGAAATGGCAGCAGCACTGGGAAGAAACCCGGCTGTACCGGGCGGAAGTTGACTGGGACAAGCCCAAGCACTATGCGCTAACCATGCTGCCCTACCCCAGCGGCAACCTGCACATCGGGCACTGGTTCGCCATGACGCCGTCTGATGCGCGGGCACGTTACATGCGGATGAAGGGTTATAACGTACTGTTCCCAATGGGCTTTGACGCGTTCGGCTTGCCAGCGGAGAACGCCGCCGTAACACGCAACATCCACCCGGCAAAGTGGACGTACAGCAACATCGAACACATGCGCAAGCAACTGCGCAGCATGGGGGCGATGTTCGACTGGGAGCGCGAGGCGGTATCTTGCGACCCGGTTTACTACAAGTGGACGGAATGGTTCTTCAAGCTGTTCTTTGAGAATGACCTGGCATACCGGGGCGAGGCGATGGTGAACTGGTCACCGACGCTGCAAACCGTGCTGGCAAACGAGCAGGTCATTGATGGCAAGGACGAGCGCACCGGGCAGCCCGTGGTGCAGCAGATGATGACGCAGTGGTTCTTCCGGTACAAAGCATATGCAGACGAAATGCTGGACTTTAGCAAGCTGGACTGGCCCGAGCCCGTCAAGATCATGCAGACGAACTGGATTGGGCGCAGCGAAGGTGCCAACGTTGTGTTCAAGACGGAACAGGGCGGCGACCTGGAGAT
>CAYVGI010000217.1:0-5440 GCA_964451095.1 uncultured Anaerolineaceae bacterium
TGTGATGATTGAGGTCAGCTTAGCTTGTCCACCTTGTCTTGTCTACCAAATGGATAAAGTCGAGTGTATGAGTTTATATATGACGTTTTGAGTTACAGGGCGAGCGATGCAATTTCACCGCACAAAGCGTGTGCCCAGGCGCGTCGCATATGCCGCCCCCATGTTGCCCAGCAGCACAACCAACCACGCCAGCAGCACGACAAAATCGGCACCAGGCAGCCAGGTAAGCGCAAACACGAGGATTGAAATTGCCAACCCACCAATGACCGTTGCGATCACGGGCGGTTGCAGCGCCGGGAACAAACGCCTTACCAGCCAGTTACCCGTGTTCAGCGCCAGGGCAACCCAACCCCCCAGCAGCAGCAGCCCCATCGCCAGGCATCCCAGCAAAAACAGCGGCGAAAGCAACAACGCCACAAATGTGAGGTACACCAGCAGCAACAGGTACGCCGCCGTGATGCCCACCGCTAGCAGGGCGACCATGCCCCCCGTTGCCAGCATCTGCGACGGTCTACTGCGCACCCCTGCGGCTATTGTGCTCGCCCAGCGCGGCAGTGCCGCCACCACCAGCGCCGCTACTCCCGTAAGCGACAGCATCAAGCGAAGAGAGAGCGTGTGCGCCAAAAACTGCGGCAAGCTACGCCCGCCCAGCAGCGCCACGACGCCTACGCTGGCAAACTGCGCCCCAGCACGCCGCAGCAGCCCCTGCGCCGTTGTGCGGTCACAGGGCAGCAGGACTGTGCCCTCCCCAGCGCTAGGTGTGTTTTCGGTGCAGCTAACCACAGTGCCCTCAAAGCTCTCCCCGATGGTAAGTTCCTGCACCAGCACAACCACTTCACCGTCCACTGTGCCATCTAATTGTGCCGTCTCCGCTAGTATCACCGCGTTACCGCGCACCGTGCCACCAAGGGTGACCGCCTCCGCCATGATCGTTGCGTCTTCCCCAACAGATCCCGTCACCGCCACCGTCTCCGCGCCTAGCAGAGCGTAGCCACGCACATCACCATTCAGTTCGATGGACTGGGCGAAAACTGCCACGCTCGTGTCAACAGAACCTTCCAGACGATAGTCGTTCTCCGTTGCCAGGATGAGATCATCGCGGGAGAAGGTGCCCAGCCGCCGGGCAAATATGCTGCCTACCACCAGCACCACAATCAGCGCCAGCACCGTGACGACGAGCACGCGGGCGCTACTGTTCATCTAACCCCGCCCCAGACCATGACTTGCCCAACCGCCATAACCCAAACCACGCCAGCGGGATCAGTATCAGCAGCGCAAAAAGCCACGGCAGCGCTACAATCAGTTGCTCCACGCCGCCAATTAGCCCCGTCAAGGACGCATACAGCAGCACAACCAACCCCAGCACACCCAGCGCAGCGCCACTCAGCGCAGTCCCCGTACCAAAAGCAACGAGAATCACCAGGCTAACGGCAACCAACAACGGCAGCAGCAGGGCAGCAGCAACACCCGTGCCCAGCGCCAGCGCCCACGTAGACCTACGCGGTTGCTGCTGGGGCAGCGTTTGCGGGTCTGCAATGCGTGCCATAATGCCTTGCATCAGCGTGTTGGGCACCGGTCGAGGGGCAGCATCGCGCATCATGGTCTCTACGTCTGGCGCTGCCTGCTTGTTACGTGCCCCCTGTTGCTCCTGGGTAGGGCGAGTGAGGTTGCGTGCTGCGCGTTGCTCACGCCCCTTTGGGTCGCGTTGTTCATCGCTCATAAGCTGTTCTTCCCTCGCAGTGCATCTCCCAGGTTGCTGGCATCGTCGCGCTCACGCTTTGCCCTGGCACGTTCACCCAGTGTTTGGCGGGCACGGAACAGACGGCTTTTAATGGCGCTCTCGGTTGTGTCCAGCGCATCGGCAATTTCCGCATAGGAATAGTCGTACCAATAGCGCAGCACCACCGCCGCGCGATAGTCTGGTTGCAGCTCATCCAGCAACTCCTGGATCTCCTCGCTCATTTCCTGGCGCAGTGCGTGCAGTTCCGGTCCGTCTTCTTTACTGCTTAGCGCTCTGGCGTCTGCGCTGGGCAGCGGTTCATCCAGCGATAGGATCTGCATCCGTCGCTTACGGATCACATCAATACAGTGATTGGACGCAATGCTCATCACCCACGTTTTAAACGAGCGGGATGTGTCGTAGCGCTGTAGGTTGACGTACGCTCGCAAAAATGCCTCCTGGGCGGCGTCTTCCGCTTCTACGCTGTTGCCCAGCATTCGGTAGCACAGGTTGTACACCGCATCCTGGTGGGCGTAAACCAACTCTGCAAATGCCTGTTGGTCTCCGTCTAGCGCCGCCAGCACCCATTCTGTAATTTGTGGGTCAGTCACGGGTCATCGCTTTCGTTCCCCTTTGGGTCACCTGGGGAACGCACTACCGTAACGTCACCTACACTCGCTATACGTGACAAAACCGGATGAGTTGCGGTTGCAGAACGTTTGACGTCCCCCGACTTGGCGCGATTATATCGGCTACGAGAGCGGTGCCACAATACGCCATAAGGACAGGGGGCACCACATCCCCTGCCCGGCATACCTGCTACAGCAACCCTGCCTCGCGCTCCGCCTGTGCCAGCGCCCCATCAAAGCGACGCAGTCCCTCTACCACCGTGTCGCGCTCAATCATCAGCGGTGGGCAAAAACGAACCGCACTCGTGCCCGCCCCCAGGATGAGCAGACCGTTTTCCAAAGCGATGTGCTCCATGCGGTCGCGCACTGCTTTCGCGGGGGTACGTGCCTCGTCCAGCACCAGTTCCGCCCCAACCATCAACCCCTTGCCCTCTATGCGGGCGTGCCGCAGCGTGGGATGGTTCGCACGCATGTCCTCTAGCGCTGCCAGCACAAACGCGCCCTGCTCAGCGGCATTTGCCATGTACTGCTCGCCCACCAGTTCCAGCGTTGCCAGCGCCGCCGCACACGCTACCGGATTGCCGCCGTAGGTGGTGCCATGCGTACCGGCGGGCCACGTCATCACTTCCTCGCGTGCAATGATCGCACCCAACGGCATCCCGCTGGCAATACCCTTCGCAGAACAGATAATGTCCGGCTGCACATCGTAGTGTTCAACTGCCCACCACTTGCCGGTGCGCCCGATGCCGCTCTGAACTTCGTCCACGATCAGCAAAATGTTGTACTTCTCACAGATAGCGCTCAGCTCACGGATGAACGCCGGGTCTGGCACGATGTAGCCGCCCTCGCCCTGGATTGGCTCGAAAATAATTGCTGCCACATCGTCCGGCGGCACCGTTCGCTGGAACAGCACATCTTCAATGTAGCTGGCGCAGATGCAGCGCTCGCGGCACTGGTCTTCTGTACGCCCGTGCCCGCAGCGGTAGGGGTTGTTAAACGGCACATGGTGCACACCCGGCACTAGTGGGAAAAAGCCCCCGCGCTGTATCGTTTTGCTTGCCGTGAGCGACAGCGCACCCATGGTGCGCCCGTGGAACGCCCCGTGGAACGCGATGATCTGGTGGCGGCGGGTGAACCAGCGTGCCAGTTTAATCGCCCCCTCAACTGCCTCCGCACCGGAGTTGGTGAGGAAGACACGGGCATCATCGTCAAAGGGCACAATCTCACTCAGGCGCTCGGCAAGTGCCACCTGCACTTCATAATAATAATCCGTCCCGGCAATGTGGATAAATTTCTCCGCCTGCTCCTGGATCGCCTTCACGACTTTGGGGTGGGCGTGCCCGGTTGCCGTCACGGCGATGCCCGCTGCAAAGTCGATGTATTCGTTGCCGTCTACGTCCCAAACGTGTGCCCCGCGCCCCTTCTCAATGACGAATGGGTAGCGCCGCACAATCGAGCTGGACATACGCTGCGTATCGCGGTCGATAATCGCCTGTGCCTTCGGACCCGGATGCAGCGTGGTTGTCTCTGAGACCATCTGTGTTCCTCATCTTTTATTAAACTTCGCTGTGCGTATGGTATCGGAACGAGCGGGAATTTGCATGGGGGGAAAACCTCCCGCATGATATGCTTGGGCGGGCTAACCACGGGCACCAGCGGGGGAAACACCATGCGGGCAGACCAATACCCAGATGTCATCGTCCGGCTTTACATGATGTACCTGCACCACGGCATCAAGGCATACGAACGGCAGACAATTGTCTACCCGTTCGTGGCAGCACACACCAACCTGGACGTGCCGCTGGACAGCATTCTGTCACGTCGCCCCCCGCAAACGATCCGCACCCGGTCAACACTGCCGTTCTACGATGACACGCTGGTACCCCAGTTGCAAGCGCAGGGCAAGCGCGTGTACAACGGCGTGACCTTCGCGTTCAAGCAGCTAACGGAGACAAACGGTGTGCCACGGCTGCACGCTGAACTGGGCAGCTACTTCGACCACATCTCAACCTGTGTCGCGCTGGAAAACGAGTTTGTCGCGGGCGGCAGCACCCCATGGCGTGATGCGCTGCACGCCACGGTTTCCCCCGCACAGTTGATGACCAACGGCGCAGGGCGCAGCGCGGCACTCGGCGTGGGCGTGCTCACCGTGTTCAAAACAAGCGCGGGCTATCGGCTGCTCCTGGCAGAGCGCTCCGCCAATACCGCCCACAAGGGCGGCTCGTACCATGTCGCCCCGGCGTTTATCTTCCAGCCGTCGGCAAAGTCCTACCCCGCCCACGAGTGGAAACTCAGCTATCAGATCAAGCGCGAGTACGTGGAAGAACTGTTTGACGAGGCAGAAATGGAAGCAGGCTCCGACTTCAAGCAGGCTCCGGCGGCGCAACAACTCGACGCAATGCTTGCCGATGGGCGGGCGGCGCTGCACTTCATCGGCATTGCCATGAACCTGCTCACAACGCAGGTCGCCGTGTGTGCGCTGCTGGTCATCCACGACGAAGACTGGTTCAGCGAGCGCATCGGCAGCGCGTGGGAAATGAACGGCGTACACACGATTCGCTTCCAAACCGACCTGATGGTGCTCGCAGGGCTGCGCGGGGAGTATTACCGCCTCACACCCATCGGCGCGGCGGCGCTGTGGCTGGGCGTAGACCGCGCCCGTGAGATGGGACTGGGCTAGCCACTTTCTACCAGAAATTAACGGGTTTGTGCTCGCGCAGTTGCGGCGTTCGTGGCTTAATAAATAATGCAAGATTGTACTGAGAATGAGAGAGGAAAATGATGATGTCTCGATTGTGGCGCTCTGTGATGATCGCCCTACCCCTGTGTTTGATCTTTGTGTCCGTCGCCGCTGCGCAACCCAGCACCTGCCAGGCAACGGTGTCCCAGGCGCTGGACGCCGTCGAGCAGAATTGTGCCGGGCTGGGCACCAATGAGGCGTGCTACGGCAACTTTGCCATCCGCGCAGACTTCCAGCAGGAGATGCCCGTAACCGCGTTCGTCCGCCCGACAGACACAGTCGAACTTGCTATGCTCAATACGCTGCGTGCCAGCCCCCTTGACCTGGAGCGCAACGAGTGGGGGGTTGCCG
>CAYVGI010000218.1:0-5433 GCA_964451095.1 uncultured Anaerolineaceae bacterium
CCGCCCGCCATTCGCAGTGTCGCATCCGCTTGCAGGCGCGGTACAATGTGCGGCGCAAACCGACAAGCGACGAGAGAGCAAATTCCACATGACCACAGCCCCCAACCTGATTGCCACGCGCCAACACGCCGTGCAGCTTGCCAAAGAAGCAGGCAAAATCCTGATGGATCGCTTTGAAAAACCGCACCAGATCAAACACAAGAGCAGCGTTTTCGACGTAGCGACCGAGGCAGACAAAGCAGCAGAGGATTACATCGTTGCGGCGCTCAGTGCTGCCTACCCAGAACATGCCATCGTCGGTGAAGAGGGTGGCAGCCAGGCAGCACCGCTAGAGCAGGCAGAATACCACTGGTACATTGACCCGCTGGACGGCACCACTAACTTTGCCGGGAACATCCCCCACTTTTGTGTGAGCATCGCGCTGGCAAACGCCAAAAACGAGCCGCTCGTCGGCGTGGTGTATGACCCCAACAGCGGCGAACTGTTCAGCGCGGTGCAGGGCGGCGGCGCGACGCTCAACGACAAGCCCCTCAAGGTTTCGGATACGGGCAAGCTGGAAGAATCGGTGCTGGCGGTGGGCTTCCCATATGCCAAGCGCGGCGAGCTAAGTGACGACTTCCGCCAATTCACCTATTTCGCGCCGCGTGTGCGCGGGCTGCGGCGCTTTGGCAGCGCTGCGCTGGAACTGTGCTGGGTCGCTGCTGGGCGCTTTGATGCGTACTGGGAGTGGGGACTGAGCCGTTGGGACTTCTTCGCGGGAATGCTGATGGTGCAAGAGGCGGGCGGCGTCATGTCGGACTTTGCAGGTGAGAACGGGGACACGTTTATCGACGGGCAGCAGGTGCTCGCGTGTAACGCTGCGCTGCACCCCACTATCGTTGACGCCATGCAACACGTTTTGCAGCCTGCATGATGCTGCGCCGCGTGACCTGGATTTGCCTGCTGATTGTGGCGTGGGGGGCAGTGCCAATTGCCCAGGGGCAGGTACGCTGCGCCGCCGTTGACCGTGTGTTCGCCCCGGTAGACATGGCGGCGTTTGCCCTGGTGCAAGACTACGGCGTGCGCTCCCCGCGCCATGACGGGCGCTACCACACCGGGGAGGACTGGGCGCTGTTGGATGGCAACACACGCGGGCAACCCGTCCGCGCCATTGCCAACGGCGTCGTCACATATGCCTACGACCAGGGATGGGGCAAAGACGGCGGCGTGATTATCCTGGAGCACACCCTTGCCGACGAGAGCACCGTTTATAGTGTGTACGGTCATCTAGCGGCGACAGAGAGCACACCGTTCCCCAACGGCAACGCTTGCGTCAGTGCGGGCGATGTAATCGGGCTAATCGGCGATGCCCGCCCCAGCGCCCACCTGCACTTTGAAATCCGTGTGAGCAACGGGCGCTCGCCGGGACAGGGGTACACCTGGGTGTACCCCAACGAGGAGGGCTACCGCCGCCCATCCCAGTTTTTGCAGAACACCAGCGCAGAGCTTGACCGCACGGTGAACTGGGTTACACGGCTGAACCGCGAAACGAGCTACACCACCCCACCGCTGGCACTCAACGACAACAGCCTGCTTGTGCCCAACGGCGCACAAATCGCCCGCATCCTGCCGGACGGACGGCAGCTTTGGCGCAAAACCTACGAGCGAGACATCGTTGCGGTGCGCGGCTTTGAGGGCAACCCGTTTGCCTACTTTAATGATGGGCTTGTGCACCAGATCTTCGCGGTGGACGGCACACTGGGCGACTTCTGGCGGGTGAACGCGCCGCTTGCCGGGGCACCCTTTGAGATGGACGACCTGCTTGTGTTCCCCGCATCAACAGGCGGGCTGCTCGCCGTGGATGTGCGCCGCCGCGAAATCGCGTGGGAGGCGGCAAACGTGCCTATGTTCACGCAGGTCACACGTGGCGCACAGGTGATGACACTGCAAACCCACACCAGTGAACTGGTTACGCTGTCCGTCAACAGCCGTGCGCCCCTGGATACTGCCCACGTGCGCAATGGGGCAAGCATTACGGTTAGCAGCGATGGCACCCTGATTGTGTACACCCAGGGCGGGCTGTGGCGCATCCTGGCGGACGGCGTGTGGCAGGCAGTGGACTACGATGTGCCCGCACCCAAACCTCACGGCGCGATTGCCACCAGCAGCAACGGTGATCTGCTGTTGTTTGATGGCGAGGCGGTGCGCAGCTACGCGCAAAACGGCGTGCAGCAATGGGCGTTTGATGTACCCGGCACCCGTGGGCGGGCAGCGCTCACCGAAATTGATGGGCGTACCCTGCTCTACACAACCAACGGGGATATTGCGGTGGTTAGCCCGTTGGGCAAGGTGTGCCAGCTTAAGGTGTGGGGGCACCCCGGCGCTTACCTGTGGCACCACATGGGCGACGATGACACCTTGCGCGTCATGATCGGCGGCACACTAACGGGAATTAACTGGCAGCGCTTTTCGAGAGAGTGCGAATAGGGGATGAATAGGTGATATAGAGGGCATGGACTGTGTGCCATGCCCCACCGTGCGATATTGCGCTAGTTACGCGGCAAGTCCGGCGAGATGAGGAAGATCCCCGTTGTGCGCAGCGTTGCGCTCTCGATCTGGAAGTTCTCCTGGAAGCCATAGGGGAACTCGTACACATTCAGCCCGTTTTGCTGGCGCAGCACCGGTTCTTGCTCTCCCGTTGCCGTGTTGAACACGCTGATGACAGGTTCGCACTCCTCCGGGCTAACCGCAACCAGCGATGGGTCTGGGCATAGGCGCAGCGTAACCTGTGCCGTGCGTTCGTCTTCGTTGTCTTGTAGGTAGTTGATGACCATCGCCGTGATGAAGTCTACCTCGGTCTTCTCCTCGCTGGGGATCTGGCTCACGGGGTCAACGGTCGGTTCAATCACAGGCGTCTCAAACGCCAACAGAGACTCGATTGCGCCGCCCGTGGGTGTAGGCGTCGGTCCGGGTCCGTTGCACCAGTCCGCATCACAGAACGCCAACGGCGCAACGCCTTCCAGCGTCGGCAGGCGATCAAACACATCCTGCGGCATATCCGTCCAGCGGCGGTCAATGTACACCGCAAAGTCTCGCCCGCTGACAAACATCATGGTTGAGTCGTTAAAGTTGCGGTACCACGCCCGGAACTGTGTGCCCAGCGGCATCACACCCATAAACGTCAACGCGGATGAGTCCAGGTAGGCGAACGCGAACTCTGCCTCGTACAGCAGCCCGTCACCTTCCGCCAGCAGGCGGTCGATCTCGCTAAGTGGTGGGTCTTCTGCGAAGTTGTTTGCCGCTTGCAGCACCGTTTCGCAGTAGTTTTCCGCGCCCTCAAAGTCGAACCGACTGAAAGACGCGCCTTCGTCGGTGAAGTTATCTTCCAGCACCAGCACCAGGTCTTGTGTGAGCAGTGGGCACGCACGCAGCGGGTCTGTTCCCTGCCACCCACGCGGGCGCTCGCCCTCAATGGAGGGGAACAGCGGCACAATCTCATTTGCCAGGATTTCGATGTCATGGCGCAGGTTACGCCATGTTTCCACGCGGGACTCGGTAATTAGCCCGATGTAGCCCTCTGGACGGTTGTTATCGCCCAGCACTTCGTCTGCCAGCAAGCCCAGGTCGGCGTAGTTGTCCGTCAGCAGCAGCGGCGATTCAATATTGGCGTTGCCCGTCCAGTTGAGCGGACGGTCGTTCACGCCGAACACCTCGTTCGCCAAACGCTCAATGTCGCCGCGTGTGGCGAGAATTGCTTGATCGAGTGCTTCCCCAGATGGCTCTAGCTCGCGCTGGTTCAGCAGGAAGTCGCGCAGTTCTGCCTCCACCAGCGTACAGTAACCAAACTCGTCTTCCGGCACCTCGGAGTTAAAGCTGTAGTTGTTCACAGACAGAAAATACACATTTTGCAGCGTTCGCCCACAGCGGTAGATTGGCTCTGCGCCGTTCCAATTGGGGGGGCGCACATCAAAGCCGTAAATTTCGTCGGCAACCAGTTCCAGGTCGTGGCGCACGTTGCGTGCAATAATATCTGCCACATCCACGGTGATGCCGAACCACTCCGGCGGGCGTGTCGTCTCGCCGTAAACATCCTCGCTGCTGGCGAGTAGTTCTTTGTCGAACCACAGGTCGGGCACGTAGGTGGGGGTGGTGTTGTCGATGTTGCCCGTCCAGTTTTCCGGGCGCTGCCCCGTCCCGAACAGGTCATCTGCCGCCGTTTCCAGGTCGGCGCGGATTTCCGTTGCAAACCCCGTCACATTGAGGATCTGCTGTCCCCCTGGTGTGGCGACGACAAGCCCCGTCACCAGCAACCCCACTGCGCAAACCGACAGAAGTGCACGTTTAATGCGTAACATGGCAAAACCCAACTGTATTATTCCTTCCCACCGCCATTATAGCCGTGGGCACGCTAAACGGAAAGCGGACTAAAAGTCATGGTTTGCCGCCGCCCCCAAACCAAAAGGGGGCGACACCTGCGCGGTGCCGCCCCCTTTTGGTTCTAGCGCAGTTATTCGCTAGTTCTAGTCGCCAGCAGCGCCAGCAAGCTCTGCCGTCTTGACCTGCTCCGGTTCCTGTGCGACCGTCTTGGCACGGGCAATGCTGTAGATGAGCACACCATAGCCACACTTCGCTGCCACGTCAGCAATGCAGTAGCCAACCTGGATGACGATGAGCGCGGTTGCACCCGTCAGACCGAAGAACGGTGCCATGTACACAATCGGGTAGAAGCCCCACGTTGCCAGCAGCAGCAGGCGTGCGTTACGGATGAGCACACGTGCCTCTTCCGGCTGGTCGCTCGTCTGCGGGTCGGTTACGCTGCCCAACTCCGTGAACAACGTCCACACGATGTATACGAACGGAATGCTGCTGATGAAGCCCCATACGAAGCGCGTGGTGCCGGACGCAATCTCACCCGGGTAGCCGAGTACGATCATCAGCGCGGCGGCGATTGCCAGGCGTGCCGTGAGGCTGGTGCTCTGCTTGCGTGGCAGTGCCAGCACAGCGACCAGTTCTGCGGTCAGCAGCGGCACCGTCAGCAGCCAGTCCACGTAGCGGTAGGCGTCGTTGAATGCCTCGCCGCTTGGTAGGTAGTTACCGTCTTCGCCCAGCACAAAGGCTGACGCCCAGCTTTCGGAGATGCGGAAGTAGTGGTAGGCAGCTACCGCAACCACCAGCGCAGACATCGTCAGCGCTCCGCGATACTGCGGTGCTACGCTCTGGCGGCTGAGCACGAAAAAGATGAACGATGCGAACATCGCTGCGAATGTAAACGAAAACGCGTTAAACACTAAACCATACTGTAAAGACGAAAGTTCAGGCATTGATTGATACTCCTTAAGCCTGTCACACTTAGATTTGATTGGGTCACGTTCACCGTCGTGTTATCTGCGAACGTTTGCACAATAGAATAGTTTTATGGCTTGAATAATGGCTTAGTGTGCAGTGAACACAATG
>CAYVGI010000219.1:0-5365 GCA_964451095.1 uncultured Anaerolineaceae bacterium
AGCACCCGGCGCGGTGCTTGGCGAGGCGCCTGCCCGGCCCACCGCCCCCACCCCACCAGAAGACGTGCTCCAGCAGGCAGTGCGCGATGTGTTCGGCAATGTGATGTACACAGAGCACCCACGCTTCTTCGCGTTTGTGCCCAGCCCCTCCAACGCCGTGAGCGCGGTGGCGGATATGCTGGTGGCGGGTTACAACGCCTTTGCGGGCACCTGGCTAGAGGCGTCTGGCGCGGGCATGATTGAGGTGCTGACGATTGAGTGGCTGCTAGATTTGCTGGGGCTGCCAACGGAAACAGGCGGCGGGCAGTTTACCAGCGGCGGCAGCATGGCGAACCTACAGGCGCTGCATGTGGCACGGCACACGCACTTCGGCGGGAACGACCCGGCGGCGGTGCTCTATTACAGCGACCAGACCCACAGCAGCGTCGACCGGGCGGTGCGTATCCTGGGATTCCGGGATGAACAGGTGCGCCGCCTGCCCACGGACGACAACTTCCGTATCCATGTGGATGACCTGCGGGATGCCATCGCGCAAGACCGCGCCAATGGGCTGAAACCGTTCTGTGTGATTGCCAACGCGGGCACCACCAATACCGGCAGTGTTGACCCGCTGCCCGAACTTGCCGACCTGTGCACAGCGGAAAACCTGTGGCTGCACATCGACGGTGCCTACGGTGGCGCGGCAGTCCTCACAGGCGAGGGCAAAGCGCTGCTAGACGGCATCCAGCGGGCAGACAGCGTGACCATTGACCCGCACAAGTGGCTTTTCCAGCCGTATGAGATGGGCTGCCTGCTCGTGCGCGACCGCCGCCAACTGCGCGAGGCGTTTCTGCTCGTGCCGGAGTACCTGAAGGACACCGAGAGCAAGGACGAGGGGCACGTCAACTTTTACGACTACGGTGCGCAGCTCACACGCGGCTTTAAGGCGCTCAAGCTGTGGATGTCGCTGAAAGTGTTCGGGCTGGATGCGTTCCGGGAGGCGGTGCAGTGGGGCTTCGACCAGGGCGTGCTGGCGGCAGAACTACTGGCACAGAACCCGCGCTGGCAGATGATCGCGGGACCGCAAATGGGCATTGTGAACTTCCGCTATGTGCCGGAGGGTGAGCACACGCCAGAGCAACTGGACGCGCTGCAACAGCACATCGTAAACGAAGTGGTTGCCAGCGGTTGGGCAATGATCGCCACAACCGTGCTCAAGGGGGTGAAGGTCATCCGCCTGATTATGATTAACCCGCGCACCACCGACGACGAAATCCGCGAGACGATTGATCGGCTGGCGGCAATCGGTGAGCGGCTGAGCACCGAGGGCAGCATGGCAGTGTCGTGATCTGCCAGCGGCACCTGCCAGCAAAACACACCTGCTAAGCATTTTGGTCAGCATCAAAAAAGGGGCACCCCCATGACGTTCGAACTCCGTCGCATCACTGCACAGCAAACCCGCCCGCTGCGTCAGCAGTTGCTACGGCAGGGTATCCCGCTGGAAAAGCTGGTTTACGCGGGGGATAGCGACGAAAACGCGCTGCATGTGGGTGCCTACGATGCGGCAGGGGCACAGGTGGGCATCGCCACAGTGATGCGCCAGCCCCCCGGCACCAGCGTGGGCACACCGTCCACGCACCCGCTGCCCGGTGCCGCACAGGCGTGGCGGCTGCGCGGCATGGCAGTGATTGAGACAATGCGCGGTGCGGGCATCGGGCGGGCGATGCTGCGGGCGTGCGTCGGACATGTGGCAGTGCAGGGCGGCGCATTCCTGTGGTGCGACGCCCGCGAACACGCCGTGCCGTTCTACGAGAAGGATGGCTTTGTCGTCATGGGAGAGCGCTACGACGTGCCGGGAGTGGGTTCGCACGCATTTATGCAGCGCCCCATCTCGCCAGAGGACGCGGCGTGGTTGGCGGCGTACCTGCCGTCTTAGCGCCACATCTCGGCGCTCCTACGTGCATCTCGTTACTCCGCTAGCGTGAACACCGTTGGCGGGTCTTGCTGCACGGTCTGGCTGTTCTGCGGGATGTCGCCCTCGTCCACGGTGTAGAACGTGAACGGGCGCGGCACAAACACCAGCACAAAAATCACCAGCGTGAAAATTGCGATACCCCGGCGGCGGCTGTCCAGCGGCGTGATGTCGTCCAATGGCGGCGCATACACCCTACCCAGCAGGAACAGCAAAACCACCCACACCACCCACACCGATGACAACGTCGCCAGCACAACCATAATCAGCATCACCGGGTAAAATGCCCGCCTTGCCCGCGCCCCAAACAGCGAGTACAGCACATGTCCGCCGTCTAGCTGCCCCACCGGAATGAGGTTCAGTGCCGTCACCAGCAGCCCCAGCCACCCGGCAAACGCCATCTGGTTGATGAAAATGTCTTCGGTCGCGGTGGGGTAGAACTGCCCCTTTACTGTGATCTTCGCCAGCGCGTACAGCACAGAGTTGCCCTCTAGCCCGTGTTCGCCAGGGATGAGGCGGTTTTGCACCGGGGAGGTGGCGATGCCTATGAGCAGGATAGGCACCGCAAACACCAACCCTGCCAGCGGTCCCGCCGCGCCAATGTCCATCAGGATTTTGCGATTGCGCATTGGCTCCCGTGAGCGGATGACCGCGCCCATGGTGCCTATTGCGCTAATGGGCAGCGGGATAAAGTACGGCAGCGATACCGCCTGATTGTGCCGCCGTGCCGCGAAGTAATGCCCCAGTTCGTGGGCACCCAAAATTAGCAGGATGCTGAGCGCGTAGGGGTAGCCGCGCCATATCTGGCTCAAGCGTGGGAACTCCCCGACGACGTTGCCCTGCTCATCTGTGGACTGATAGTAGTAATCGCTGCGTTCACTGTCCGGGTTCTGATCCATCGCGTAGGCAATGCCCTGGAGGGAGCCGACAAACAGCACACTCAGCAGCGTGAGCACAAACAGCAGCAGGTTCAGCCACGGGCGTCCGGTGCGGGGCTTCACGCGCCCCTGTATGATGTGGATTTCGTGGGCGGGTCCGGTTTCTTCGCGGTTTTTGCGGAACAGCGCAAACCGATCCTGGGACTTTAGCAGGTCGTCCAGCTTGGCGTAGGCGGTTTCACTGTCCCGTGTTAGCTCGCCCTGGTAGGTGATGAGAAAGTCGTGCCCTGGCGCGACCACCACCAACTCGTCTAGCTCATCGCTGGCACGCTGTTCCCCCATAATGTGCATCACCTTTTCCACGTGTTCACGCACCTCAGCGTATGGGTCTGGCGGGCGCTCCTCATAGTCGCGTTTGTTCCAGGTCGGCTGGTCTTGCGACGAGGAGGCTTGTTCGTTTAACATCGGTTTTGTTCTCCGGGGATGTTTCTTGTGTGTTGGCGGGCAGCAGGTATATGGTGTGTCCCCTGCTACCAACGGTGTTACGCATTATACATCATACGCGGCGCAGGGTGAGATACACAGCACGCAGCAAGCAGGGTTGATCGCATCAAAACCCTTGTAGCCGACCACGGTGCAGGGGCGCAGCGTGCTACGCCCCTACAGGCACTACTTGACCCGTTGTGAAACATAAGTCCATTTTATGCACTTGCCCCACACAGCAAGCACTACAGCGTTTGGTACAGCCCCAGCCCGATGAGCGCCATAAACAGGATAGCAGCGAGGATACCCATGTTGCGCAGGTCTTGCAGCACGTAGTTGTACTGCGTCTTGAGTTCTTCCTTGGTGACGAAGCGCGTCGGGTTGGCAAGCTGGTCTGCCACAATATCGGCGGAAAGCCCGCTGTTCTTGCGCTTCTCGGAAGTGGACTTGCGGGCGCTCGCACGGCGCTCCAGCCGCTCCGCCCGCAGGCGGGCAAGCTCTTGGGCAGCGCTGAGGGAGACGGCATCTTCTTCGGTGGTGGCAGCAGCACCTTCGTCTGCCATCCCCTGGCGGGCGCGTTCTAGCGTCTCCTGCGGGATGTTGGGCTTGCTTGGCTGCATTTTGCGCGATGATGTGCGCTTCTTTTTACGTTTTGCCATAAGGGTTTCGTCCTCCGGTTTCGGTGCAATATTCTACACGACCACACCACATGCCCTTACCCTGAATCTTGGGGACACCAGGGCATCAGCCCACCCGGTCTGCAAAGACGACGATTCGCTGGCTGTTCACGCGGTAGGGATAGCACGAAATGAGCACGGCGGTGGGCTTGCCTACGCTTTGCAGCACATGCACATCTGTGGGCTTCACCACCTCTGTGCGCGTGACCTCGTACAGGTACACCTGCTCACGGGTTTGCACCTGGAACTGATCGCCGGATTCAAGCTGGTCAAGGTCTTTGAACAGTTCGCCGTAGATGTCGTTGTGTGCCGTCAGCGCGACGTTGCCCGCGTCGTCGCTGGGCGTGTAGCCGTTAATCACCTGCCCCACCCCCTGCTTAAGCGCTTCCCAGTCTGCGCCCTGCACAATCGTCTGGTCAATGTTGAGCTTGGGCACGACCAGCCGCAGTGCCGTTTCGCTGGTCGTGGGGGGGCGGTTGATGACCGGGCGTGTGATCTGGTCGGCAACGGCGAAGCGCACATTCTGCGGGATCTCGTCAATGTTGAGGCTGGGGGTTTGCCCCTCTACATAAACGTGACCGCCCGGCAGCACCACTTGATCTAGCGTGAGCATGGGCGTGGGTGCCAGCGTTGGCACCGATGCTGAGCGTGCCGCCTCAATCTCCTCCTGTGCCTCGGTCGTGCGGCTCTCCAATATCTGGATGCCCTGCAACAACTCCCAGCCCAGGTACACCAGCCCGAACACCGCCGCCACTTCTACCACCAGCAGCAGGGCGTTGGTCATGCGGCGCGTCGCCCGCGTGATCTTCTCGCCACCGGACGTGTTTTTTTGACGTTGTTTGCCGCCGTTTTGATGCGCGTACCTGCCGTTGGTCGCCGGGCGGGGTTGGGGGGGTGCGGGTGCATCTGCCTGGGGAACCGGCGTGACCGCCACAATCGTGCCCGTGTCCTCATCCACAAAGCGGACGGCGGCGTTCGGGTCGCCGGGGTTTTTGGCAATGTGCGCGATGATGTCGTCCAGGGTGCGGTCTGTACGTGGCGCTGCGGGGGATGGCACGGCAGCGGGGGCGGGTTCGGGTACTCGCTGCGGCTCGGTAATGGTGGGGGGCGGTGCCGCCGCGCCCTGCTCAATAACGCGCCCGTCGCGCCGCATCCGCTGTAAGCGCTGCTGGCGTGCTTCGCGCTTGCGCATGGCAAGCACCTGTTCTAGCTCCTCGATTGAAAGTTCGTCTACGCGCCGCCGATCCCGCATAAAGTCCTGCCCGCTATGCTTGCGTACTCATGTGGTGCTTATTTTACGCGGGTGCAGCGCTTTTGCGAATGGCAACGTGTTTGCACTAAGCCTGCTTGATGCTCATTATACGGCATGTGTTAGA
>CAYVGI010000220.1:0-5042 GCA_964451095.1 uncultured Anaerolineaceae bacterium
AAAACTGCCTGCCTGAAAGGCAGGGGTTTTAGACCCTATTTACAGACAATAAACAACACCGCCCAGTGGTTACAGTTCAAGGTCGTTGATCAAGGTTATGGCATCCCCGTAGAAGATCAACCGTACCTCTTCGAACCGTTCCACCGTGCACGCAATGTGAGCAAGCTGGAGGGTACGGGACTGGGGCTGACGATTGCACGGGATTTTGTCGCGTTACACCAGGGTGAAATCTCATTCGAGTCAAGAGAAGGCGAAGGCACGACATTTGTCGTCCGGTTGCCTATTTCGTCCGCAGATCATTAATCTGCTGACGCCGAATGACCTGACCTGCACAAAGCGTATTTGAAGCAACAGGCGGCAATTGATATGGACAAGGTAGGGAAGTGACGTGTCAGCACAAGCACACTGGGAACAGGTTTACCAGACAAAGTCCCCCGATGATGTGAGTTGGTACCAGGTAAAACCTGAGCATTCACTGGCGTTGATTCAGAGACTGCAACCCGACACATCAGCCCATATTATTGACGTGGGCGCAGGTGCATCCACTCTGGCCGATTATCTGCTTGCCGCCGGATACAACGCTGTTGACCTGCTGGACATCTCCGGTGCGGCACTCGACATCACACGACAGCGTGTAGGCAATGCGCACACCGCCAACATCAACTGGACGGTTGGAGACATTACTGCAACAGACCTGCGCCACCATGCCTACGACGTGTGGCACGATAGGGCAGTCTTCCACTTCCTCACCGACCCGTCCCTGCGCCGCCGCTACGTTGAGCAGGTTCAGCACGCGCTTAAGCCGGGTGGATACGTGATTATGGCGACGTTCGCCGACGACGGACCGGAACAGTGCAGCGGTTTGAACGTAACGCGCTACACACCACAGGCGTTACACGCAACATTTGGCGAGGATTTTGCGCTGCTGGAAAGCGCACGTGAGCCGCACATTACCCCGTGGTCAACCGAACAGCGCTTCATCTACTGCGCATTCCGCAAGCAAAGCTAAGACAGCAAAACACCGGGGCGTGCCACCGTGCCCACTGGTAGGTGGCACGCCCTAACCCTGGTCTGCTATGCATCCCCGGTGATGGCGACCAAATCTGCCAGCGTGGGCTGGTTGTCCTGGAATGCAGTCACATTCACACGGGTGAGCAGCACCAACGAGATGAGCAACAGCGCCGCCTCAATCGTGAACACGGTCACGTATGCCAGCACGGCATCCCCGGTGAACCGCGTCATCACGTCGCGCACCACGCTGCCCAGCATCATGCCCACACCACGGGCGGCGGCATCCGCCACGCCCCAGGCACCGATGAACAGTCCCGCTTGCTCCGGCGTTGTCATATCCAGCATAAGCGCCAGGTTGGTCGATGTGGCAATCCCGGTACCAAAGCCCAGCACCCCAATCCCCAGTTGGAACAGCACGACATTGCCTACCGCGCCACTGGTAGCGATTAACACCAGCCCCACTGCTGCGATGAAACCGCCAAGCGCAGCGCCAACACGCTTGGTCATGGTGTTGGACAGCACGAACCCGTAGAACAGCAGCGCAATCAGCGTGGTGCCGCCCCACAGTGCCGTAAGCTGTGTAGTTTGCTCAACCGACATGCCAAAGGACTCTGCGCCGAACGGTTCCAGCAGCACGTCCTGCCCCAGGATTGCCGCTAGCATGAGGATGAGGTAGACGAAGAACAACCGCGCTTGCGGGTTCTCCATCACCGCCGCCAGCGCCTCCCGTTGGCTCTCACGGGACTGTATCTCCTGAACGGTGTGGCGTGGTTCCAGCCCGACCAACCCCAACGCAGCCAACCCCAGCGCAACCAGGGCAGCATAGCCAAACACGCGGATCAACTGCGCCTCGCTGTACGGTTCCAGCAAACGACCCAGCACAATTGCGCAGATGATAATGCTCAAAATCATCATGAACCACATCACAGCAATCGTCCGGGAGCGTTGATTTTCCTCGGACAGGTCACTCGCCAGCGACAGATACGACACAACCGCGAGATTGTAACCCATGCCCCAACTGCCGAACGCAACCACGCCCAGCAGCAACCCCCACCAAAAACTGTCTGCCAGCAGCAGTGCGGCAAACGGCGTCAGGACCATGCCCGCCATCGTGAGCAAAATCCCTGCGATGATGTAGGGCGTGCGGCGGTAGCCAAACAGCGGGTGCGTGTCGGAATATTGCCCCAGCCAGACCTGCGTTGGGGAAAACACATAGGGCAGCACAATGAGACCGGCAACCACCGTCGCCAAAATGCCCAGGTCGAAGATCATAATGCGGTTAAGTACCCCGTTGATAGCAACAAAGGAAATGGCGACCGCAACATGCAGCAATCCCAGGCGAATGTTCTTGAGTAACGTCATATATCTTAGTCTCCGAGCTAGATGGACTACAGTATGCAGTGGAATGGTTCGATGGGCAATCACGACATTGAACCCGCAGTAAACTCCGAACGCGCTACACATTCGTTCAGCAGACCTTACGCAGCTTTAACAACCTTTAAACAAACGTCCTGTGGAACCATAAAGCACACCTCCTATGTTCTCAAGTTGTGCTGGGCACTGCACGAACATGTGCTTTCCGTACCTTCGCTAAACTACAGAACACAACGAGGAGAGTTAAATGCGTCACCGTTTCATTGTTTTTAGTCTGCTGGCGTTCATCGCCGTAGCTGGTCTAACTGTCGCTGCACCAAGCTCCACAGCAGCACAAGACATGGACATGGTTTTCAACCGTGTTGCGTCCATCCCGGTTTACCTCAACACAGATATCGAGAGCGAGACGGTCGCCGAGATCGTTTCCGTAACCCCAGACGGCAACACCCTGGTTTACACCGATGCCGAAACGGGCAGCATCGGCTTTGTAGACATCACCGACCCGGCAGCACCAGCAGCATTGGGTGCGCTGGAAATGCCCGGTGAGCCGACCTCCGTTGCGGTTACTGGCGAGCTGGCTTACGCTGGCGTGAACACTTCTGAGAGCTTCACCGAGCCGAGCGGTTCGCTGGTCGCAATTAACGTTGCGGAGCAGTCCATCGTGAGCGAGTTCGACCTGGGCGGTCAGCCAGACTCTGTTGCAATCAGCGCGGATGGTGCTTTTGTAGCAGTGGTCATCGAGAACGAGCGCGACGAAGACCTGGGCGAAGGTGAACCGCCGCAGCTCCCGGGTGGTGCCCTCGTGATCTTCAACACTGCCGACGAGTCTTTGACCACCGTTGACCTGACGGGCATTGCCGATCCGTTCCCGGAAGACCCGGAGCCGGAGTACGTGGACATCAACAGCGAGAACGTTGCTGTCGTCACCCTGCAAGAAAACAACTACATCGTGCTGGTTGACCTGGCAAGCGGCGAAGTGACTGGCAGCTTCTCTGCTGGCACTGCTGACCTGGAGCAGATCGACACTGCGGAAGAGGACGTGATTACCCTCAACAGCAGCTTGGCAGAAGTCCCGCGTGAGCCGGACGCTGTGACCTGGATTTCCGACTCCATGTTCGCAACCGCTGACGAAGGCGACCTGTTCGGTGGTTCCCGTGGCTTCACCATTTTTGACACCGACGGCGGCATCGTTTTCGATGCGGGCAACACGGTTGAGCACATTGCGGCTCGCCACGGTCACTACCCGGAAGCACGCTCCGAGAACAAGGGCAGCGAGCCAGAGGGTACCGAGTTCGGTTCCTACGAAAGCGGCGACTACCTCTTTGTTGGCTTGGAGCGTGCCAGCCTGGTATTGGTCTACGAGGTATCTGACCCGGCAGCTCCGCAGTACATCCAGGCACTGCCCAGCGGCATCGGTCCAGAGGGTCTGCTGGCAATCCCAGAGCGTAATCTGTTTGTCGTTGCCAGCGAAGTTGACGAACCGGGCGGCATTCGCTCCATCGTCAGCGTTTACCAACTGGAAGAAGGTCCGGCAGACTACCCGACCATCGCTTCTGCAGACCGCGAAGACGGCACGCCGATCACCTGGGGTGCGCTGTCTGGTCTTGCTGCTGACCCCGACGACGCTGCGACCGTCTACACCATCCGTGACAGCTTCTACAACGCTAGCAGCATCTACGTAGTAGACGCTTCTAGCGAGCCGGCGATCATCACCGAAGAGATCTTCCTGATGGACAGCAACGGCGTGCTGGCAGAAGTCGCACCCGATCAGGTTAACGAAGATGGCACCGTCAACCTCGACCAAGAGGGCATCACGGTTCGTGCAGGCGGCGGCTTCTGGATTGCATCTGAGGGGGCAGGTAACTTCGGCGATGAAGAGCGCCCCGTTACCTCGCTGAACCTGCTTGTAGGCGTTGCCGAGGACGGCACCATCGACGCGGTTGTTACCCTACCGGACAGCGTTAACGAAGTCCAGAACCGCTGGGGCTATGAGGGCGTTGCTTCCACGGGGGAAGCGAGCAGCGAAGTCCTGTTCGTCGTCATCCAGCGTGAGTTCCAGGACGACCCGGACGGGCTGGTGAAGGTTGGGCGCTATGATGTCGCCGCTGGCGAGTGGGGCTTCTACCACTACCCGCTGGAAACCGCTGAGACGGGCTGGATTGGTCTGTCCGAGATTACCGCCATTGACGACGAGACCTTCCTCGTTGTTGAGCGCGACAACCAGGCGGACGTGACCGCGTCCGTGAAGGCGATCTACGAAATCTCTGTTGCTGGCGTGGAGCCTGCTGCTGAAGGCGAACTGCCTGTGCTAGAGAAGACGCTGGTTCACGACCTGATGCCCAACCTGTCCTCCACGGGCGGCGCGGTGATCGAAAAGGTTGAGGGCTTCGCAATCCTTGCCGACGGCACCGCTGTCATCGCTACCGACAACGACGGCGTGGATGATTCCAGCGGCGAGACGCAGTTCATGACCATCGACATGATGATGGAATAGTTATACCCCTCTTTTCGGGGTCACCTCATCCTCTGGGGTGACCTCGCCTCTACACTTACGAGGAACGCTTTCGTCAGCGTGCCACCCCTCGTGCCTCAATTGCAGGGAGTGCGGAGAGGACAGGATTCGAACCTGCGAGGGCGTGAACCCAACACGCGTTCCA
>CAYVGI010000221.1:0-5035 GCA_964451095.1 uncultured Anaerolineaceae bacterium
AGAGCAATCGGCTGTTAACCGATGGGTCACTGGTTCGAATCCAGTCGGTGGAGCACACAAATACTCACGTTGATGTGGGGATTTTTTGGTTCAGTTCGTAGATCACGCGCAACCCCTCTAGCGTCAGGTTGGGCGCGATGAGATCCAGTGCGGTGCTGTGCTCATTAAACAGGCGCGACAGCCCGCCCGTGCCAATCACTTTGATGGGGCTATCCGTCTCCATTGCCGCTTTGATGCGCTCCGTCAGCCCCTCAATCAGCGCGACATACCCCCAAAACAGCCCTGACTGCATTGCGTGGATGGTGTTGCGTCCAATGGGGGAAGGTGGTGGCAGCAGGTCAACTTTGTGCAACCGCGCCGCACGGCTCACCAGTGCATCTGCCGCAACGCCGATCCCGGTGGTAATCGCCCCGCCGCAGTACGCACCATCTTCTGAGAGCACATCAAATGTGGTTGCCGTGCCGAAGTCCACAATCAGCGCCGGACCACCGTACAATGCCTGTGCCGCCGCCGTATTCACGATGCGGTCGGCACCTGCCTGTTCTGGCTGGTCAATGTCCACACGAATGCCCGTATGCGTCTCGTGGGTAACAACCAGCGGGTCGAACTTAAAGTAAGACCGCACCATCTCTTGGAAGGACGCGGTGAGCACGGGCACTACACTGCTGATGATCACGCCGCTGACGGCGCGGTAACCCATGTCTGCCGTGCTGAGGAAGTTGCGCACCAGCACGGCGTATTCGTCTGGCATTTTGTCTGCGACGGTGCGGGCACGCCACGTAATTTGCCACTCGTTGTTGTGCCACAACCCCAGGTAAATGTTAGTATTGCCGATGTCGATTGCTAGCAGCATAGCCTGTTGTTCCTCGTCTGCGGGTTTACTGGTCTCATCGGCATGGTAAACGGTCGGGGCGGTTGCAAAAACCCTGTTGTACCTCGCCCGTCTCGCCGTAGTCGCTCAGTTCGTCCCTGGAGAAGATAAAGTCGATTTGCGCGTTGTTCGCGTGGCAGTTAAAGCAGGAGAACATGTCCTCGTCGGTGAGTTCGCCCGTTTGCGGGTCAAACGAGAAGTAGTTCCAATCCCCTGCCCGTTCTGCGCTTTGGTAATCGCTGCTCTGCCAATCGTCGCGCTTGACGGCGACGTGCACGTTATCCGCAGACCCGCGCCGTCGGTCACGGGTGCCCAGGTGGGCATCAATCACGATCATGGTGCCGTTGGGCAGGCGTAATGTGCTGTTGTTGGCAATCGCCTCCGGCGCGCCAGGGCTGACGAAAATATCGCGGCTGCGCCCGTCCGGGCGGTCTATCGTCGCGTAGTGCACGAGTGTGTCTTGGTAGTCCGCAGGCAGTACAAAATTGGGCTGGTAGCCCGGTATGGCTTGCGCCTCGACTTCTTCCGGTGCTGGGGGCACGGCATACAACAAAATTCCCAACGCTGCCGCCAACACAGCACCCAGCCCCAAATAGCGTATCAACATGCGCGTTCCTGTAAGTCACTGTTTATCATCGTATACGCTAAATTGTAGCAGAACCTACCGCCTGACGAATGGAGCCTGCCCTACACTTCGGGCAATTGCCCCGCCATAAGAATGACAACCGCCGACAGTGCATATACAATGGGAACGACACCCAGCAGCGAGGAGGTTAACCCTTTGGCGGACTTCGTGGTGCGGCAGGCACTGCTCGATGACACAGCGGCAATCAGCCTATTGGCACGCTCGCGCATCAGCGCGTGGCAGCGCATCGGCGCGGACAACACAGTCGAAAATGTCGCCTACAATGACCTATCGCTGTACGAGCGCTGGCTGCACGGCGGCGCGTGGATGAACATCGAAACGGGCGCGATGCAACTTAGCCGTTTGCTGCTGGGCGGGGCAGTGCCCATCACCGTGACGCTGAACGACCGGGTAGTGGGCTATGCGGAGTGTTACCCGGGCACGGAGCCGCAACCCTACGGGCGACACCTGCACCTGGGCTTTCTCGTCGCATCCCTGGATGTGAGCGGCGCGGATGATGCGCTGCTGGGTTGGCTGCTGGGCTACGCCCGCGAGCACGGCTACCAACGCCTGACTGCCAACGGTGCCGCCAACGACGACCGCGCCAAAGCATTTTACGAGCGCAACAACATGCAGGTTATTGAGGAAGTGCGCCGGATGCTGCTGAAGGCGAAGGCGGGGCAGGTGTTCTACAAGGCGGTGGAGCATCCCGACGCCAACCCCGACCAGATTAGCGGCTGGCACCTGTGCATTGGGCGGGCGGGCAGCGCTCGCTATGAGTGGGACGCGCACTGGCACACCACCTGGGATGTCATCCCGCAGATACGCAAGCAGCGCACACACCGGCTGTACCTGCAAGCGGCGGGCAACGAGGCGTTCGTGTTGGCGCAGCAGCAGCTTTACCGCCCGCGCCTGGTGGATGTTTACTGCTGGACGCCCAAGCCACCCACCGGGCAGATGATTACCGCTATCCGAGATTGGGCACAGGGCGAAGGCTACCGCACGCTGGTGCTGCCCACTGTGGAGGGCGCGGTGAAAACGCTGGGGCTGGAAGCGGAACCGGACGGCTACCGCGAGTATGTGTACGCAGTCGAAATATAAGCAGTGAGGGGAACGTATGCCACTCTACAACGCAGATCACCTTGAATACAACGTCGAAAGCGGTCACATCCAAATTGTGAAGGACGACGGCAGCAACCTGCCCGCCTACTGGGCGCACCCGGCACGCGGCACCAAGTTCCCCGGCGTGGCGCTCATCCACAACTGGTGGGGCATCACCGATATTGTGCGGCGCATGGCGCAGTTGTTCGCGCAAACAGGCTTCTACGTGGTCATCCCCGACCTGTTTAACGGTGCTCGCCCCAAAACGCACCAGGAAGCGCTGGAAGCGGTGAAAAAGCTGGGCGACGACGGCTATAACAGCATCGACGCGGCGCTGGGCGTGCTGGAAACGCACCACATGAGCAACCGCAAGGTGGCGGCGGTGGGCATTGGCATGGGCGGCAGCCTCGCGTACGAGGCAGCGATTAAGCGGGATGACCTGGAGGTGGCAGTGGCTTTTTACGGCTTCCCGCAGAAGTACTTCGGGCAGTTCGACAAGTCCAACACGCCGATACTGGGCGTCTACGGCGACCAGGACACGTTCATCAAGCCCGTGGTGGTGCAAAAGCTGCGTGACGAACTCGCCACTACTCCGCTTAAGGAGCAGCACAAGGTGGTCACGCTGGCAGGTGCCGCCCACGACTTCATCCTGGATAACCCGACTGACCCGCAGCGCGAACTCGTCGGCAAGGCGTGGCACGAAACCATTGACTTCATCGAGACGTTCATCAAGCCGCCGGAAAACCCCAACAAACCCAAGAGGTACTAATGCGCGTCGCGTGGCGAGAGGTGGGCGCGGTGCTGCTGGTGGTTGGCTGGGCTGGCAGTCCTGCCTCCAGCGGCTACACGCCCCCGTTTGACACCGCAACCCCCACGGCGTTTGGCGCGAGTGTGGTGTTGTTCGTCGCCTACGTGTACCTGGCGCGGACGCTGTTCCGGCTGCCGTTTGCGGTGCGCATGGCAATGCGCCGCTACCGCCATGCCCGCGCCAACTATCAACTGGGAACCAACGCTGCCCTGTTCGACAGCTTCTACCGGGGCTTTTTGGATCGACGCCGCTGGGATACGGGTGTGCTGGCAGTGCTGGATCGGCTGGTGCTGCTGGTGATTGTGCTGCTGGCATGTATACCGGGGCTGGGTGCGCTGCTTGTCCTTGTTGGCGGCGGGTTGGGCGTGCTGATGCTGCTGTTCGTGTACATCTACACGGGGCGCTTCGCGCTGCTGGTAGGTGATGGCGCTGACGAGGGCAGCCCGTTCCGCAACGTGCCGAACCTGCGCCGCCCGGACGACACGCGATTCTAGGTTTTTGCGATGGGCACCCATTACGCGCTACCCATTTGCCCTGCTGTGTTAGGTGCCGTGAGGCGCGATGAATCTTACCCCTAAAACGCACCAAAAATTCTCATCCACCGTTGAGAACCGCCGTGACCGCTTGTAACATCTGACGCATGTCAGATACATACACAGAAAACCCGAACTTAATTGTGCCAATGGGCACGACCATCGTGACGCAGGATGTCATCCGGCGCGGCAAAGGCGATGTATTGTTCCCGCGCGGCGCTGTAGGTGTGATTGTCGCTGCGCCAGCCGACGCCACCCACGCCTACCGGGTTCGCTTTTTGGACGGCAGCGAACAATCGCTGCGCCGAGCCGAGTTTGTGCTGCAAAAGGTCTATCGGCGTGAGGGCATGGAGCAGGATGTGCTGGCAGACCGCAACCTGTACGATTATGTCATCTACCGCTGTGTGGTGGGCAGCCGCGCCTACGGGCTGGCGACAGAGGACTCCGATACCGACCGACGCGGCATCTACCTGCCGCCCGCGGATGTGCACTGGTCGCTGTATGGCGTGCCGGAGCAGCTTGAGCAGGGCGAGGAAGCGTACTGGGAACTGCAAAAGTTCATCCGGCTGGCGCTGAAGGCAAACCCGAACATCTTAGAGTGCCTGTACACGCCACTGGTCGAGCACGCCGCGCCGCTGGCACAAGAGCTGCTCGCCCTGCGCGAAATCTTCCTCAGCCAGCTCGTCTACCAGACCTACAACGGCTACGTGATGTCGCAGTTCCGCAGGCTGCAAAAAGATTTGGAAAACTACGGGGAAATCCGCTGGAAGCACGCCATGCACCTGATTCGGCTGCTGTTGAGCGGTATCCATGTGCTGAATGAGGGTTTGGTGCTGGTGGACATCACCGAGGAACGCGAGAAGCTGTTGACGATTAAGCGCGGGGAAATGCCGTGGGATGAGATCAACGTGTGGCGCTTGCAACTGCACGACACATTCGACCGCGCTTACGAAAACACCCCCTTGCCGGAGCGCCCCAACTACGCCGCCGCCAACGACTTTTTGGTGCGGGCGCGGCGCAGCATGGTTTAGCGCTCGCTTAGCCTAGTGCAGGTTCGGAGCTAAATTGTTGAGAATAGGCTCGGTGTCAAAATAAGC
>CAYVGI010000222.1:0-4948 GCA_964451095.1 uncultured Anaerolineaceae bacterium
GCAAGAAGGGGGTGTACGTTGAATACGTGGATCGGTGGGCACCCACGAGCAAGACATGTTCGAATTGCGGCACTGTCAGAGATCATCTCGGTTTGCGCGAGCGCACTTTCACCTGTGAGCGGTGCGGCATCCATCTGGACCGCGATCACAACGCGGCCCTGAATATCAAACGGGTTGGGGCATCGACCCACAGCTTAGAGGCTGTTAGACGGGACAACGCTCGCAAGAGCGTGCCCGCTGCCTCGTCCGACGCTAGAATCCCCCGGCTTTAGCCGTGGGGAGTATGTCAAGATTTTTTGCGGCTTGCCCAACCCAGACCGTCTCTGTTCAAATGGCGAGAAGCCTGCCAAAATGGTGCCGCTTTCCGGGGATTTGTGGCAGGGCGTTCATTGATGCAACCCGCAACATCAACAACACTAAACCCAACCGACGTTGCCCCGCCGTGGAAGCTGAGCGGCAGCGGCTGGATTTTGTTCTACCGCTTCTCGCCAGACTTTGTGGCGCAGCACGGGTTCCTGCCGCCGTACCTGCAAGGCGCGTTCCGGGGCGGTGTGGGCGCGGTCCTGCTGCTGGACTTTCACACATCGCCTGTGGGTGCCTACCAGGAACTGCTGTTTGCGCCGGGTGTTTTCCGCGTGGGCAAGCGTCGCTACCGCCCCGTGACGAAAATCTACACCTCGTCTGCGGAGAGCGCCGCTAGCGGGCGCACGTATTGGGGGCTGCCCAAAGAACACGCGGATTTCACCGTTACGCAGGTGGATGATGTAACCCAGCAGTTTGCCGTCTCGCTGCAAGGGTACACCTTCTTTGATGCAACCTTGCGCGAGGGCGTGCTGCGCTTCCCGGTGAACACCAGCATCGTGCCCAAGCGCTTTTCCCCGTGGCTGCTGCAACAGCGCAATGACGGCATGTTTGTGCGTACATCGCCCTATGCAGCGGGCGTGGTCGGACCGGCGGGCGAACTGCAAACACTCACCGTTGATGGGCGCGGCTTCCCCGATGTGAGCGGCTTACAACCCGTGGGCGTGGTACAGGCGGTCACGCTACGGCTCACCCTGCCCATACCGCAGGAGGTCACATTAGACGCATGACGCACCCGCGCACGCTGATGATTGTGCCAGCACTCAACGAAAGCGGCAGCATCGCCCGTGTATTGGCAGATATTCACGCGCACATGCCGCACGCCGATGTGGTCGTTATCAATGATGGCAGCACAGACAACACGGCGGCTATTGCGCGGGCGGCGGGCGCAGTCGTGCTGGATATGCCGTACAACGTGGGCATCGGCGCGGCAGTGCAAACGGGCTTTAAGTACGCGGCACAGCACGAGTACGACATTGCCATCCAGACGGACGGCGACGGACAGCACCCGGCGTCACAAATCCCGTGCCTGGTAGACGCACTGCAAACCACCGACGCGGACATGGTTATTGGGTCACGCTTCCTGGAAGACCGGGGCTATCAGCAGTCTGTGGCGCGGCGGGCAGGCGGCAGAATTCTGGCGCGGGTGCTGCGCTGGTCAACCGGGCTGGCAATTACAGACCCCACATCGGGCTTCCGGGCGTCGAATCGGCGCACGCTAGAACTATGCGCCCGCCTGTACCCCCACGACTACCCGGAGCCAGAAGCAATCATCATTTTGCACCGCGCCGGGCTGTGCGTGCGAGAAGTTCCGGTGACGATGAGCCAGCGCACGGCGGGCGTATCGTCGCTCACCACGCTGCGCAGCGCCTACTACATGACTAAAGTTGTGCTGGCGATCTTGATTAACTTGCTGCGCACCCCCGCCCCGGTGGGTCAATAACCTACCCAAATGAATGACACACTGCAATTTTGTAGGGGCGTTGCAGGCAGCTTCCCTAGGTCTACGTCCGCCTGGGGGTACTTTGCTACCAGCATATTCATGCTCTGTGCCCTGCTGCTGATAGGCAGCACACCCGCCCCCCAACTCGCTATCACACCGCTGCGCACGCTCGCGCCAACCGACACCGACTACAGCGACCTACAACCGCTGCGTAACGCAGTGGGCGATGCCCGCGTGGTGATGTTGGGCGAGCAAACCCACGGCGACGGCGCGGCGTTCCTGCTGAAAACACGGGTGGTGATGTTCCTGCACGCGGAAATGGGCTTTGACGTGCTGGTGTTCGAGAGCGGGTTGTACGACTGCGACCACGCGCAACCGCCTGCAAGCTGCCTGCTGTACGTGTGGCAGACCAGCCACCAGATGCAGCACCTGACCCGCACGCTGGACGCGGGCACGCTAGAACTAGCAGGCATGGACATCCAATTGGCGGGCACTGCCGCGCAGCACCTGCCGCACGAGCTAACGACAACCATGCAGGCGGCGGGCAGTGACCTGCTCACCACCGGGCGCGGGCAGACGTTCCTGCGCGTGCTGCGTGACCTTGCCCACAGCACCACATCCAACCCGCCGGAGCACGAACGGGCACTGTTTTTCGATGTGCTGGCGCAGGTGCAGGCGATTTTGCGCAACCACGGCGGCACAGATGCGGACTATCTGCTGCGGGTGCTGGACGGTGCCGCCGCCTATGCGGAACAAATCTGGACGTATGAGGACGTGCCCTACGGCTACATGCGCCGGGATGTGCTGATGGGCGATAACCTGCTGTGGCTGGTGAACGAGCGCTACGCCGGGCGCAAGGTGATCGTGTGGACTGCCGGGTACCACGCCGTGCGCAACCTGCCCACCGCCCGCGACCTGACCGGGCAAGCGCTGGTAGTTGGCGCTCATACCACCACCGCAGACGTGGCACACGCCGCGCTGGGCGACGAGATGCGCGTGTTCAACATCACATCGGCGGCGGGCAGCTATTACGACTGGCGCCAGAACACCATCATGCCTGTGCCCTCCCCGCAATCCGGCTCGTTTGAGGCACGGTTGGCAGCGACCGGGCACGAGTTCGCGTTTGTGAACCTGCGCGACCCTGGCGCAGCGCCCTGGCTACAGCGCCCGCTGGTGGGCACCCCGGCATGGAACTACCAACCCATGCGGGCGGAGTGGGCGCAGTTGTTCGACGGTATGTTCTTCATCCGAGAGATGACCCCCAGCACACGCATCCGCTGAGCGCTAACCCCCACCCAAATTGTGAGAGCGCTCACTTTATGCTGGGCAAACTGTGTTATCTTTTGGTTTATGTGCAAGCAACCAACAGGATAAACCCTTTATGCAACCCATTCGTACTGTGCTGGCAGCGCTGGTGCTGCTGAGCGTCACCGTTGTTTACGGGCAGGCTGCCCCGCAGCCGGGCGGGGAGAGTGCGGGCGACATTTACTACCCGCCGCTGGGCAACACAGGCTACGACGCCCAACACTACACGCTCGATTTGCTGGTGGATGTGGAAACCAACCTGCTCGTCGCCACGGCAACCATTGACGCGGTAGCCACCCAGGATCTCAGCCAGTTCAACCTGGACTTTGTGGGGATGAAGATCGCTACTCTCACTGTAGACGGTGAACCCGCCACGTTTGAGCGCACGGGCGAACGCGAACTGGTCATCACCCCCACGGCACCCATCGCAGACGAGCAGGCGTTTACCACCGTGGTCGAATACTACGGCAGACCGAACACCGAAGACGACGGCAGACGTGCCCCGTTCTCCATCGGCTGGACGAACTACGGCAGCGGTGTGTTTGTCGCCAGCCAGCCGTCCGGTGCGGCGACGTGGTACCCGGTGAACGACCACCCAACCGACAAAGCGACCTACACGCTGCGCATCACGGTAGAGGCACCGTTTGTGGCGGCGGCAAACGGCGTGCTGACGGAAACCCTGGACGCGGCAAACGGGCACACCACCTACGTGTGGCAGATGAACGACCCGATGGCAAGCTACCTCACCACCGTGCAGATCGCACCGTTTACGCGCCAGGAGGAAACACTGGACAGCGGATTGGTTATCCGCAATTACTTCCCGTCCCGCGTGGCAGATGAAGGGCGGCAGGCGTTCCAGCGGCAGAGCGAGATGATGACGTACTTTGAGACGGTGTTCGGTCCGTACCCGTTCGAGGTGTACGGCTCTGTGGTGAGCGACACGCTGATTCCGTTCGCGCTGGAAACACAAACACTCTCTATGTACGGTATCACCTTTGTGAACGGCGGCATCGGCGCGGAGTCGGTCATCGCACACGAGCTAGCGCACCAGTGGTTCGGCAACAGCGTGAGCACGGAGCAGTGGCAGGACATCTGGCTAAACGAAGGCTTTGCCACCTACTCCCAGTGGCTGTGGGCAGAACACGCCTATGGACTGGAGGCTCGCGACGAGTTGATCCAGCGGGAGTACGCGACCGCAGCCAGCCCGTTTGTGCTGCCGGGTGCTGCCGTATTGGGCGATCCTGGCTCTGAGCGGCTGTTTGACCGGGGCGTGTACGTGCGCGGGGCGCTCACGCTGCACGCGCTGCGCGTTCGCATTGGCGATGAGGCGTTCTTCGAGACGTTGCGCACCTATACCGAGCGCTTCCACGATAGTGTGGCAACCACTGCTGATTTTATCGCTGTGGCGGAGGAGGTGAGCGGGGAGGAACTCGACGACCTGTTTGATGCGTGGGTTTACCAGGATGAACTGCCGCCCATCACCGATGTGGGCTTCGGCGATGAGGTAAGCTAACGAGCGCTATATCCTTACCGTGAAGGACAGTCTTGCGTTTCCGGCTGACCCCGCCTTCTCGGTTCCCCTCTCTGGAAAAGTCCCCTCATCGCTGGCTGAGAGGGTATCGAGGGGGTATCTTTTGACAACTGGCAATCAGAGTATTGAGATGTATCCGGCGATATAGGTTTGTAGTGGTGAGATGAGACTCGACGATCTTTTTGCCCCCTGGGAGAGAGATTTAGGGTGGGGGCGATGCGTTGGCAAATCACGCTAACCCCATGTCATTTATTTTGTGCAATCCTATGCCGTGTGATACGCGCAACGTCCCGACGAGTGCCCCGACC
>CAYVGI010000223.1:0-4931 GCA_964451095.1 uncultured Anaerolineaceae bacterium
CAGCTTTTTGCAGGATGAAACGAGCACCACACCGGAAGCACAGGCACATGTACAAAAGGTGATGAACAGTGCCATGCGCCTGCGCAAGATCATCGAAGACCTGACCAACCTGCGCTACCTGCAACAAAACGCCGCCGATATGGACATGATGCCGATTTCCGTGGAGCAGTTGCTAAAGGATGTGCGCTTTGATGTGATGACGCTGCTGGACGCGAAGGGGCTGCGGCTGCAAATCGTACCGGTAGACCCATCCCTGTACGTGAATGCAGACCGCGCCCGCATTGCGATGGCACTGACGAATGTGCTGGCAAACGCGATTGAGTTCACACCCAACAAAGACCGCATCCTGGTTGAGACGGAGGCACGCCCCGGCGAGGTGTGGATTCGTGTGATTGACAACGGCATCGGCATTGAACCCGGCGAGCTAGAGCGCATCTTCGAGAAGTTCTACCAGGTGGAAAACCACATGACGCGCCACCACGAAGGGCTTGGCATCGGGCTAAGCATCTCCAGGGCGCTGATAGAGGCACACAGCGGGCGCATCTGGGCGGAAAGCGAGGGGCTGGACAAGGGCACCACAGTTACGCTCACACTCCCGCTGGCGAACAACCACGACGCACTGTGACCCAGGCGTGGTTTCGGAGTGCTAGCAGGTTATGTGCCACATTGTTGTTGTGCATTGGCTGCGCCGCCATTGCTGGGATGCTGCTACAAGGCGCTGTAATCGCGTTTGAGGGCGGTAACGGCGGTGCGGCGGATGTGTATCTGCTGGACGTGCGCCTGCGCGTTGCGCACAACCTGACGCGCACTACCGCCTACAACGAGCGCCTCCCCACGTGGTCCCCCAATGGGCGGCTGCTCGCCTTCCAGCGGGAGCGTGACCCCACCACAACGGCAGAGGCGATCTTCGTATTGGATATTTACAACCGGGGGCGTGTGGGGCGGCTGCAAACGGGCAGCGGGCGGGCAATTCACCCGGCGTGGTCGCCGGATGGCTGCTGCATCGCGTTTAGCATGTACACACAGCAGGTTGCCAGCAACAACATCCATATCCTGGACTTGCAAACGGGCGATGTGTGGAACGCGGTGCCATCGCGGTTGATTACACAGTTTTTGCCCGCATGGTCACCGGACGGCACACGGCTCGTGTTCAACGGGACGCGCCTGCTGGAAGGCATTGCGCCGAAATTGTTTATCGCCCAACCGCTGCCCCAGGAAAGCGCGAACAACGCCGCTGTAATCAAACAGCTTGCCGACACAGAAAGTGTTGCCCAGCCCGATTGGTTCCCGAACGGTACACACATGGTGCAAACGAACCTGCTCTCGACGGGTGGGCTGCAAATCCTGCCAGTTGATGACACAGCAGCAGAACCCAGCACCATCCTGGATGATATTGGGTCTATCGAGCATCCGAGTGTGTCGCCAGATGGAGAGCGCCTGGTGTTTTCTGTGTCGGCGTTGGATGGCAGCGGCACACGCAGCCTGTATGTTGCCAACATTGACGGCAGCGGCTACCGTCGGCTCACGGTGCCGCAACCGGGGCGCACCATCGACAACGCCCCCGCGTGGATGCCACCCCGGTGAAAGGGCGTTGTCGGTTGGCATTTAGCTAAAAATGCACTGCACTTCACACAGACCGCGTGATGCCGCCGTCCACGCGCAGGTTTTGCCCGGTGATATACCCTGCCTCGTCCGAGAGTAGAAAGCGCACCGTCTTGGCGATTTCCGCCACGGTGCCGTAGCGTCCCATGGGAATGCGAGCACGGCGCTCGTCGGTTTCCGGCAGGCTGTCAATAAAGCCGGGCAGCACATTGTTCATGCGGATGTTATGCGGCGCGTATTCGTCTGCGTAGAGCTTGGTAAAGCTCGCCAGTGCCGCCCGCAGCGTGCCGGATACCGGGAACGTCGGCTCCGGCTCAAACACGGCATACGTGGAGATGTTCACGAACGCGCCGCCGCCCTGTGCCAGCATAATTGGCGTAACGCGCCGCGCCATGCGCACCACATTCAGCAGCAGCATATCCAGCCCCGCGTGCCAGTCCTCATCCGGGATGTCCAGCAGAGCGCCCTTGGGTGGGTGCCCGGTGTGGTTCACCACTGCATCCACGCGCCCGTAACGCACTAGCGTCTGCTCCACCAATGCGTTGATGTCCGCCGGAACGGTCACAGAGCCGTTCATGCCGAAGGCGCCCAGCGTGCCCGCCAGTTCCACCGCACTGCCAGACGGTGACATCAGCGCCAGTTGATACCCGTGTTCTGCTAGCTCTCTGGCGATTGCCGCGCCCATGCCCCGCCCCGCCGCCGTGACGATGGCGACCTTGCGCGTTTCGTTGTCCGTCATGATTCGCGCTGCGCCAGGATTTTCATCATTTGGTTCAGGTGCAGCACGTCGTGGCGGGCAGTGAGCATGAGTTGGTCGTTGAGGGTAAAGGTGCCGCGCTTGGGGTGCACGGCAGGGCGTGCCCACGCATCGTCGTTCAGGCTGGCGTAGTAGGCGAGGTGTGTTTCGCGCTGCTGCGCCCACACCGCGTAGGCGGCAGCAAGCGACTCTGCGGCGTAGTTGTTCGCCTTAGCAAGCTCGTCTGGGTTGGGGAACGGCAGCGGCGGGTTTTCCTGCTCCACGGTGAGGGTTGCCCGCTCCATAAAGATGCCCTCGAAGTCGCGCAGGTGGCACATGACTTCGGCGACCGTCCAGCCGTCGCCGCCGTCGCGGTAGGTGGTTGCATCCTCAGCGGAGAGGGTGTTGGCAAAGTGCTCGTAAACGGCGATCATCTCCTGCATTTGCATGAGTGCCCAGCCCCGGTACATGGCTACATGGTTCATATGTGGGTGTCCTTTCGTGTGAGGGTTGTGTGCCAGCGGGCGTTAGCGATTTCGCGTCCAGGGGGTCCCGTTTGGCAGTAAGGTTTGTTCGTCCAATGTTACCGCATTTGCGTCTAACCAATCCGGGCTAGTGGGTATAATGCCCGTGAGGTTGGCAGCACGCAGGTCTGCACCGGCAAGCGTAGCACCGCGCAAGTCCGCGCCGATGAACTGTGCTCGCATTGCATTGGCGCTGCTCAGGTCGCTTGCTTGCAAGTTTGCCTCGGTAAAGTCTGCGGAGAACAGGTTGGCGCCGCTCAGGTTGGCGCTGCCGCCCTCCGCACGGGCAAGCGTTGCAGTAGATAGGTTCGCGCCCTGCAAGTTTGCACCCCGGAAGAACGCACCGCGCAGGTCGGCACCGATGAGCGTTGCCCCGCTCAGGTTTACCCCGGTTAGGTTGGCGTCTACTAGTGTTGCCCCGGTCAGGTCGGCGTTGCTCAAGTTCGTCCCGGTGAAGTCTGCGCCGATGAAGCTGCCGCCGCTCAGGTCAACGCCGCTCAAGTTCAGCCCGGTAAACGCCACACTGCCGAAGTTCTTCTGCACCACATAGTTACGGTAAACCAGCGCGTTCAGTCCCAGCAGCATCACAAGCTGCAAGAAGACTGCTAGCGTGCTCAGTGCCAGCAGGCGCAGCAGTTGCGCCCACAGCGGGCGCGGCACACGCACATCCTGCCAGATGAGCAACCCCACCGCACCGACAATGGCAAGGGCAGTGTACCCCTGCACCACCCGCAACGTGCTGCGCTCCAACAGATCGAAGCGGAAAGCGCCCACGAGCGCGTTTGCGCCCCACAGCAGCAACCCGCCGAGCAGCAGCAGGAACATGCCCCGCACCAGTCGCGTTGGCATGGGCTAGCGGCGCGGCACAGATTGCAGCGCGGGTTTGGGTGCGGCAAAGCGGGCGCGGTTAATCAGGTAGATGCCCGTAACGATGAGCGCCATACCCGCCACCATGCCCGGCGTGATCGTCTCTCCCAGGAAGACAACGCCTGCGACGAGCGCTGCCAGCGGCACAATATAAATAGTGATGGCAAGGCTGGTGGTGCCAAACGCCCGCGTGATGTAGAAGAACAAAAACTGCGCGATCACCGTGCTGACGATGCCCGTGTACACCAGCGCGACCCAGCCATCGGTCGTCACCTGCCGGTAGTCCATGGGGGGGACCAGCAGCGCGAACGGTGCCACAAACAGCATCGCCGCCAGCAAGCGTATCCCCGTCACCTGGAACGTATCGTAGGTCTGCATCCGCCGCCGGATGTACACCGCCATAAACGAGTCAATCAGCAGCACACCAATGACAATCGCGTAGCCCAGCGGGTTCGCCTCGGTGATGTCCGGCAGTCCGGTTTCGCCACGGGCGATGATGAGCACGCCGCCCGTCAGCGCCGTTAGCACACCCAGCACGGCAGTGCGCGTCAGCTTGGCGTCTGGCAGCATAAAGTGCGCCACCGTGACGATAAACGCGGGTCCGGTGGTTGCCAGCAGCGAGGTCACACCTGCGGACTGAAAGCGCAGCGAGGCGACAAAGCCCAGCAGCGGGAACGCCGTGCCGAACACGCCCACAATTGCCGCATCGCGCCACACAACCGGGTCACGCGACCAGCTTCGCCCCGGCAGCACCGCGATAACCCCGGCGAACACGATCACAGCGATGAGCAGGCGTAACCCGGTAAACGCCAGCACATCGAACTGACTGATGCCAAAGCGCGACACCACAAGGTTGAGTCCCCACACGACGCCCAACGAGAGCACGTAGGGTGCTGCATATCTATCCACAGTTGTTTTGCCTTAGCTGTTGTCTGGTGCCAGTAGTTTCTCGTAGCACACGCTGTACGGGTCATCCACATGGACGCCAAAACAGTCAATCCGGTGATAGCCGGACTTCTCGTAGAGGCCCATTGCCTCCGGCTGTTTGGTGCCCGTTTCCAGTTGCACCGCATGGTAGCCCCGCTGCGCCGCGAACTGTTCTAGCGCGGTGAGCAAGCGCCCGGCAATGCCCTGCCCGCGATGACCTGGGCGCACATACATGCGCTTGATCTCGCCAATGTCGTCGGTCATCTGCCGCAGTG
>CAYVGI010000224.1:0-4900 GCA_964451095.1 uncultured Anaerolineaceae bacterium
GCACCAAAACGTTCGCGCAGGCGGGGTAAATCGAGTCGCATTGTTACAATCTCCCTTGTTTGGTCTTCAATGTTTTTCACAATCGACAAGCCACGAAAGCGGTGTCAAGCGATTCCAGTACAGGTGAGTATGCTGTTGTTGGACACTACAGTTGATGAAGCGCAGGGCGCTTCCCGAAGGTGATGTTGCGGTGCTTTGCTCGGTAGAGTTTCCACTCTATGGTAGCACTAGCGACCGACGATGGGTTTAACTTACATTAAAGCGTGTATTAACGGCAGGGCACTTACATTTGGGGTTGCATTGGTAAGCAACCAAAGTTTAGCTGTGCCCCACGCAAAAGCATATGGCAATAGTGGCAAAGCCCAGGTCACGTTTGTTGTAACGAAGTGCATAGTTGCAAAGCCCATTTTGCGTTTACCACTCAACAATCGGTATTTTACACAAACAAGCCTTGTTTTTCATTGTAAGGCAAAATGAAAGTTTGATAAAAAATCTATATTTTGTCTACACAACCGTCTCGTGCTATGATGACAACAGCGTTGTCAATCAGAGGCAGGGTAGGCATGTCTGCGAACATAGATGCACTAATCGAACAGGGGAAGCGTGCTATCGCTGAGGGCAACCGCTACGAGGCGCAGAACTTCCTCATCCGAGCAACAGAGCTAGACGAAAACAACGAGCAGGCATGGTTATGGCTGGCATCTGCGGTGGATTCGGAAGAAGAACAGCGCATTTGCCTGGAAAATATTCTTGTGATTAACCCGGCAAACGCCGACGCCCAGCGCATGTTAGCGGAGCTAGACCGCAAAGCGGGCAGCGACGCGACCCACTCTTTTGATGGGTTCGATGATGGTGCTTCAGCGCCTACCCAAACCGATACAGGCACCTCGGCGTTTGTTGGCAACGACGACCCATTCGGCAGCTCTTTCGACAGCGGCGGCTTTTCCGCTGGGGATTCCGGCGGTCCGTTTAGCAGCGGGTTCGACTACAGCCCGCCATCGGCAGGTGCCCCGCCACCACCCGCGCCGATGCCACCTGCTGCGCCGCCACCATCTGTACCCCTCCCTCCCTCCGCAGAACCATCCCTGAATGACCTGTACGATAACCCGGTTGACGAAGAAGAGGAAGCCATCGAAGCGCCCTTCGGCGCACCGTTCGGCGGCGATAGTCTCCCGGAAGAAGCGCCGCTCTCCCCGATGGAAGACAAGTTTGAGCCACCCCAGCAGAGTTACTACGAGGATGACTTTGACGACGGTTTTCTTGATGAGGACGACGAGCCAGACTACCTGGAGTTCCTGCCGGAAGACGTTAAACCCACCCGGTTGCCCGGCACAGACGAAAAACCCAACACCGGGCTGATGATTGGTGTTGGGCTGTTTGCGGTTCTAAATGTGTTGGCGCTTGTGGCGCTAATCGTGCAGGTGGTGCTTTAGCCTATTCGCTCGGTGTAGTGCTCACGGTGTAGTCTGCCGTGACCGCGTCGCCTGCTGTGCTAATTTCTATAATTAGCGTTTCGCCCGCCACGCTTGCCAACAGCGGCAGCCCCAACAGTTCGCTTTGTGGTGCCTCTGCAAGTAACTCGCCATCCTCACTGTAGATGCGCAGCACGACGGTTTCGTCTGTGTCCACATCCACAATCAGGTCAACCGACTCCGCCGGACCGACAATAGGGTGGCGCACACGCTCACCTGCCGTCAGCGTCCCGCTAACTTCATCTTCGATGCTCAGCGCCGCACCTTCCGTGAACGGCGTGGTCAGTTCGCCGTCCAATTGGGCGACTGCCGCCTGCAAAACCACGTCTTCGTCGCTGAACACAGTTTCTTCAGTGATGGGCACCGGCACCGTCGGCACCACACCAATGCCCTCGATGTGGATTTCCTGGTTGCCGTTCAGTCCCCGGTTCACTGTGTAGCGGAAGCGCAACCCCTCCGGCAGCAGGAAGTCCTGCACGCCGCCGCCAAGCCCCTGTGAAGGATACTGACCGACAATCTCGACATTGTCCAGCAGGGACATCGCATAGCTGAATGTCTCGCAGGCGCTGGCACACGCCGGACCGACCATGACGACAACTTCACCGTCGTAGCGGAACGGTTCCGGTGCCGGGTAGACAATCGTTGGTGCTTCCTCGCGCACGAAGAACTCGCCCGTGTCGTCGTTGTAACTCGCCCGGAAGCCTACAACCGTCTCCTCATCGTAGAAGTAGCCCGCCATCTGGTTTGCCAGCACCGGGGAACCGCCGCCGTTGTAGCGCACGTCAATGACGATGCCGGGGATGTTCGCGTCCTTCACCGCCGTGAGGAAGTACTCCCAGTCCTGGATAGTGAGCACCTCATTCTCGAAGAAGCTGTTGATCTGCACGTAGCCGTAGCCACTCTCCAGGATGTCGAACTCAACCGGACCGACAAACGCTGGTGCGCCCGCCTGCACCGAGGTGCGGCTAAACGTCTCCGTCTCGTTTACAGATGTAAGCGTGACCGTGTCCAGTTCGCCTGTGCCGCTGTTGCGATACGTTACATCGACCTGTGTGCCCACCGGGGAGCGCATGATGTAGCGGAGCTGCTGCAAGCGCGTGAAGTAAGGTGTGCTGTAGCCACCGAAGATCATGGTTTCTTCCAGTGCATCCTGGATGGACACACCGTTGATGCCGACGATCTCGTCCCCTTCCTGGATGCGTGCCGACGCTGCCGGTCCGTCTGGCAGGACGAAGCTGACGATCACGCGCCCGTCATCCAGTTCCATGATGTTCATGCCCAGCCCACCGCTAATCGCTTCCAGGAACAGCGATTGCAGTTCCGCCGCGCCAGCGCCAAACAAGTTCACGTGCCCATCCGGGATTTCGTAGGAGAAGTCTCGCATGGCGAGCTTGTACGCGAAGGCGTCGTTGTTTGCCTCTGCTTCTTCGATGCGGAGCGCGTATTCTTCCGCGAGTGCGTCCCAGTCCACGTTCTTGTATTCCGTGAACGAGTACTCGCGGCGCAGCAGGTCAATCGTCGCCTCGAACGCCTCGGTGTAGCTCATGTCCGTGAAGTCGTTCAGTTCCAACGACTGCGGCTCCAGCAGGTCGATGTTGGCGATGCGGGAGCGGTCGAACGTGAATGTTTCCTGGTTCATGTTGACGATTGTCCAGCCCTGCGGGATGGTGACAATCGGGTCGTCCTCGGTGAACAGCAGCCCATCTTCACCAAAGCCAGACGGGAACCCCTGTCCTTCTTCTGGCGCGTAGACGAGATAGTCGCCGCTGCGCACTTCGCTCTCCGCGTTGGTGTCTGTGCCCGCATACGCCGTTGACCAACCGCCGCCACCTGCGTCACGCGCCTCCAGGAACGGGTCGCCAAAGATGTTGTTCCAGTACGCAGGCGTGTAGATCATCACACCTGTGTCTTCGGTGTCGTCGTTATCCACGTCCACCAGCGTGCCGCGCGGCTCAATCGGCAGGCTGATGGAGTAGTCTACCGGGGGCACGTAGAAATCTGACGTGAAGTTACCCAGCACCTGGCTCTCCGGCGGGAAGATAAAGCCGAAGTCACGGTCAACATAGCCCGCCTGGTCTTCTAGCAGCACAATCGGCTGCGCCACACCCGCCGTCAGCAGCAGGTTGGTGTAGTTCATCTGCCCCTGCACAATGACGGGACCGCCCTCGTCGTTAATGATCTCTGCTGCGGGTGGTTCGTCCTGGGCAAGCACCGGCAGCGCCAGGATGAGCGCCGCTAGCAACAGCAGCACGCGCCGGGCGCTTGAGTGGTAATGGTTTGTCATGCAAATATGCTCCAAAAACAGTTCACTGTAGAGGTGCGGATAACTATATCGGAAAAGGGCACCGTTTGCCGAGCCACGGCGTATATAATGGATGAGAAGTTGGTTGGTTAGCGTGGAGGCAGCGCACATGCCAGACGCAGCAGAACAGGTCGGCATTTCGCTAAGCGATTACATGGCGCTAGGCGAGGACGCCTGGGCGGAAGTGATAGACGGAGAGGTCATCAGGCGGGACATGAGCGCGGTAAGCTTTCGGCATACGGTTGTGATCGACAACGTGCTGGATGTGCTCAAGGCACATGTGCGCAAGCACGACGCGGGTGTTGTGTTCGGGGACGGGCTAACGTTTGCGCTGTCTGTAGTGGGGGAGACGGTGCGCAGTGCCCGCATCCCGGATGTGTGTTTTATCCGGCGGGAGAAGCTGCTGGCGGACTTCGACTACGACAAACCAAACCCTACCCCAGCGCCCCCGACCTTGCCGTCGAGGTGATTTCCCCGACGGAGAAGTCTGAGGAGACGGTGCGCAAGATTGCGGACTACCAGGCAGCGGGCACCGAACAGGTGTGGGTGCTGTACCCGGCGAACAAGATGCTGCACCAGTACATCAGCGCAACCAAAACCATTTACATCTACACCGAGGATGACGTGTTCACGCCGGAGGGGTTGTTCCCTACGTTGGAGATTGCGGTGGGCGGGTTGTTCAAGGTGGGGTGATGGGTTCACCGGGCGGCGAGACTGCTCTCCCTTACACAGCCACACTGTAACGATGCGCTTCTGGACGTCCGCCGGGAGATGGCGCTTTGTGCGGCACTCAGACGCCATTAATAAGAGAGGGCGAGGCGGAAACCTCTGTAATTGTTGCTGTGAAATGGTTTAATCCTGCTCCGAGAGTCGCAACGGAAGTCAGTGGAATTGTAGTGACCCCATGACCCGCCCCGAAGGGTACGAACTTTTTTTTCTATTGAAATCGTCAAACGATATATCAGGTTCTGTCAAGCACCACTCCCACACGTTGCCCGCCATATCTACCACGTCAAAGGTGCTGTTGCTCTTTTCTCTGCCCTCATACCGCTTTACAGGCGTGGTTTTGCCAATCCCTTGTATGTTAGAGATGCGGTAAAATACGACCTGTGGTGGAGCCTGGTAA
>CAYVGI010000225.1:0-4776 GCA_964451095.1 uncultured Anaerolineaceae bacterium
TGCGAAAATTTGCACTGACCTTGGTGGTGTCGATTATCAGGTTTAACTGTCCACCCCACCACAGCGCCACGTCAAACACACTGGCGATGACCAACGTCAGCACGATAACGACCACCACCGCCAGCACCAGGATGAGTGCATAGGACACCAGCCCCTGCCCCCGTTGCAGGTTGTGCAGCATTTTGTGTGTTTGCGCCGGTGGTGCTTTCATAGCGGGATGGACAGCGGTTACAATGACGACACGAGAGGATTCAGGCGAACAGGATGACCATGGCGAACATCCCGCAGGTGAATGTGGGCGATGTGGTGCAACTGCGCAAGCAGCACCCGTGCGGCAGCGATTTGTGGACCGTCGTGCGGCTTGGCAGCGATGTGGTGCTGCACAACGTAGACTGCGACCGCCGTGTGACCCTGCCGCGCTCCAAGTTCAACAAGGCGGTAAAGCGTGTGCTGCCCCGCGACTAATGCCAAGCCAGCTATTCCGTGATGATGTGGTAGCGGTAGCTGGTGGTGCCGTCTGGCAGTGCGTCCTCATAGTAGAATGCCGCCTGGTGCGCGGCGAACGTCTCGAAGAACTCGTCCCAGCTAATTGGGTCTAGCTTTTCCTCGCTGGCATAGCCGGGGAAGCCAATGCGCAGCGTACCGATCTCCGGGTCGATGTCGGCGTCGGCGGCGTCTGGGTGGGCACCGGCAACCACTGCCGCATAACCGCTGCGCCGCTGCGCCCAGGCGATGATCTCGTCACGATCTTGTGTGGTGTGCTCGTTGTTGTGTTTCATGCGTTCGCTCCGCTGCTAAAAGTCATCTTCGTCAATATCGTCAAAGTCGTCTTCTTCCTCATCGTCGTCATCAGCAGAGTAGAAGTCGTCATCGTCTTCGAACTCGTCTGTGTCTAGCAGGCTGTAGCCCTCGAAGTCTTCGCCCTCTTCCTCATCGTCATACATGTCATCGTCGTCTAGCTCGAAGTCGTCCTCGTCGCCGTACAGGTTGCCCTCTTCGATCTCGTCTGCTTCGTCCCCATAGATGGCGTATTCGTCGTCTATGCCATCATCAACGGCATCTTCTTCCTCCTCCTCGAAGTCACCATCTACCATCCACGGTTGCAGCAGCGGGTCGGTGTAGTCGAACGGGAAAGGGATGAGCTTAGGTTTGGGCATGGTGTTATGTACCTTTCACAAGAGAGAGGAAGTATTGATGGAGTCGGTCATCGTCGGTGAGTTCCGGGTGGAATGCGGTGGCGAGCAGGTGCCCCTGGCGGGCGGCGACGATGCGCCCATCTTCTAGCGTTGCCAGCACGTCTACGCCTGCCCCCACATCGGTTGCCACAGGCGCACGGATGAACACGGCATGGAAGGGAGCATCCAGCACGGTTATGGGCAGGTCGTACTCAAAGCTGTCGATCTGCCGACCAAATGCGTTTCGATCTACCACAATGTCCATCGCGCCGAGGATGGGCTGCTGGTTATGCCCCAGCTCCCGTGCCAAAAAGATCATGCCAGCGCAGGTGCCCCACGTCGGGTTGTGTTGCACAAACGCCCGCAGCGGTTCCACGAGTTCGTACTGGGTCGCCAGCTTGCCGATGGTTGTGCTCTCCCCGCCGGGGATAATCAGTCCGTCCAGCCCGTCCAGATGCTCCGGCAGGCGCACTTCTACCGCTTCCGCGCCCAGGTTCTTTAGTTTTTTTACGTGCTCAATGAAGGCACCTTGCAGCGCCAGTACACCAATTCTCATGTGCGTCTCGTCGAACCAACCTCGCGGTGCGCTCTTGCCAAATTACGCTCTAGTGTGGGCAAAAGCACACGCACAATCAAGTGTCGCCCGTTGGATTCACGGTTTTAAGGCAATTTGTTCAGCAGGTTCCGTAACAGCTTGGCGATATCGTTGTCCCAATCGAACGTCTTTACTACCCAGTCCAATCGTCGGTAATGGGGGTCACGCGCCAGCAGGATCTGCCATAGGCGTGTCGCTTCGGTTGTATTGCCGAGCCCGTGGTTTGCCAGCGCCGCGCCTGCAATCGCCGGGGCAGAATCCTTCTGCACCCGCTGCGCCATCTTGAACGACTCCAGCGCTTGCAGGTACCGGGCGCTCCCCAGCAGCAGTTCTCCCCGCCCGATGTGCGCTTCGGTCATCTTGGGGCTAAGCTGTGTTGCCTTTTCGTAGTCACGCATGGCGGCGGTCTTGCGCCCCATCATGCGCAGCAGCCCCGCCCGGTGGAAATAGGCGCTTTCATTGGAGGGGCTTTGGGCGATGACCGAATCCAGTTCGTTCAGCGCCTCGTTGTACCTGCCCTCGCGTATCTTCGCCACCGCCTTGAACAGCGTGCCCTCGGACTGCAATTTAATCGTAGACTGTAGCGCATACTCCTTGGCGGTAAGCAGCTTTGCCTCCACCTGTGCTGCATCTGCTGGCGGTGTGGGCACGGTCGCGCCCTGTGCCCGCCGCCGGAAGAAATCTCCCTGCAAGACGTTTACCACGGCGGGTAGGTGGCTAGACGTAATGCGCAGCGCTTCCACATCTGCAAGCCCGTCCATCAGCCCGCCCGTGTGAGAGAACTCGCTATCGTAGTTGGTGTCTCGCGTCACCAGCGCCAACATATTGCGTTGGTGTTGGGTTGCCGTGTGCAGGTCTTGCACTAGGCGGTCATCAGGGTGGTTTGCCATGCGCAGCGCCCCCGGCGTCAAGATCATAATGAAGTGCTCGCGGGCGGCAATTTGCCGCAGGCTAACCGGGTCTACGACATCGTCCAGGTCGATGTACACATCATAGTCGAGTTCGCGCAGGCTGTTGTAAAGCGGCTGCACGATGTGCAGGCTCATCGTCGGGCGGAAACTAATGTAGAGCGTCTTTCGCATGGTCTTTGTCCTCAACAGCAGCGTTACTGGGCACAACGAGGTAACAAAAAAGCGGTGGAACCTCCGCCACCGCTATTTTATGCGACTTTTACAGTTTGCGCTATTTTGCCGAGTCCAAATCCGCCAGGATGCCGCGCACCTCGTCGGTCAGCACTGTGCTCCAGGCGTGTTCCGTCTGCACCCAGTTGGCGTCGTGGTAGGACTCGTCCCGCTCCAGCAGGTGGTGCCAAAGCTGGTTTGCCTCAAAAATCTGCCCCAGCGCATGGCAGGCAATCGCCATGCCAGCGACCGCACGGCGCAGCCGGGGTTGCAGCTCGTGCGCCTGCTTGAAGTCTTGCAGCGCGTCTTCGTAGCGCCCCATCATGAAGTACACCTCACCCCGGTTACCGTAGGCGAAGCTGTACTCCGGTGCCAGGCGCAGCGCCCGCGTGTAATCGGTGATGGCATTGGCATACTGCCCCTGTGAGGTAGCAACCAGCCCCCGGTTGTAATAGGCAGACGCATTGGAGGGGTCGTAGTAGAGTGCGAGATTATAATTGCGGATTGCTTCCGGGTAGTTGCCCGTGTCGTAGTGTAGGTTTCCCAGGTTGATGTACGCGCCCACCAGCTTTGTATCCGCTAGCAGCGCCTGTTCAAAGTCTGCGGTTGCCGCCGCCACATCGCCCAGCCGATAGTGCGCTATACCCCGATACAGGTAGGGCTGTGCCCCGGTGGGATCAAGCGCGATAGCGCGTGTGCAGTCTGCCACAGCGCCGTCGTAGTTACCTCGTGCAACACGCCCAACACCCCATTTGCAATATACCGGATAGAGGAAGCGACTCTTCAGTTTTTGTAGAATTTTGGAGATTTGCATAGAATACGACCCGTCTAATTGGCTACTTTTCACAAATAACTATTTGTGATCATTATGCACTTTCATCATAGATAAAGTCAATAAGGTCACAATGAGCTAGTGATAGGATACCAGTAAACAACAGGGAGAATGAACGAAAAGCCGTAAAAAACTTATCGCAGGCGGCATTTCTTTATGCTTTATTTAGCAACAATGCCTACAACACACTGTGTGTCCGTGTTTAATGGTTGGGGTCGCTGTGCAGATAATGGGATGGGGGGTGGAATTGGGAGGGTGGAATACGGAGGGGGTATAGAAAGAAAAAGCGGTTTGTGCTGTGGTGCAGGGGGTGAGGGGTAAGTGAGGGGCGGACGAAGGGGCAGGGGCGCATCGAACGCGCCCCGGTGGTCGATTCCGACCCTTGCCCAAACGACTAAATCTTAGCGGAATCGCTCCGGCAGGTCCCACCACAAACCGTAGGTAGAGCCTGCAATCCCAAGGATGAAGCCATACACCATGTGAGCAACCAGCAGCACGAAGTAGTTGGCGCTGCTCGTCATCACCACGGGATCAATCACCGGGAGCACAATCAGCGCGGAGGCGATGAACGCGACGAAACCAAACATCAGCCCGGCAACCATCCACATTGTACGGTAGATGCGGGGCATAATCGCCGCGAAGATGAAGCCCAGTACAGTGCCCGTTACGAGGTGGATGCCCGTACCGATGACCACCGGGAAAAAGCCACTGACGTTTTCACCGTAGATGACGCTGGCAATGATGCGCGGTGCGGTGAACAGATCGTTCCCGGTGAGGGCGACGATGAACGTCACGATGGCGATGATACCCAGCGACCCGGCGAACCCAGCGATGGCACCAACACGGCGGGGCAGCGAGCCTTGCATATTTGCTGCCTGCACCCATTGTGCTGACGATTGAATCGGGGTTCCTTGTGCATCCAATTGGTTCTGCATGGGGTTAAGCTCCAAGATTGTTGAAAAATACGTGTACTATTCAGACGTTAGGGTAGCCCAAAGTTTACCTTTTTAGGGTTAGAGCGTTCTTAAGAACCTTTTTCACAATCGCTTTACC
>CAYVGI010000226.1:0-4685 GCA_964451095.1 uncultured Anaerolineaceae bacterium
GAACCGTTCGTGGTGCGCGAAATCCCATCTTATGTGATGGCAACCTATATTCAGAAGGGGACACCGTACGAGATGCATATTGGATTTAGCACAATAGGTGAGTGGGCGGAAATGAACGACTATGCCTTTGCTGGTCCGATGCACGGCGTCATCCTAAATTCCACACATTTGCAAGACACAACCGACCTCCTTGTCGAAGTCCAGTTTCCAATCCAAAAACGGGATATCGCCTTCGATTTGCTTGATTCTAATAACCCACAGCATTAAAGGTCAGTAACGCAACGACGCAACCGAATCACTTGAATGCGACCCGTCCCCGCCCGTTGGTGCAGGGGTGGGGCATGGTAACCTGCTGGGTGAGGTCATCCACCCGACCGTGATTTTGGGTGGTGCGATCATCATTGCGGGCGTCACGCTCACCAACCGCCGCCGGAAACCCCAGGCGGTGCTGGCAACGGAGGGGGAGCGTCCTGTTGATAGCACAGCATAGAAAAGATGACTTGACTTCATCCACATATTCACATGCCTTTCCAACCGGAGAGGGTTGAAGTAAGCGCACGAAATAGTTTTCAGCGACCTGGATGCAGGGGAAACACCGTCTCGCTGAAGTCAAACCGATGCGGGCGCGGACTGTACCACAATACCTAAGCACCCCCGGTCAACCGCTAACCTGTGATGCAGCTTCTCATAGATGTAAGACAAGTATCGGCGTGTATTCGTTGGCGACACGACGACACAGCCCCGTTAGGATGACCGCCTACGTTCTGGCGGTCATCACACGGGCAGAGATTATTCGACGATTTCGAATTCGAAGTCAAACACCGCGGATTCTGTACAACTGATGTTCGGCTCACTGGACGGGTCATCGTAGAATGCCGCCGCAATCGAACCGGAACAGCCCGTCGGGTCTAGGCTGGTGACCACGTGACCGATGTTTTCGAACTCGACCACGAAACTGTTCTCCAGGTAATCTGGCACTGTACGTGCGAAGCCAATCGGTGTCGCAATGTCCACGCCACCGTTGATCACCAGTGCCGGAATTTCGCTGTCGAACTCGCCAAAGAAACTCTCATCTAAGATCGACGGTGGGAACAGCTCACACGGTGCGAAGAACACAAACGCATAACTGGTCAACTCAATGAAGTCTAACTGTGGATAGGGAACCGTCTCACGGTAGGCAGCGACATCTTCCACAGTCTGGAAAGCCGTGTCCTCTGAGCAGTTGTTGGCGTACTGGTACAGCGAGGAGCTTTGCCTTACGTCTGGGGCACCCAGTTTGAAGGCGATATCTTGGATAGACCAGCGCGTCTGGAATAAGTCATCCCGCGACATTTGGCTCACCAGCTCACGGGCGATAAACGCATCCCCAGGTAGTAGGTTGGCATCCGTGAAGGCGTTCAGATTCTCGGCACTTGTTCTGCCAGCAGGTAGCAGACTGAACTCAATCAGGTCTGCAATGACCTCAGCTTGATCTTCTCCGTTTGTCAGCCGGTCCAATAGATCCACAAGCACCAGGTTAATCCAGCGATTACTGAGGCTTTCGGCAGAAATACTTGCCTGCGCCTGGGCAAGTAGGAAGTTCAGGGGGATGGCGAATTCTGGGCGCGAAGGTGGGATTGTCGGCACATTCGACGGTTGTACCGGCGAGGTGGGTTGCTGTGGTTCGATGCCCATTGAGATGAATTCCCGCACGAATTCAATATCGCCGTCTTCCACTGCCTGGATCAGCGCAGGAACGACGCCAGAGATACCGCCTAGCGCATACGGCGAATCCATCGCCGTGGGTAGCTGGACGAAGAAATCTGTTCCAATCTCGCTCAGCACGGGCTGTGTGTTAGGCTCCCCAATCCAACCATCGTTCACAAAGATCGGTGCGACCAGAATCGGCGGGTCTACCGGGATTGGGTTCTCCGCCAGTTGTGCTAGCAATGCGCCAAAGCGTGCTTCCAGGTTGGGGTAGGCAGCGTTACAGGCACTGTCCGCTGCACAGGCATCAAACACCGTCTGGTAGGCGTCGGCACGTTTGTTGATCGTGGTTACGATGTTGCTTACATCTGCTACAATCACGCCATCTAGCACCACACTCCGAACCCGATCCGGTGTTTGGCGCATGGCGGTCTGGGCGAGCCGTGTGCCGTAGCTGGTTCCGATTAAATTGTATTGACCGTCGTAGCCCAGTGCATCAGCGAGAACGGCAATGTCCTGCGCGCTAGATACGCTATTGTAAAAGGAGAGGTCAGTTCCGGTCGCAGCGTATGCCACCCCACACCGAGTGCTAGGAAGCAGGAAGGCAGGCTGCGCCTCAAGCTGCGCCAACGCCTCTGTCAGTTCCGGGGCAGCGATGCGTTCTTCCAACACGGCATAGGCGGTATCGAAGGGGGCGCACACCAAATAATCGGAATAGCCCGTTCCGCGCTGATCGTAGGCGATGATATCTCGCCGTTGGCGGATAAACTGGTAGTTGCGGTAAATTGCCGCACCGATGGACATTTCGATTGTCCCAGAAGAACCGGGACCGCCCGCCAGGTGGAACACCGGGTCTGGCTCCGGCGCGAGGCTAGTGCTGAATAGCCGCAGGTACAACAACTCGATGACACGTCCCTCAGGATTATCGTGATTCTCCGGCACGTAGATGATGCCACACTCGTAGGTTTCGCCCTCAACCTCACTGTCAGCGTCCAGTTGGCTCGGGACGACGTTGTTTAACGCTGCCGCGAAATCCGGGCAGGCTACCACCTCAGACGTGTACAATTCCCCTAGCGCTCCGTCTTGAGCGTACGCAACACCAACAAGCAAGCAGAGCAAAACCATCACACACAAACTTTTGTAATTTTTCATGAAAATTCCCTTAATGCGTTTGTTACGGACGCTTGAGTCTACAACAGGCGGTTAGAAGTTGCCAACAATACGCGTGCCACTGGCGCCCGCCATTGGTGCGAGGAACTGCTGATTTTCCGCTGGCTTAGTTAAAGCGCGTGCACGCTGATTAGGTGGGCGCTGTAGCGGCGGGGGGGGGCACTCCCGCCGCCATGCACCCACCACTCAAATCACAATGTTCACCTTCGGCTCCGGCTGCCCCGGGCGCCCCGGAATAAAGATGATCTTGCGCGGTTCGCCGCCGTTGATGTGCTTCTGCGCGACCTCGCTCGCCAGCGCAACCGCAATCGCCTCGTCCTTGCTGATGTCCGCCGCCACGTCCACCGTGCCGCGCGGCTTACCCTGGATCATAATCACCAGTTCCACGCTGTCGTCCTTCGCCTTCTCCGCGTCGTAAACCGGGAACGGCTGCGCGTGCACACTGTACTCGCCGCCCAGGTGCGCCCACAGTTCCTCCGTCACATGCGGCGCGAACGGTGCCATCAGCAGCAGGTTCGTGCACAGCGCATCGCGCCAGGCGTCCGCGCTCACGTTGCCGGCACGCAGCACTGCCTTGATGTCGTTGCGCAGCCCCATTAGCGCGGCAATTGCCGTGTTAAAGCTAAACGTCTCCAACCCCTCGTCCACCTGCCGGATCGCCTTGTGCACCGCACGCTCCAGCGCACGCTCGGCGTCCGGGTCGGGGTCGCCCGCCGGGGCATCCGCCTGCGTAAAGTCCCAAACATCGTTCACCCAGCGCACCACACCGCTAATCTGGTCGTCGTTCCACGGACCGCCCTTCTGCCAGTCGAACCCGAACATCAGGTACGCCCGCACCACATCGGCACCGTACTGTGCGATCAGCGCGTCGGGGTCAACCACGTTGCCTTTGCTCTTGCTCATCCGCTGGATTTCCAGGTGGTGCTTAAGCTGGTTAACGTCGTTTTCACCCGCAATGGACGGAATCTCTACCACTGCTTCTTCCGGCACCACGACGATCATCTCCTCGCCTGCCGCGTTTTGCACGCGCAGCACGTTCTCCGTCCGCCGCACTAGCTCACCGTAGAACACAGCGGGGGCGTCCGGCATGGCGTCCAGCGCCCCGTCAATCACCTGCACGCGGTCAGCAATTAACTGGTCGCCGTCCATGCGCCCGCTTGCCAGCACCATATCCCCCGGACGCTCCGCGCCCAGCACCTGCCCCTGGTTGCGTAGCAGCATCATCGGCTCGTCAAACAGGTCATCTGCCGTGCGCCCGTGCGCCGCTGCGATGCGCTTAGCATCATCAAACGCGCCGTGATCGCGAATCGCCTTGTTGAACCAGCGCGTGTACAGCAAGTGCATCGTAGCGTGCTCCGCCCCGCCCGTATACACATCCACGGGCAGCCAATACGCCGCTTCCTCCGCGCTGAACGGCGCTGTCTGGTCGTTCGGGGACAAATAGCGCAGGTGATACCACGACGAGCACATGAACGTGTCCATCGTGTCCGTCTCCTGGCGGTACCAGGTGCCGTCTTCGCCCTTCGCATACAGGAACGGCGCATATGTGGTCAGTGGGCTGCGCCCGGACGGCAAGAAGTCCACATCCTCTGGCAGTGCCACGGGCAGCGCGTCAGATGGCACGGGTTCCGGTTGCCCCACAATCACTTCGTAGCCGTCGTTCACCTGTAGGTTGCCGTTATCCAGCGTCGGCATCCCACCAGACATCGCCACCGCTTGCTCGAACTGCACATCATTGCCGTGAGCGTCCAACGCGGTCAGCGGGTAGCGCATGGGGATGGGGCTGCCCCAGTAGCGCTGGCGGCTGATGAGCCAGTCGCGCAGGCGGT
>CAYVGI010000227.1:0-4675 GCA_964451095.1 uncultured Anaerolineaceae bacterium
AGGACGTAATCCATGGACTTTACCCTGCTCAAACAGCACACCCAGGCAAACCACGACCGCCTGGAAGCACACCCACTCACCGCCCAACTGATGGCACCCACGCTTACCAAAGCGGCGTACCTGGACGTGCTGCAAGCGTTTTACGGTTACTACCTGCCCATTGAGCGCACGTTTGCCGCTTGGGCGGTATCCCTGCCGCAACTGCAATTAAACGCCCGTCGTAAGGTGCATTTGCTAGCAGATGATATACAATATCTGGCATCTGCAACCGAGCTTGACCGCTTACCCGTGTGTGAGCATGTGCCCGCGTACGACGCCCCCGCCGCGATGATAGGCTGCCTGTATGTGCTGGAAGGCGCAACGCTGGGTGGGCAGATTATCTCCCGGCACCTGACGCAGCAAATAGGCGTGCGCCCGGACGCGGGAATGCGCTTTTTTAGCGGCTACGCCGAGCAAACGGGCGCGATGTGGAAGGCGTTCCGCCAGGTGGTGACGGACTGCGTGCAGGACGAGCACACCGAGACGGCGGTCATCGAGGCGGCGTGCCAAACCTTTGATACGTTTGAACGGTGGTTACACACGTATGCAACCAAACAAGAGCGCCGGGTGGCATCCTGAAAACCTTGACCTGACCACCTGCGACCGCGAACCGATTCACATTCCGGGCAGCATCCAACCTTATGGTGTGCTGCTCGTGCTGCAACCGCCCCACCTCACCATCGTCCAGTGCAGCGACAACACGCAAGCTGTGCTGGGCATCCCGCCAGATAAGCTGCTGGAAAACCCGATTGACGCGCTCATCGGCGCGGAGAACCTGCAAACCATCCGGGATGTGCTGCAAACCGACGGTGACTTCATCACGCTGAACCCGCTGCCCATCAACGCGCACTACCGCGCTATTTTGCACCACACGTCGGGCGGTAGGCTGGTATGCGAGCTAGAACCCACCCTGCCGGAACCGCTGGACACGGCGATGCTCTACAAGCAGGTACAGCGTGCCATCCGGCGGATGCGACAGGCAGACTCCCTGGCGACGCTGTGTGCTGTCACCGCGCAGGAAATCCGCCGAACCAGCGGCTTTGACCGGGTACTGGTCTACCAGTTCGACGCGACCTGGAACGGCTCTGTAGTGGCGGAAGACAAGCAAGACGCGCTGGAAACGTACATGAACCTGCACTTCCCCGCGTCGGATATCCCACGGCAGGCACGCGCCCTGTACGTGCAAAACCCCATTCGGCTCATCCACGCCAATGATTACACACCCGCGCAGATGCTCTCTGTAGAGGACGACCCGCGCCCGCTGGATATGTCGTTTGCGCAGTTGCGCAGCGTGTCGCCCATTCACCGGGAGTACATGCGCAACATGGGCGTGAGCGCGTCTATGTCTGTAAGTGTGCTGCTGGGCGGCGACCTGTGGGGGCTGATTGCCTGCCACCACACCACGCCGCGCATTGTCAGCTACGATGTGCGTGCCGCGTGTGAACTACTGGGGCAGGTGCTTGCTGTGCAAATCGCGGAGCGCACTGCCGCCGCCAACCGCCACAGGCAGGCACACGCCGAACAGGTGCTCACACAGCTAGTAGAGGCAATGTCCGGGCAGGAGGAGAACGAGGATTTTGTGAGCGGGCTGGTGGCGCAGCACCCCAGCGTGCTCGAACTGGTTGAGGCGGACGGGGCGGCAGTGTACTTCGGTGGCACAGCACACACCCTGGGCGCTGCGCCAGACGCAGATGACATCGCCGCCATTGCAGACTGGCTGCAACACCACACCCGCGCCAATGTGTTCCAAACAGCGTCGCTCGCCCGGCTAGAGCCGACGTTCACCCACTTGAAGGATACCGTCAGCGGGCTGCTTGCCATTTGCATCTCGCACGCGCAGGGCGACTATATCTTCTGGTTCCGGGCGGAGCAGGTTAAAAGTGTGCAGTGGGGCGGCGACCCGACCAAACGCGCCTTAGATAGCGATGGCACCGGGCGGGTGCACCCACGCAAGTCATTTGCCGCCTGGCAGGAGGTGGTTGCGCTAGAAGCAGTGCCCTGGCAAGACTGGGAAGTGCAAATCGCCGGGCGGCTGCGCACCATCATCGTAGATACCGTGCTGCGCCTGTCTGGAGAGCTGCGCCTGCGTGCAGACATCCTCTCCAAGCTGAACGAGGAGCTGAACCGCAGCAACGACGAGCTGGACTCGTTCGCCTACGTCGCATCCCACGACCTGAAAGAGCCGCTGCGGGGCATCCACAACTACGCGGCATTTTTGCTAGAAGACTACGGCGACCTGCTGCCAGACGACGGCACAGACAAGCTGCGCACACTCATGCGGCTGAGCCAGCGCATGGAGGCACTGGTGAACGCCCTGCTGGAGTTCTCTCGGGTGGGGCGGCTGGAGCTAGACCTGGTGGAAACGGACGCTAACGCGCTGGTCGCCGATGTGCTGGACACGCTCAGCTACCGCATAAAAGAAACGAACACCACGGTACAGGTGCACCCGCTGCCGGGCATCTACTGTGACCCGGTGCGCGTGAGCGAGGTATTTGCAAACCTCATCGCCAACGGCATCAAGTACAACGACAGCGACGCCAAGCAAATCGAGATCGGTGCACTGCCACCAACGGACAACACACCGGGCGCGGTCACGTTCTATGTGCGGGACAACGGCATCGGCATCCCGGCAAAGCACCACGATACCATCTTCCGTGTTTTCAAGCGGCTGCACGGGCGCAATCGTTATGGCGGCGGCACGGGCGCGGGGCTAACCATCGTGGAGAAGATTATCGAGCGGCACGGCGGCAAGATGTGGCTGGCATCGGAGGTCGGGCAGGGCAGCACGTTCTACTTCACGCTGCCGGGGGCAAGCGCACGCTAGAGGAAACGCATTGTGTTGCGCGTTGGGCACAGCAGCGCTGCACCCAGCACGCTACGGCGAAAAGCTGTCTTGCCCTACGTCACAATGCCCTTGGTGATGTTCATGAAGATGGATTCGAGGTCGCGGGTTTCCTCGTTGATGTCCACAATGCCGATGTCTTCCTGCGCGAACAGCTTGCGCCGCAGCGCAATGGCACCGTCCTCGTCGCCTGTGTACTCCACGCGCACGCGCTCACGCCCGCCTTCCGGCTCAATCTGGATCACTTCGGTGACGTGCTCGTCGCCGTCCAGCAGCGCCTTAATCTTGTCGAAGTCGTCGGGTGCCTTCGTCTTGATGATGAGGTAGGTGTGCGGTGCCAGTTCGCTGCGCATCTCGTCCATGCTGCCCTGCGCGATCATCTGCCCGCCCTCGATAATGCCAATGTGCGTGCACACTTCCTGCACGTCTGCCAGGATGTGCGTGGAGAAGAAGATCGTCTTGCCCATGTTCGCCAGTTCCACGAACAACTCACGGATTTCCACACGGGCACGCGGGTCAAGCCCGGAAGCAGGCTCGTCCAGGATGAGCACCTTGGGGTCGTGGGCAAGCGTGCGTGCCAGCGACAGACGCTGCTTCATACCCATGCTCAGCTTGTCCACCATGTCGTCGCGGCGGTGGGTGAGGTCAACCAGTTCTAGCAGGTCGTCAATGAGCGTCTTGCGCTCCTTCTCCGGGATGTCGTAGCAGGCAGCGAAGAAGTCCAGGTACTCCCACACGCGCATGTCTTCGTACACACCAAACTTATCTGGCATGTAGCCGATGGACTGGCGCACGCTGCGCGGTTCCTCTGCCACGGAGTGCCCGGCAATCCACGCCTCGCCGCTGGACGGGCGGGTGAGTGTGGTGAGCATCCGCATGGTGGTGGTTTTGCCAGCACCGTTCGGTCCCACAAAGCCGTAAATCGCACCTTCCGGCACCCGCAGCGACAGGTCTTCTACGGCGGTGAACTTGCCGTAGGACTTACGCAGGCTTTTCGTTTCCATAATAAAATCAGACATCGAGCATTCCTCAACAAGCATGGTCGTTTTGCCAACTAGTGTACAGCAAATTGCTGCCATACAGCGATGTTTTTATGCAACGGTTCGCCAACGCTGACGTCAACCGCCGCGTTCGGGTTCCAGTGCCCGCAAGAACGTATCCGCCATGCAGTCGGCAATCGTCCCGCCGTCCAAGCGCCCACCGGGGCGGTACCACACGCTCACCCAGTTGTGTGCGCCCAGCATCGTCTTAACGAAAATCGGCACATCCACCGCCCGGAACTCCCCGGCGGCGATGCCCTGCTGAACCACCTGCTGGAAGTGCTGCTCGAACGCATCTCGGCGGCTGATGAACGCCTCTCGGCGTGTGGCAAAATCCCGTGAGCTTTTGCCCGCCGCGGGTGCCTTTATGCCCAGCAGCGAGCCAATCTCGAACACCATTGCCGCGCCCACGGTGGTGTTCTCCGTCAGGATGGTGATGTGCACGGCGATCATCTCTCGTAGGCGTTGGGCGGCGGGGTCGTCGCGCTGTGCAATCGGCTCGATGCGGTTCAGCACATGGGTAATGCCGCCCTCTAGCACGGCAAGCAGCAGCGCGTTTTTGTTTTCAAAGTGGTGGTATAGGCTAGCGGCAGTGAGGTCTACAGCAGCGGCGATGTCGTTCATGGTCGTCGCCTCGTAGCCCTTTTGCTTGAGCACGCCTGCTGCTGCCTGGATGATGTCTTCTTTGGTAACGGACTGACCAGCGGGTTTACGTGGCAAGTCAAACAATCCTTTTTGCAGTAAGTCTCTTCAA
>CAYVGI010000228.1:0-4559 GCA_964451095.1 uncultured Anaerolineaceae bacterium
GGGCAATACAGCACCTAGGGCGGATAGGAGCAGATGGCGTTGAAGAAACTGTACGGCGCGAGGGTGGGCGCGTCGCCCGCGCCCAGCGTGCTTACCCAGGCAATGGGGCGGGGCGTTACAGCAGCGTTAAGGATCTTGTGAACGTCGCGGTTGGGGGCGGGCAAGTTTTGTGTAGGAAGTTCCATATTGACACCTGTATTGGAGTGCTTAAAATCCCTGCCATTCTAACCAACTCATCCCAAAAAAGATGCTTTTCTTACGAGCACTCCCCTACTATTATTTCGTGTTTCCCCCTGTATTACTTTCACAACTTGCCTAGTGATTGAAAGGTCAGCATGATGGCAGATGAACACTATCTCACCCGTGCGGGCTACGAGTCCCTTGAGAAGGAACTACGCCGCCTGGAAAATGTGGAACTTCCAGAGATCGCCGAGCGGTTGAACGAAATCCGCAGCGAGACCGACAGCGAAGGCGAAGACCCCCAACTGTTTAACATCCTGTCCCAAAAGAACTACGTGGACGAGCGCATCGTGAACATTAAGCGCATCCTTGCCAACGCCGTAGTGCTGGACGAAGACCCCGACCCGGACACCGCCAACGCGGGCGACCGTGTGGTTGTGCTGGACGTTGATGAAGACGAGGAGATCGTGTTCGACCTGCTGGACAGCGCGGAGGTGGTGCACAGCCGCCGGGGGATCTCTACCAAGTCCCCGGTGGGGCAGGCGCTGCTAGGTAAAAAGGTTGGCGATGTCGTCACGGTCAAAACGCCGGACGGCAAGGTCAAGTTCCAGATTCTGCGCTTCGAGGAAACCGACTAGCGCTCAGGCGCGGCACACTTCGCATGATCGACAGGCGGCAGCCCGAGTTGGTGGCTGCCGTTTGTTTTTGCGCGATGTGATAAGCAGATATGCTGTGCGTGAACCCGGTCATTGGCTCCTGCCAAATACACCCTACGGATAGCACGCCCCAAACGCGCTCAAATCCAGCAGCCACAGCCCACCGTTGATGCCGTTCGCACCCAGTGCGATTAACTCCCCATCCGGTGACAGGTGCATGGTGGCGCGGTCTTCCGTGCCCAGTTGCAGCGGCAGCGGTGCCAATTGCGTGAGTTCTGCCTCGCGGCGGTCGTAGCAATAGAGGTGCACATCGGCGTCTGCGCTGGCGGGGTCGCCCTCTGGCAGCGCAAAGTAGATCACATCTTCCACCTGCACGCCGCCCCGTGAGCGGTACACCGGCGCAGGGAAGTTGTTGCCGGGCAGGTTCTCCCACTCGAACAGCCGCTCGAAGTTCACGGCGGCGGGCATCTTGAGGTAGAAGCCCGGCGTTTCGTCGTCGTTGTACGTGCCACCCACGATGAAGCGCGATAGGTCGGGCGTGGCACCGGGCACCGTCACCGAGGGGACACTGAAGCGCTCCGGTGTGCTGAAGTACGCCCCAGCAGAACTCGCCGCCAGGTAGGTCACGCCGTCGCCATAGCCGCCGTAGTAATACGCCACAAAGCGCTCGTCTGGCAGCCAGTAGATGCCCTGCAAGGTGCTGCGGAATAGTTCTTCGTCGATGATGCGGCGGAACGTGCCGTCTGCCTCCGCTGTGATGAGCGTGTTGATTCGGTCCTGGTGCACCAGCCTGCCGCCGCCGTTGGGCGGGTAGCTGAGGTAGGAGCGGTTGTACAGCGTCGGGTCGGTGAGCATCAGCCGCTCAATGGTTTCTGGGGCGGTCGCTTCGTCCTCACGCGGATGGCGCACGCGCAGGTCGCGCTCGGTTTCCAGTTCATAGCGGTGCCAATCGTAGGTGGTGAACACGTCGCGGTGGCAGCCCACACCATACAGCAGCGCCGTGACCACATTTTCGGTTTCGCTGGCTGCACCTGCGTCGGGGTCTAGCCTGCGCTGCTCAATCACCCACTCCATCCCGGCAATCTCACGGTCGCTAATCTCCTTGATGCCATCGGGCAGGCGGGTGCGGCGCTGGCGGGCGGGTGGCATGGCAACGCCCTGCGGTGTGAAGTCGATGCGGTCGTAGTCGGTCTCCTCACCGTAGAACTCCAGCGGCACGGCAAAGCGCTGTGCTGCGTCTGGTTGCAGCGCATAATCCAGCGGCACGTTCTTGCCGCACTGGTTCACCAGGATGCCAAAGCCCTCGCCGATGACCTCGTCGTCCGCGTCAATCAGTTCCGCGAAAATTTGCACATCGGCGTAGGCATCGCTGCCCGTGTTCAGCAGTGTGCCCACCACAGACTGCTGCTCCACGCCAAAAGCGTCAATCGTGGTGGTGACGCGCTCATTTTCAATTTCAAAGTTCTCGTTCAGTCCCTGCCACATCACCAGCGTGACGGACGCCGTGAGCAGGGTGCTCATCCACAGCCAGCGCAACATCTGTAGTCGTTTCACCTTATGTCCTGCAAATCGCGACGATTATAATCAGCGTGGTCGCGCTGTCCATGACGACCCTGCGCGATCATGCAGTCCGACTCTATCCCGCACACTCACGGAAAACGATGATGACCCTGTTAGAACAACTAGAGAAAACCTTCGCGGCACACTACGAGGAGCTGCCCGCGCACATCGTGCGGGCACCGGGGCGCGTGAACCTGATCGGCGAACACACGGACTACAACGACGGTTTTGTGCTGCCCATGGCGATTGAACACGCGGTGTACATCGCGCTGCGCCCGAACCACGGCACACAGGTGCAGCTCTACGCGACCAACTTCGACCAAACACTCGCGTTCGACCTGACCGATTTCCAGCGCGAGGACATGAGCCCTGCCGAGTACGTCAAGGGCATGACGCGGGCGCTACAGGACGCGGGGCACACGCTGCACGGCTGGGACGGCGTGATTACCGGGGATGTGCCCATCGGCGCGGGGCTGTCGTCGTCTGCCGCTACAGAGATGGCGGTGGGGCAGGCGTTTGCCGTGGTGAGCGACTTACACATCGCGCCCGTGGCGCTGGCGAAGATGGGGCAGTGGGTGGAAAACGAGTGGTTGGGGCTTGGCAGCGGCATTATGGATCAGATGATTAGCGCGAACGGGCAGGCGGGCAGCGCCTTGCTGATTGACTGCCGCAGCTTAGCAACCGAACCCGTGCCGCTGCCCACGGGCACCGTTGTGGCGATCTTGGACACGGGCACGCGGCGTGGGCTGGTGGACAGCAAATATAATGAGCGGCGGCAGCAGTGCGAAACAGCGGCGGCGCACTTCGGGGTGCCCAAGCTGCGCGACCTGACGCTGGCGCAGTTCCAGGCGCGGGAACAGGAACTAGACGTTTTGCCGCGCAAGCGTGCCCGCCACGTCATCACCGAGAATGCGCGTGTGCTGCAAGCACGAGACGCGCTGCACAACAACGACGCGGCGGCGTTCGGGCGGCTGATGGACGCCAGCCATGTGAGTATGCGCGACGACTTTGAGATTTCGTCCGATGCGCTGAACGCGATGGTGCAGCACGCGCAGGCGCACCCTGCCTGCTACGGTGCCCGCATGACGGGCGGCGGCTTTGCCGGGTGTGCGGTGGCGCTCGTCCGGGCAGGTGACGCCGACGACTTCGCCGCGCAGGTGACCGCCCGCTACCGTGCCGATACGCCCCACGAGCCAGCCGTGTACATCAGCCGCCCCACGGACGGCGCGGGCGTGCTGCGCTAGGCAAACGCTAACATCTGTCTGCAGGTTGAGGGCACCGCGTAAGCCCCATGCCCTGTAGACTGTCTGACGTTTTGAATGATTGCACACAATAACGAGGCGAGACGCGCTTGCTGGGTAACCTGTTTTTCATCATGAGCGGTGGTTTGTTGATTGCGATGGCGTGGCTGCTGTGGCGCATCCGTATTGGGCGTTTGCTCACACGCACGGCGGCATTAGGGCTAATTCTGGTGGCGGTGCCCATCACAGGCGTGAACAGCTACCAGCAGGTGATGACCTACCGCACCCAACCCGACCCCGTAGCGGACGAGGTGCTGTTTGCGGGCATCACCTACACACGCGATGTACGCAGCGACCCGCGCCCGCTGGTGATCCACGTTGTGGAAATTGACCTGACGCACCCGGACGTGCAGTTCGCCGTCACGCCGCCAGATGACGAGGTGAGCGCCCCCTACGAAATCCGCGCCCGCACGACATCCGAGTACCTGAGCGAGAGCGGGGCACAGTTGGCGATTAACGCGGGTTTCTTCTCCGGTGAGGGGCGGCTGTTCTCCCCGCTGCCCACCGCCGGAGACCCCGTAGACATTGTTGGCATTGCCGCAGCGCAGGGTGAGGTCTATTCCGACGCTCGGCGCGGCTTCCGGGGCGCGTACTTCTCCGCAGATAATCGTGTGAGCATCGACGCCGCGCCCGCAGATGGGTTGTACAACGCGGTGGCGGGCTACTACTGGTTCCTGCGGGACGGGCTAACCTGGGAGCCGCGCTACCGGGGCGGGGCGATGCTGTACTATCAACTGGCACCGCGCACCGCGCTCGCCGTGGACGAAACAGGTGAGCGGCTGCTGTTCTTCGTGGTGGACGGACGCCAGCCCAACTACAGCGAGGGTGTCACCATCAGTGAGCTAACCGGCATTGTGCGCGA
>CAYVGI010000229.1:0-4511 GCA_964451095.1 uncultured Anaerolineaceae bacterium
CCGCCGCCGAGTTAGAGGCAGTAGAGACGGAAGGCGCAGAGGCAGCAGCAACCGCCGCCGCCGACATCGACGACCTGGAAACCAGCGGCACCGAGGCGGCAGAAACCGCCGCCGCCGAGTTAGAGGCAGTAGAGACGGAAGGCGCAGAGGCAGCAGCAACCGCCGCCGCCGACATCGACGACCTGGAAACCAGCGGCACCGAGGCGGCAGAAACCGCCGCCGCCGAGTTAGAGGCAGTAGAGACGGAAGGCGCAGAGGCAGCAGCAACCGCAACCCGCAGCGCACAGCGTGCCGCGACGTCTGCCGCGAACGCCCGCAGCACCGCCCGTGCCCAGTCCACGGAGATTGCAGATAGTGTCGCTGCCGCCAGCACCACCGCCGCCGAACTAGACGACAACGCCACCCGGGTAGCAGACGTTGGTGCCCGTGCCACCATCGCGGCGGAAGTCGCGGTTGTTGAAGGTGAAGACGCAGTCGCCACAGTGAACGCACTGGAAACCGAAGCCAACGACCTGTCGCTGGAAGCGTCCAACTTGCAGGTCACAGTGACCTCACAAGCATCACAACTCCAGGCGCAGGAGAACGCGCTAGCCGCTCAGAGCACCGCCATCGCGCAGCAGCAGGCACAGCCCACGTCCACGCCCGCGCCGACGAACACCCAGCCCCCCGTGGGTGAGCCAACAGAGGCACCGCTGCCCACCGTCGAACCCGAGGAAGAGATCGAGACGGAAACGCCAGAAACGGCGGACACTGCCGACATTGAGGACGAACTGACTGTAATGGGCATCTCCCCGGCAGACCTGACGTTTGGCGATACCATCCCGTCATTTACGTTTGACCTGGGCGGCGACGAAAACGTCATCGTCGGTGAGATCTTCCGTGGCGACTTCCCCGACTTCGTCGCAGCAGCAACGTTTGAGTGGGGTCCCGGACCGAAAGAGGATTACTGCGGCTTCAGCTTCCGCCGCGTGGACGGCGACAACTACTACACCGCCGAGGTTGACCGCCAGAACGAGGCACGCTTCTTCATCCGCAGCAACGCGGAGTGGTCGCTGGGCAACCTGGAAATTGTGGACACGCTGGACGTGACCGCCAGCGGCACGAACGATATTGTGCTGGTGGGGCAAGGCGACGAGTTCGTGCTGTTCGTTAACGGGCAGCAGGCGGTGCGCCTGGTGGACAAGACAAACACGGGGGATACCGTCTCGATTGTGTCGGGCACTTTCAGCAATACGGGCGAATCCGGCTGTGTGTTCTCCAACGCACGCATCTGGTCACTAGAGTAGCTATCAGCGGGGACGTTGCGTGCAGCGTCCCTTCCCCTTCCTTACCTCCCCGTTTAGCAGTGCGGTTTCGGTGTTGGGTAGGTACACACAATAACGTGGTCGGGTCTTCTCAGGCGGCGGACGGCAAGAATGCCGTCCCTACAAACCCGTGATGACCTGTAGGGACACGCTTCTGCGTGTCCGCATGGTAGAAGAATACACAACCACGCTATGTTGCACAGGTACCCGGTGTTGCGCTGCCATGGGTAATCACCACCCCTTCATCCGTCGTTGATACACATCCAACACAGATAGTTAAGCCTGTATGCTGTAATCGAATGTAGCTATCAGGTAATAACACAAACATGAATGAAGCAGCGATTCTTCTCGTCCCCGCAACCTGGAACCGTGACGACGCCGTGGGCATCAGCCGCGAGGTCTACGACCGCTTCCGTGAGGCATTTATGGGGGGCTTGCAGCTTGCCATCATGAAGACCACACCGGACAACCAGATTGTCGCGCAGGCAATGCTCGCAGACGGTGCCCACCTTGCGAACGCCCACGATTGGGTGGGGAATGCGCCACAGGACGGACTCGGCAACCCGGCAGACTACGTTCTGCCTATCCGCCTGCTGTACACCTACAGCGAAGACCTCGCCGTGCCGCGTGAAATCGTTATCAAGCGCATGGGCGACATCAACGACCTGGACGCGTATGGCTTCCAGCCCGTTGACGTGAAGATTTACGAATCCCTATTCGACCGCTACATCGAAAACGAAGGGCGCTAGCGTCCAGGGTTTGGCACGCTAACCCCCGACACCGGGGTCGCACTAGCGGGCGGGCGTCACTCTATGCGGATGTAGTTGGAATATAGCGGCTCTTTGGGCAGGTCATTACGGCTGACCAGCCCATAGCCGTTGTCCATTGTATCTGCCCAGCCGTACCACACCGCCGCCGCGACTTTATCTGGATGGGTCGCCTGTAGATATTCAAGGAAGCTCACCGCGTAGTCGCGTATCTCCGCTGCGGGCTGCCCCTGTGCATTGAGCACCCCCCACTCCGAGAACCACACCCGCCGCCCCGGCAGCACGTTATAGTACGCCTGCACACTGTCATCTATGCTCCCGAAAATCGCATACTTCGACGACGGATCGGGACCGCGCCCGTAGGGATGCGCGGCGATACCATCCGGGCGAACACTGCCCGGCATCGCGTCCAGTGTGGCGCGGGCATAAGCAGCGCCCGTGCCCGGACCGCTCGTGTGCCCGCCTGTGATGATGGGGGTGGTGCTATCCGCCGCGCGGATGGACTGAATCGCCCTGGTGAGAATGCCCGCGTAGTCCCCCGGGGGCACGGGCACAGCAGCACGCCCCGTGCGTGTGTCCTGCTCATTCCAAATCTGGTGGGCGGCGATCTTGCCCCGGTACTGGCGGGCAATCTGCCCGACAAAATCCGCAAAGCGCAGGCTTAGCTCACGCCAGCGGTCGGGTGTCATCTGGGGCCACACAAAGCCCGCGCCTTCACCATACGTCTGGTGTGTGTACACGAGAATGATCTGCTTGCCCGCGTTGTGCAGCGCGTCAATGTAGGGCGCGTACAGCTCGAACGCGGCGTTTAAGTCCTGGCTGCCCACGCCCCGGCTCACGTTGTAGGGCAGGCGCACATAGGTCACGTTGCCCAGGCGGTTGGGGGCAGGCTTGCCCAGCGCATTCAGCAAGTCCAGGTTCACGCCGTTGAAGTCGGTGGCGGGTAACGTGGAGTAGGGCGAGCGTGCCTGCAAGAACCACGCCGCCGCAAAGCCAGTCACACCGCTGGCAGTGTCCACGTTGACCCATTGGTTGTCGCTGCTGGTGGTGTTCATCTTGCGCAGGGTGATGCCGTGCAGTTCCAACGTGTAGGCGTCCTCGGTGTTTGCCATGTCCCCCACCCGGCTGAACTGGGTGCCACGCCCGCTGCGGATGTTCAGCGGTGCCGTGACCGTGGAACGCAGCGCCAGCCCGTTCACGTACAGCAGCGGCTGCGGGTCAATCACACTGGGCAGCGGGTAACGCGCCCCCGTGTTTACGCCCTCCTGCTGTACCACTATTTTGACCATCGTGCCCGCGCTCGCACCAATCGGTTCCTCTGCACTGACGGTGCGCCCCGCCGCCGTGACAATGTCCTGCAAGTTGGTGTACGTAACGACATAACGTGCGCCGTCGTCCGCAGTGGAGGCAATTTGCACGTACGCACCATAGCCGAGGCTATTGTTCTCGTCTGTTTCCACGCGGGCGACCGTGCCCACCGCCGCCGCCCGCACCGTCGTCCCCTCCGTGACCGCCACGTCAATGCCTTCGTTCGGGCGTCCGTTGGGCAGCACCTCATCGAACACGCGCACCAGTTGCAATGTGAAGCTGTCCGTCATCCAGTCTAGCGTAAAGCGCGTGAACACGTTGGCATCGCTGCCAAAGCGCCGATTCGTCCGCACACGCTCCTCCAGGGCGGCGGCAAGCTGTGCGGGCGTGGTCGCGTTAATCACATCTACAGACACCACCACCGGGTACGCCCGCCGAATGTGAAACAGCGGGTCATCGTTAAACCAGGTGCGCGGGGCAGCAACGGCGGTCACGGTCTTGTAGCGGTTGAGGTTGTTCCCGGCAGGCGAGCGCACAATCACCGTGCGCGGGAAGGCATTGGTGTACTGCACGGTGGCATCGAACCAGTCGCGGAAATCAAACGTGGGCAGCACGAGCGCGTGTTCAATGCGGGCGCGGGACGTCGCCTGCGCGGTGAGTTGTTCTACGGTGGGGGTGGCGCTGGCGGCGTCTGTGATGGTCTCAATCAGGCGGGGTGCTGCCAGCGGCGGCGATGTGGGCGGCGGGGGCGGCGCGGTGGCAGATGCGGCGATGCGGCGCGGCGGTTCGGGTTCGTCGAACAGGTCTGTTTCGTCCCGCTCAGCAGGCGGGGGCTCGGTCGCCTGGGCGGGCACACCGCCAAACAGCGAACGGAACACGTTCGCAATCGCCTGGATGAAAGTGGTCACGAGCGCTTGTCCTTACTTGTGTGCGTGGGAACGGCTCAATTGTATTGCAGGTGCGCGGATGTTGCCAAAACAAAAAACCGCCGAGGGGCGGTTTTGCTGCGAGCCCGCCGGAACCTGCTTCGAACGTTTCCAGCCTGTTTCCAAGTCTGAATTTCTCAGAAGCGTAGCATTGGTCTACCCCCAGTTTTATGGAGACCGTGTGATCTATGCAGCGAACTCGGCTG
>CAYVGI010000230.1:0-4363 GCA_964451095.1 uncultured Anaerolineaceae bacterium
GTTGTGCGCGCGCGCGCTGCTCTCCTCATCAGCCGATGACCTGGCAGCGTTATTGAAGGACTGGAACTCGCCGCCGTTCCGCCCTCCTGCTCGGCACGGTACTCTTCTGTGTCCTGCCAGCGCGTGCCCTGCGTGTACGGCTGCTCCCCGCTGTAAATGCCCTCACGGCTGCCGTTGTTGAAGTAGTAGGCGTACTGATCTTTGATGTTGCGCCAGGTGTACTCCGGCAGCGCCCGCAAGATCTGTACCTGCGGCGCCCCGGACTCGATCAGCTCCCGGCACGTCTCGCGGTCGGTCGCCGTCCACTTGCGCCCGCGCGCACCCCAAACCAACCCCTCCGACTGACTCTCGTCGACCCACGTTACCACCACCCGTTTGCAGGTGCGCGCCTGCTGGCTCATCGTGATGCCGCGCATCAACAACTCCGCCAACTGCCGCTTGTGCCCCGCCGACACGCGCCCCCAACTGTCCAGCAGCGTCGCCAGCGCCGTCTGGGCGTCCTTTAAGTCCCGCTGGCTAGCCTGTTTTGCTGCTAACGCCGCCTCCTGTCGGCGCAGGGCCGCCACCCGCTCCTCTCCCGCCGCATAGTCCGCCTCTAACCGCGCCCGCAACCCCTCATGCGTCGCTGCTTTGTAGTTGGTCAGTGTCTGCTCCTGCGCGGTCATCGCGTCGCGAAGCTGCCGCCGCACCACCCGCTGGTCGGCGGACTCGCCTGCGCTCACCTGCGCGTACGCCTGCTGCCACGCCGCCGCGTCGTGTTGGGTGGTGCGCAGCTTGTCAACGAGCAGTTGGTCAATGCTGGCGTCTACAGGCTCGGACACGATGATCCACCGGTTCTTGTCCGTGAATTCCGCACCCCGCAGCACATAGCGATAGCGCCCGATGGCGTGATTGTTATCCCAGACGGTGGTCAGTTGCCGTCCGGGATGTCCCGGCAGGTCATCGGAAGTGATCAGCCCCGCGTAGGTGGGGGGGGCAACCAGACGGCGGTCGGGACGGTCGTGGCGCACGCGGGGGTTCTGCGGGCAGTAGTGCGGGTTGGGGTTGCCGTAGAAGTCGGTTCGTGAAATCCGGTTGAAGGCAAACATGAACAGCGCCTCCGGGATCAGCGCCTCGTGGTTGTGCCACTGCACCACCTCGTCCTGGTACACCCAGTGCCCCAGGTAAACCACATTGGTGAAGATGTAGCGCAGGGTGTTGTAGGCGGGCAAGTAACCCGGCACACCGCGGCTGCGGCGCTTCAGTTGCAAGATGAGCCGATGACCAGGGGGCACCTGTCCCGGCGGCACGTCGGGGAAGACCGGACCCTGCTCGTCCAGGTGGCGCCAGGTGCGCTGCATGTTGCCGTTATACGTCCGGAACAGCTCAAACTGCGCCAGCAGCACGTCCGCGTGGGGCGCGAAGCGCACCAACTTGCGATGCTGTGGGTTCTCGGTGCCGTCAGGCAAATGCGAGCGCAGGTCGAGCATATAACCGACAGGCGTGGAAGTGCCCGCCCACACGCCCTTTCGCTCCAGCCGCGCCCGTGCCGGGTGCAACCGCTGCTTGAGGTGGTAGGTGATGTAGTCGGCGGCGTGCTCCGCCTTCTGCCGGAACAGCTTGCTGTGGTTGGCGCCCATCAGCCCGTCATGGAAGACGTAGTGCGTTGTCGGCGTTAGCACATCCACCTGGTGCTGACGGCACAGTTCGATGAAGCGGTTCGGCTCAATCTGGGTGGTGTCGCGAAACAGGCGGTCTTCGTCAACGACCGCGACCGTGCCGACCTCTCCCGCTTCAATCATCGCCACCAATTGAGACATGCCCGGGCGCTCTGCCATGGGCGTTTGCCCGCTGACGCCGCCGTCCAGCGTGATCTCGATAATGTGGTTCGGCGACCAGCCGCACGATTGCAGAAAGCGCGGCAGGTCTTCGGTCTGCATCAACGTGGACACATTGCCGACCTGGGCGAGCGTGGACTGACGTCCGTAGGCAACAACGCGTTCGTGGGTGCGCCTGTGCGGCATACCGGACGGCACCGAGGTAGCAGCGGTGCGCTTCTTGTAACGTTTGGTCATGGTGAGCAACAACTCCTGTGGATTGGACAAAGATGTTGCATCTATCCAACCCTGCTCACCCCGCCGCCGTCAACTTCAGGCGTGAATCTTGTTGAACTTGGGCAGCTCGCCGTACTCCCGCAGGTGGTCGCTCAGCAGCACCCGTTCCAGCAGCACCGCATCGTCCTTGGGCAGCCCTGTCCACTGGAAGACCCGGGCGCTGCGGCTGAGTGCGCTGTTGAGGAGGTGTTCGCGCAGTCGGCTGAGCAGCTGCCCCTCCCCGATGCGCAGCACGCGCCCGCTGCCGCTCAGCACGCGGTACACCCCCATGGAACGAGGCGGCAGTGTGTCGCAGCCCGCATGGCTAAACGCCACCTGCTCCCAGGCAATCGGTTCCAGCAGCAGCGCCAACTGGAAGGGTGTGTTCGGCAGGTGGAGCGGTGGCAGCCCTTCCAGGGGCAGTGCGACGCGCTGGCGCAGCACCTGGTTGGCGAGCCGGCTGCAGGAGAGCTTACCGCCGCTGGTGCCAGACTTGCCGCGGTTGGCGGGCGAGAGCACAAAGCCGTCGCAGTCCGGGCACACGCGCTGGAACAGCAGCACCAGCGGGCGCTCAATGTACTCCACGCCCACGCGCTCGCCGCTCGTCCAGCCGGTGCGTGCCATGACCTTTTGCGGGCACTTGATGGTACCGGTGGTGCTCACACTGCACAGGTGGGAGCGCCCGACCGGGTACACCTTAACCGGACACATCGGTGGGGTCTCCCTCGGCGCTGGGCGGGCTGGGCGGGGTGGGTGCGTCGAGCGTGCGCAGGATCTGCTGGATGAGCACGTACAGGGCGACTTGCCGGGCGAACGGGGTGGGTGTCGGGTACGGGGTGTCGGTGCCGGGTGGGGCGCTCACGCTGCTGGGTGGGCGGGGTGAAGATGTCATGGGGTGATGTCGCTTTCGTCTGTTCAGTTGATGAGGTGGGAGAAACCAACCGGGGTGTGCGAACAGACAACGCGTTCGTTATGATAGCGATTAGGTGGGGCCGCCGCACACACGGTTGGCTTCATTTAGGCTCGTTAGGGTGTGTCCGCACTCTGACGAGCCGTTTACCTGATGAGCAGTCTATCACGCTCTTTTATCGCTGACAAACGCTGCGTGATCGTTGATTTGGTGCTGCTTTTTTTCTCTCGTTTCCTGGCGGCAAAAACTTCAATCGGTTCTCTCTATTCCGATCTGATTCGTTTTCTGTCTAGACTATAGAAGCACACGTGCATTGTGCGGGTTGCAAGGCGGACAATGTTGGGGTTGCAAAGACGACCATGTATAGGTTGCACTTCGCACAATGTTAAGTTTGCAGATTCAATAGCGTCATTTGGTGGGGTATTCGCCGTGCTAATGAGGAGCAGCGGTGGGTATTCTTGTGCTCAATGAGTACTAAATACGGGCAAAGTGTTGTTGTAGAGCATGGCAAGGTGACGCAACGACATACAGTGGAAACCAAATAACCCGGGGGATCACCCCGGTTCAGAAATCACATCCTGTTATTTATTGGCAGATGTCCGGACGTTCTTTAAAACGTAGTTACTCACGCAGCTGCAGCCAGGATGTCCGGCTGTGCCATACTATGAACTCATTTAAACTTATTCGCCAACAAATGGCGAAGATTGATCATAGCAAAAGCAATATAGTGTGCGCCAAGAAAGTGAGCGTCCATGCGGTCATCCCGAACCCGTAGCGCACGAAATTTGTCAATCCATGCAAAAACATGCTCAAGCGGGAAGCGTTGTTTGTAAACAACGGCATCAAACAAGCGTTTGCGCCCCCGTTTCGGTCGTTTTTGGTTACGCGAATTTAAAGCGATATTCGGAATCAAACCATGATTGAAGCAGGTCTTTCGAGCGTCCCGCGTGTCAAAGGCGGCATCGGCATTGAAATAAGTTCCCTGTAAATCCAACCCCAGCCTTTTCATTTTCTTGAAAGCGGTCTGTAAATTGGGTTTCAGATTAAAAGCGTCGTGATGATTGCCTGCGACGATCCCCGTTGTGGCAACAATCGCCCCATTTGCCTCAACGATGGGCAAGATGTTGCTGGTTTTGGTGCGCTTACGATATTGATATTCGACACTTTCACCGCCCCTTTTGGCTGGCGTATGCGTTCCATCCAGGTTGATCGTGGTCAAATCCAACTCCTCGGTAATGGTTTGAATACTTTTTTGCCACACCCGTTCTAAACTGCCATCCCGACTCCATTTCCGAAAGTGATAATACACCGCTTGCCAGCTTATCTCTTTTTTTCTACAGCGGCAAAATGAGCTGAGTGAGTCGTTGCTCCAAATCGGTTA
>CAYVGI010000231.1:0-4339 GCA_964451095.1 uncultured Anaerolineaceae bacterium
GCGCTGCAACCGGGCGGGCACCATCGCTTCCCCTATTGGCGTGACCTGGGCTGCACCGAATGCCCGGCAACACGCGCAGACCTGGACTACACCGATACGCTGCTCAACTTACCAGACTACACGCTGCCGCGTGGGTTGGTGGCGTACACGGGGGCGCAGTTCCCGGCGAACCTGTTCGACAATGTGTTTGTGGCGCTGTGGCACGACAACGGGTTCGGGCAGCGCGTCGTCCGCATTGACCCGTCAGCAATACCGGAGGAGCCGGAGGAACGCGCCGTCTACACACCACCACCGTTCGTGACCGGGCTAATCCGCCCGATTGATGTGGCGGTGGCACCAGATGGTTCGCTGGTCGTGGCAGATGCTGTGTATGGGCACGTGTGGCGCGTGCGCTATACGGAGTAAAGCACACGCTCCTTAGATCACCTCTGCCTCTAGAAGCACATCGGCATACGCAAGTGCCTCCTCTAGCGAGCACATCACCTTGAGCGTCACATCGGGCAGCATACTGTTGAGCACCTTCACCAGCACACTAGCGGCAGGTAGCACATCCACCAGCAATACGGCGAACACCTGCGGATGATCGCGCAGAACTTTGATCGCGGCGGCGAGGTTCGGCGGGAAGCTGACCGTTTCCGCCATGTCGATGATGTGGATGTAGCGCTGCACCCCCGCTGCCTGTATGCGCTCGGTCGTCTGTGTGTGGGACTCGTAGACCTCTTGTACGGTGATGTGCCCGTGCCACTTTAGCACGAACACATCTGGCTTAACTGCTTCTACGGTGACGGGCATGACTACACCTGCTTGTAACTTTCCGTAATTATTGAACTTAGAACGGATTCTACCAGCTTTTGTGTGTGTGCATAGTCTGTTTCGCTGATGAGCGCGGACGGACTGTGAATGTAGCGGGCGGGCAGCGAAATCGTCGCTGCGGGGATGCCACCGTTTTGCAGTTGGATGATGCCTGCGTCGTTGCCACCGCCGCGCCGCGTTTTGAACTGGGTTGGGATGTTGTTCTGCTCTGCCTGTTCCCGAACAAACGCGACCAGCGCCGGGCTCACTATAATGCTGCTGTCCATGAGCGTAATCACCGGACCGGCACCCACGCGGCAAGTCGGGTTGGGCGTGGTGAGCGTTTCGTCGGGGTCGGCGGTCGGGTCGGGGATGTCGTTGGCGGTCGTGGTCTCCAGCGAGAACGCCACATCGGGTGCCAGGGCGCGTGCTGCCACCTGTGCGCCACGCAGCCCCACCTCCTCCTGCACAGTGAACGCCGCCAGCACATCACACGGGTAGCTCCCCGCCGCCAGCACATCCACCAGCAGCGCACACCCGGCACGGTCGTCCAGTGCCTTGCCGCGCCACAGCCGCCCCACCTGCCCAAACGTGCTGTCGAACACCATTGCCGTGCCCAACGGTGCCTTGCTCTGCGCGTCACTTTTACTGCTCGCGCCGATGTCCACGCGCAGGGCGCTCATTTTGGTGACGGTTTGCTCACGGTTTTTGTGGATGGGCACCCACGTTACCACGCCGGGCAGCGCGTTTGCCCCCACTCGCAAGCGAATCCCCGGCAGAATGCGTGCGTCCACGCCGCCCACGCTGTCGAATTGCAGCGTGCCGTCGCCGTCGTACCCGGTGACCATGAAGCCCACCTCGTCCATATGTGCGTCTAGCATCACGCGGGGGCGGTTGGCGGCGTCTGTGCCATGCTTAAGCGCCAGCACATTGCCCATCGCGTCGACTTGCAGTTCGTCTACGTGTGCCTGGATAGCGTCGATAATCAGGTCGCGCACGGCGTCTTCCTGCCCAGAAATGCCTGCCGCGTTGCTCAGGGCGCCCAGCAAAGCATGGGGTTGCGGGTTATCCATCGTTATGTGTTTGTCCGTTCGTTACAGTGGGTTTGTCATGCGGTTAACTGTAGCGCAGCGGCGGCGCATCCGCCAAGGGGGGTGTTTGCGTTTCAAACCGGGGGTGCAAGGCGCAAGCACCGCTGCACCCCTATCGGCATGTGGTCATCAAGTCGCTACAAGTGGCTGAAGGACGCGGGCTATTGCTTTTCGCTCCATGTCCATGCTTCCACCAGGCTACTGTACGCAATCGTGACAATTTCCTCAACAAAGTCGCTGCTTGCCGTGTCAAAATCGGAGTAGTGCACCTCGGTGATGTACGCCTCGGTGAGCGTCCAGCGGCGGGTTTCTTCACCGTCGTCCACGGCGATGACCGCCAGCGTGCGTGAAGGACGGTCTGCGCTGCTGCCTGCGTTGATGGTTTCTCGTAACCATGCGTTGAACGGCAGGCTCGCGTCCCGCTGAACCATTTTCGCCAGGGTGATGGTGGGCGCAGTGGTCGCCGCGTTCAGCCGGAACGTGACCAGCCCGCTCACGCGGAACACGCCCTTTACCAGCTCGCCATCAATCTCCACAGCGAACTCATTGCCTTGCAAGCTGTCCATCGCGCTCAGGTTGTCCCCGGCGATGGCAGGCTCTTCGTCGTCGGGCACGCTTGCTGCGGCGACTGCCGCCTCGACTGCGGCGCGGAACTCTTCGTCGGATGCTTCTTCTTCGGGGCTGATGATGGGCTGCACGTCGTTTTCGGTCATAGGGGGCTTACTCCTCGCTTTAAGGTTAAGTACGTACCTAGTGTTTGACCGCAAAGGTTATCAAAACAATCATTTTCGGGTAGAGGCACAGCCCCCACCATAACTGCCTTTGTGGTGTGCCCCTAGTTTGCTGTATTCGTGCCACGTTCGCAAATTGAATTTGCAGCGCAAGAAGCTGATAGAGCGTGCCCGATGTGCAGGCGTACAATGCCATCGTATCCTAAACAAACCGGAGCACACACATGGGCGCAAGCGATAACGATATGGAAAACATCAACCCGGAAACCTGCTGGCAGGCGGTGCAGCAGCGCGACGACCAATACGACGGCGCGTTCGTCTATGCGGTGAAGACAACCGGCGTGTACTGCCGCCCGACGTGCGCGTCCCGCCGCCCGCACCGCAAGAACGTCGATTTCTTTGCAGACCCCGCAGCGGCAGAGCAGGCAGGCTACCGGGCGTGCAAGCGCTGCACACCCAACCGCAACCAGCAGCACGAACCCCACCTGGATTTGATCGTAGCGGTGTGCCGCTACCTGGAGGCAGCGCAGCAGGGCATCCCCACGCTGGACGAACTGGGCAAGCAGTTCAACATGAGCCCGTTCCACTTGCAGCGCACGTTCAAGCGCGTGGTGGGGGTTACGCCACGGCAATATGCAGACGCCCATCGTCAGGGGCGGTTGCGGGCATTGCTGCGCGAGCGCAACACCGTGACCGAGGCAATTTTTGCGGCGGGCTACGAGAGCGTAAGCCAGGTTTATGGCGATGACGCGCTGGGCATGGTGCCCATCCATTACCGTGAGGGCGGCGATACGCTGGAAATCATCTACACGGTTACGCCGTGTACGCTGGGGCACCTGCTGGTGGCAGCAACCGAGCGCGGCGTGTGCAAGGTCAGCCTCGCCGACACACCCGATGTGCTGCTGGAAGACCTACACGACGAGTTCCCACAGGCAGTGCTCACAGCGGATGACAGCGATGCGCTTACCGCGTGGGTGGATGTCATCGCGGCGTATGTTGCCGGGCAGCAAACCGCGCTGAACCTACCGCTGGACATCCAGGCGACGAGCTTCCAGCGGCGGGTGTGGGCGGCGCTGCGCAGCATCCCGTATGGCGACACCCGCACCTACACCGACGTTGCGGAGATGATCGGGCAACCCACGGCAGTGCGGGCGGTGTCACGGGCGTGCGCCACCAACCCGGTAGCGATGGTGATCCCGTGCCACCGCGTGGTAGGCAAAAACGGCACGCTCAACGGCTACCGCTGGGGGCTCGAACGGAAGCGTGCGCTGCTGGAACAAGAGCAGAACACAAACGACGCTTAGTGTCCCCCGCTGGAGCAATCGCTAGCGGTCGTGTTCCAGCCAGCGATGAAGGTCTGCCGCGTTTACTTTGGCGTACAGTCCGTCCGGCTGCTTGTAGCTGATGCCCGCAAAGTACTCGCTCAGCCGGGCGGTGATTTCATCCGCCGCCGTGTCGATGTGGTCTTCGTAGACGGAATCTGGGTGGAAGCCTTCCGTATCGTACACCAACAGTTCGCTCGCCTCGTAGATGGCACGCTGGATCGCAGGCAGCACCATGTGTTCGATGAGGGTATACAGCCGTTCGCGTTCTTCCTGTGTTTGTGTGTACATCTCCTACCTCCAAAACAAAACCCGACGATGTTGCTTATCTACACTATAGGCGTTTTTGTGGTGTTCGTCCGGTGATGCGTGTCATGTTTTGGAATGATAAAGATCTGGTAAA
>CAYVGI010000232.1:0-4333 GCA_964451095.1 uncultured Anaerolineaceae bacterium
CAACGGCAGAGCGCGCGACTCATAATCGCTCGGTTGTAGGTTCGAATCCTACTGGACCCACCATATAAGAGCGGACGGCATATGCCGCCCGCTTTTGTGTTTATTCTACTGTGGTTGAGGTACGTGTGTTTGCAGTCTGCTCTGCGGTGCGTTCGCTGTTGATTACCGTAAACCCAATCCCGATGGCGGCGGTCAGGTCGCTATCGGGCACGCCAACGAGTGTGTAGTGACCTTCTTCCAGTTCGACCCCGAAGAAATCCACATAGCCGGAGTCGCCAAAGACGGTGTAGGGTGCGCCCTCTTCCACCTTGATCCTGGAGATGGGTCCGGCGAGTTGGAATTGCACCTGACGGACGGGCGTTGCGCCGACATTTGCACGGAAGTTTAACCGCACGTCGTCAGGAAGTTCGGCGAGGTCAATGACCGAACCGTGCGGAATGGGATTGTAACCCTCAACGGGTTCTTCTGTGCCGGCGTCAATGAGGGTGAACCCGGCAAAAGTGCCGACCTGCCCCCGTTCACGCACATTGACAACCACGTTGTCGATGTCTGTTAGCCCCAGCTCGTCGCGCACAACAAGCCAAACTTCTGTCTCCCCTACCGGGAACTCATGGGAAATGAGATCTTCCTGCCCGATGACGGTGCCATCTGGCAGAGACCATGTGTATTCCACAAGCTCGACATCGTCGCTGCTTTCAAACCCGGAGAGGGTAATTAACTCTACGCCATCGCCGTCCGCATCCGTCACTACCGGACCGAAAGCATAGGCACGCGGCGCGAGAGCACCATCGAGCACTTGCCAGGTAAAGGACGCCGTGCCCACGGCGGTGCTATCCTCAGCAGTCTCTGTCTCCTCCACCTCCTCCACTGTGACGGTTACGATGTAGTCGCCGTCACCGTTTAGCCCGCCTGTTGCTGCGTTGCGTGCGATGATGCCTGTGATTAACCCGGTCTCAGGGTTTATTTCTACCCCATCTGGCTGCCCGGTGATACTGTAGGTGAGCACGCGCTCCATGCCTTCAATTGCCGCTACGACAACCGGCACCCGTACCTCTGTGCCTTCTGCGCCAAGCTGGTCGCCAATTGGCTCAACCAAAATAGATGCCGTTGCCTCTTCTGTCGCTTGTTGTGCCTGTGCCAGCGTCTCTCCTACACTGAGCGCAACTACCGTGAGTGCGACCGCCCACAGCGTCATCCAGGTGCGTTTCCAATTTTCCCCTGTGTTCATGGGTAGTTGTGTACCTCCGTCACTACGACGTACATTGATTACAATGTTGCTTAATGTATAAGTTTGTGACGACATTCTAACACCAAGCGCCCTAACTACAGCACAGCGAACTCGGGTGCAGCATCAAATTTGTGTAAGAAATTAGTCCTATAGCGGTGGTGGGCAAAGCCATTATGCAACGTGCGTGCCCAATCACGGCACGCACACTTCTAAAGGCAGGGGTTACTGTGGTTGCGGTGCAGCGGTGCGGCGGGCGATTTCCTCACGCACGACGGGTGCCACCTTGGTGCCCAGCAATTCAATGGCGTGCAGCATTTCATCGTGCGGCATGGTGCCTACGCTCAGTTGCAGCAGCAGGCGCTGGTGCTGGAAGATCTCGTGCTGGAACAGAATCTTCTCGATGATGTCATCTGGGCTGCCGATGAAGTTGGCACCACGCAGCGTCGCACCCTGCTCGTACTGCTCCTTGCGCATGGGGGGCCAGCCGCGCTCACGCCCGATCTTGTTCATGACAATTTGCGCTGCCGGGAACGACTTATCAATTGCTTCGCGGCGGGTGTCGGCAATGAAGCCGTGCGAGTTGATGCTCAGTGGCAGGGTGGCAGGGTCGTATCCATACTCGCTCGCTGCCTGACGATACAGGTGCGCAAATGGTGCAAAGCGCTCTGGCATCCCACCGATAATCGCAAGTGCCATGGGCAGACCGCGGCTCGCTGCCCGCACGACTGATTCCGGTGTGCCGCCCACACCAACCCACAGCGGCAGTGGGTTTTGCACCGGGCGCGGATACACGCCCAGGTTATCAAGCGGAGCGCGATGCTGCCCCTGCCAGGTGATGTGTTCGTTTTCGCGCAGTGCCACCAGCAAGTCCAGCTTTTCTGTGAAGAGTTCATTGTAATCGTTCAGGTCGTAGCCGAACAGCGGGAACGATTCGATGAAGGAGCCACGCCCGGCGATGATCTCCGCGCGACCGTTCGAGACCAAGTCCAGGCTAGCGAAGCGCTGGAACACACGCACGGGGTCATCTGAACTGAGCACGGTGACGGCACTGCTGAGGCGGATGTTCTTGGTGCGGGTTGCCGCTGCCGCCAGGATGACCTCTGGCGCGGACGAGACGTACTCTTCGCGGTGGTGCTCGCCTAGCCCGTACACATTCAACCCAACTTGATCTGCCAGTTCGATTTCTTCTAGCAGGTTTTGAATGCGTTGTTGGGGACTTAACTTCTCGCCCGTGCGTGGGTCGGGGGTGAGGTCTGCAAATGAGTACAGCCCAATCTCGAACGGACGCGGGGCAGGGGTTGTCGTTGTTTGGTCAGTCACATAAGGCTCCTTTACGCTACCAGTAAGACATAGACGCTGATGTAGAGTGTAACATTACGTGGAAGCGGACGCTAGTCCGTTTTATGTGACCCTGAACGCGCTGGGGCACAGGTCTGTGAGTTTGCAGCGGTTGCAGCGCGGATTGTGATAGGTGCACACCTGCTGCCCGAGCTTGAAGAACAACCTGTGATACGTGAATAGGTATTCGGCGTCATTGGGCAGGCGCGACAGCAGCAGCTTGTGGGCACGCTGGGCGCTGGTTTTCTCCAAGATGCCCAAGCGCGTGCTCACGCGGTGGACGTGGGTATCGACGGGCAGCACCGGGCGGTGAAAGCAGAACAGCATCACCAGCGACGCTGTTTTCGGTCCGACGCCCGGCAGGGACTGCAACCAGTCCATGGCATCGTCAGTAGCAAGGTCGCGCAAAAAGTCGATGTTGTAGGCACTGTGCTGCTCGTGGATGGCACGCAGCGTGCCCTGGATATACGGCGCTTTGCGCTCTGGGTAGCGCGTTGCTTGTAGTGTTGCCGTGAGTTCGGTTACGTCTGCGTGTTGGATGGCGTGCCAGCTACCGTAGCGTGCCCACATTGCCTGGAACGCCTGGTTTTCGTCCTGGCGGGTGGTGCGGTGGGAGAGGATGGTGAGGATAAGCTGTTTGAGGTGGTCGGCGCAGGGTTTGAGCGCTTGTGTGCCGTATTGCGCCTCCAGGCGCTTGAGCACCTCGTCGCGTCTGTCTGCTTCCAATGAGAACTCCACACGGGTGCTGCCGTGCACTACCCAACAAGTTTTTAGATGTCGCTGCGCCCTTCCAGCGCCCGCATCAGCGTTACGGAATCGACGTACTCAATGTCGCCGCCCGTAGGCAGCCCGCGTGCCAGCCGTGTGAGCCGAATACCCTTGGGGGTTAGCTCCTGCCGGATGAGCATCGCTGTCGCGTCACCCTCCTGCCCAGGATTGGTAGCGATGATAACCTCGGTGATGTGCCCGGCGTTCACCCGCTGGACCAGCTCCTCGATGCGAATGTCGTCGCGCAGGATGCCGTTTACCGGGCTGATGGCACCGTGCAGCACATGGTATACCCCACGGAACACGCCCGTGCGCTCGATTGCCAGCACGTCTAGCGGTTCCTCGACAACGGCAACCGTCATGCTGTCGCGTTCGGTGTCGTCGCAGATGGGGCAGGGGTCCTCTACCGTGATGTTGCCGCACACACCGCAGAAAACCGTGTTCTCTTTCATTTCGCGCAGCGCGTCGGAGAGGTTCAGTGAGACTTCCTCTGGGGCACGCAGCAGATAGTACGCCAGCCGGGAGGCGGTTTTCGGTCCTACCCCCGGCAAGCGCGAAAATGCCTGTATCAGGTTGTTAACAGGCTGTGGAATCGCTTTGCTCATCAGTTGCACCTAGCTGCCCAGCAGCCCACCCAAGCCCGGAATGTTGCCCAGCCCGCCGTAGATGCCTTCCATGCGCTCTGCTGCCATGGTCTGGCTTTCTTCAACTGCCTGGTTTACGCCCAGCACGAGCAGGTCTTGCAGGTCTTGCAGCCATTCCTCGTCATCCGTGTCGATCATCTCTGGGTTAATTGTCACGGACTGCACACGCTGGTGCCCGGTGATCACAACGGTGACCGCGCCGCCACCGACCGAGACCTCCACGGTTTCGTTTTCCAGTTCCTCGCGTGCTTTCTCCATATCCTCTTGCATCTTCTGGATGCGGCCCATCATGCCGCCCATTCCACCGGGCATTCCGCCGCCTGCGCCGCCGCGTCCGCTTCGCTTTGCCATGTTA
>CAYVGI010000233.1:0-4226 GCA_964451095.1 uncultured Anaerolineaceae bacterium
GCGACTTTCAGTCGCAGATGATTCCACCCACTTTCAGTGGGTGGTGCGTTCAATGAACCTTGGCTAAGTCCGGGCTACGAGAGCATTCCCTTTGCCGCTTCCACGACTTTATCTGCCGTTAGCCCATATTCCTCGTAGATCTTCTCGTACGGTGCGCTTGCCCCGAACTTGTCCACACCGATGGCAACACCATCCGTGCCAATGTACTTGTGCCAGCCAAGCGTTACGCCTGCCTCGATGCTGACGCGGTTCTTGACTTCGGCGGGCAACACACTCTCTTTGTAGGTGTCGTCCTGCTCTTCGAACAGTTCCCACGATGGCATAGAGACTACCCGCGCCTTCACGCCGTCCGCCATGAGCGTGTTGTACGCTTCGACGGCAATTTCCACCTCACTACCCGTTGCCAGCAAAATCACATCGGGGGTGCCGTCTGCGTCCGCGTAGACGTATGCGCCGTGCGCCACGCCTTCCGCAACATGATCGCCCGTCATTGGCGCGACCTTCTGGCGGGTGAGCACAATCGCGCAGGGCATGTCTAGTGTCATCATTGTGCGCCATGTGGCAACCGTTTCGTTCGGGTCACCCGGACGGAACACGTACAGGTTCGGGATTGAGCGCATTGCCAACATGTGCTCTACGGGTTGGTGGGTCGGTCCGTCCTCACCCAAGCCGATGCTGTCGTGCGTGAACACGTAGACCACAGGCAATCCCATGAGCGCTCCGAGGCGAACCGCCGGGCGCATGTAGTCGCTAAACGTGAAGAACGTCGCGCTGTAGGGCTTCATGATGCCGCCGTGCAGTGCCAACCCGTTCACGATGGTGCCCATAGCGTGTTCGCGCACACCAAAGCGCACATTGCGCCCGGCGGTGGAACGGTGCCCGGTGTTTTCCTCACCCTTGATGAGTGTTTTTGTGCTGCCAGCAAGGTCAGCATCCCCGCCGATCATGGTCGGAATGTGCTTGGCAATCGCGTTGAGTGCTGCGCCACCTGCGTTACGGGTTGCCTCGGGTTCGTCGTAGCTGGGCAGGTCGGCGTCCCAGTCGTCGGGGAGTTTGCCAGCAATGGCGTCCTCAAGCTGCTGCCCCAGTTCGGGGTGTGCTGCCTTGTAAGCGTCCATCTGCTGGTTCCAAGCCGCTTGTGCTGCCTCGCCCTTGTCGATTGTCTCGCGGAAGTGCTCAAGCGCCTCGCCGGGGATAAAGAACGGCTCGTCCGACTGCCACCCCAATGCCGCTTTCGTCAGCTTCACCTCGTCCTCGCCCAGCGGGGAGCCGTGTGACTTGTTGCTGCCCGCCTTGTTCGGGCTGCCGAAGCCGATTGTTGTTTTACAGATGATAATCGTGGGGCGCTCTTGCTCCTGCTTTGCCTGTGCAATCGCCTCGCTGACGGGTTCGTAGTCGTTGCCGTCTTCAACGTGGATCACGTTCCAGCCCTGCGCCTGGAAGCGTCCCGCAACGTCCTCCGTGGTAATCATGCTTGCTGCGCCGTCTAGGGTGATGTCATTCGCATCGTACAATACAATGAGCTTGTTTAGCCCCCAGTGCCCGGCAAGCGCGGTTGCCTCGTAGGAAACACCCTCCATCAAGTCGCCATCACTGGCAATGACGTAGGTGTAGTGGTCAACGATGTCGTGCCCACCCTGGTTGAATTTGCCCGCCAGGAACGCCTCTGCGAGTGCCATGCCGACTGCGGTGGAAATCCCTTGCCCCAGCGGTCCGGTCGTTGTCTCTACACCGGGGGTATCATGATACTCTGGGAGACCGGGCGTTTTGCTGCCCCACTGCCGGAAGTTCTTGATCTCGTCCATAGAAAGGTCGTAGCCGGTCAAGTGCAGCAGGGAATACAACAGCATACTGCCGTGCCCAGCGCTGAGCACAAAGCGGTCACGATTGAACCAGTGCGGGTCTTTCGGGTTGTGGCGCATATGCTGCATCCACAGCGCGTATGCCATGGGTGCCGCGCCCAGTGGCAGCCCCGGGTGCCCGCTGTTCGCTTTTTGCACTGCATCTATTGACAGTGTGCGAATGGTGTTGATGGCAAGATCCTGGATGTTGGTTGTTGCCGTTGCCAAGGTTTTCCTCCCTAGGTGAATAATCGTTGACTTTGTGGCTAACTCTAACGCGCAGTATAGCACCTGCCCACAAGAATTCTGTGAGACCGCTTACCGTGGCACCCGCCGTGTGTAAACTGGGCGGAATTCTCGTTTGCCAATGGACGACACCCACTTTATAATTTCGCACTCATAATGGGTATGCCATGGGAAACCCCGCCATCATGACGACCTCACAGCCTGTTCGAACGGCAGAACACGAATCAATCAACCCGCGCAGCAACGTGGCTCTGTCGCGGGTTGTCGCTGCGTTGCTGCTTGCATTGGGTACCGCGCTGCTGGTGTTCACACTGCACAACATCCTATTCACTGTTATGCTGGTGCGGATGCCCATTGACGAGACCTTGTACACGGATATTGGGCGTATCATTGCGCGAGGCGGTGTGCCCTTCCGCGAGATATGGGACTTGAAACCCCCGGTTCATAACTACCTGATTGCGCCGTTTATCCTCGTTTTTGGCAACACGATGCTGGCGATTCGCATCACGGTGTTGTTTATCGCGGGGTGGTTCGTCACGGTGACGACCCTGCTGGCGTGGCACATCACCAGAGACCCCATGGCAACCGTACTCGCGGCGTGCGCGTCGGTTGTTTACGGTGCGTGGCAAGCCCACCTCGAAGGTTTTAACCCGGTCATTGTGATGACAGTGCTTGCAATCACGGCGATGTTGGTCGCGGTTGTTGGGCGTGGGCGTCCGCTGTGGATGCTGGTGAGCGGGCTGCTGCTGGCGGCAAGCTTTATGAGCAAGCAGGTGGTTGTGTTCGAGGGGTTTGCGGCGCTGGCGTTTGCTGCATACTTCGCGCCTTCGGGTGAGCGATTACGGGCGGCGGTATTCGTAATTGTTGGCGGGCTGCTGGGCATTGCCATTGCGGTTGGGCTGGCGCTTTGGGCGGATGTGCTGGAATCGCTGTGGTTAAATGCGTTCTACAACAGCTTCCTGTACACGGTAGAGCCCGACGGGCAGGGCTGGCACTTCAACGCGGAATTCGTCGGGATGTTCCGGCAGTATTTCCTGGGGCAATCGCTGCCGTTCTTGCTGCCACTGACTGTGATGATGATCCCGGCGGCGGTGGTGCTGCTGCGCGACAAGCAAACACGCCCGGTGACGCTGGTGGTGCTCGTGTGGGTTTTTGCGACATTCCTTGGTGCGATGATTGGGCGTTCGATGCGGCGTTCGTATTTCCTGGAGACGCTCGGTGCGCTGATTTTGCTCAACGCACTGGCAGTTCCAACCTATCGTCGGTTAAAAGCGCACTGGCAGGTCGCGCTGGTTGCGCTGCTGGCGGTTAGCCTATACGCGAATGGGATTCTAGGAAGTGTTCCGGCGAATGCTGTTGCGCTGGCAAATGCCCAGTGGCAACCGCCGGATGCTTCGCCGCTGATTGACGCAGAGCGCGAGACGGCACAGGTGCTTGCAGACCTTACCGAACCGGACGAGTGCTTTTGGCAGTGGGATACCATTGGCACGATCACGTACCTCGCAGACCGACGCCCGTGTACGTCTATCCCGGCGGCGCACGTTGTCATGATTCGTGAGTCGTTCGACATCCATCGTCTACGGGCGGACTATATGAACGAAATGTTTGCCAACAGACCGCGCATCCACACCCGCTACAGTGTGTGGGGCTACTTCCCGGAACTTGAACGCTTCGCAGACCGCTATCGCGGGGAGCTGCTCTATGACGGGTTGGCGCAGCATAACACTTTGGACATCTACGCAGTCGATATGTCGCCGTTTCGGGCGCATTATGCGAACTTTGGCGCGTTCGAGATGATCGGTTATGACCTGTACTCGCCGGATGCAATATGTGCTGGCGAGCAAATCCGTACTTCGATGACGTGGCGTGTGCAAACCCCACCCACCCGCTACTACAATCTGTTTGTTCAACTGCTGACGGAAGACCAAACTGCGCGGATTGTAGGCACCGATGCGCAGCCTCACGATCGTTTGCCAACCGTAGAATGGTCACAACCGAATATGATCTACCTGGGGGATACACTCACGTTGGATGTTGCGGAGGAAGTGATCCCCGGCACCTATTTGCTGGTTACGGGTTTCTACGATGTGGAGACGTTTGAGCGCCTACCTGTGACGGATGCCGCTGGGAACACCCTCC
>CAYVGI010000234.1:0-4216 GCA_964451095.1 uncultured Anaerolineaceae bacterium
GATACAGCCCCACTCGCGGCTGGTGTCGCTGGCAGGGTTAACGCTAGACAAGGAACTGATGCCCTTTTTGCGCACTGGATTACGCGTGGTGCTGATCGCGCTAACCTTAGTCGTCGTCATCCAGGAGTGGGGCTACAACGTGAACGGTCTCATCGCTGGGTTGGGGCTGGGCGGTTTGGCGTTTTCGCTTGCTGCGCAAGACACGATTGGTAATCTGTTTGGCTTCAGTACCATCGTTGCCGACCGTCCGTTTGTGGTGGGCGAATACATTGTGACACCGGATGTGGAAGGTACTGTAGAGCGGGTGGGTGTGCGCTCCACCAAGATTCGCACGCTAGATCAATCGCTCATTATCGTGCCGAACCGGAAAATGGCAGATTCGGTTATCACAAACTGGTCGCGCCTGTCGTATCGGCGCTATAACTTCACAGTTGGGTTAACCTACGCCACCGATAGCGCCCAAATGCGTGATGTGCTGCAACGCATCCGCACGATGCTTGCCAACCGACCCAAAGTGCAGCAGGACAGCATTATTGTGCGCTTCACAGACTTTGCATCCAGCTCCTTGGATGTGCTGGTGCGCTGTAATGTGAACATCCCGGACTGGGGCGAGTGGGTCGCAGAGCGCGAAGAGATTAACCTGGCGATTATGGACATCGTGAACGAACTCAACCTGAGCATGGCATTCCCCAGCCGCTCTATCTACATTGAGCAGACGGCACCGACGGACACTAACGGCACCGCACTCTACCCGGATTACCGCCGCCCACCCACCCACGCTCCACGGGGTGGGATGCACCAACAAGCGCAGCCTGCCCAGCAGCAGGACGAAGCGGATGAGTCGCCGTCAAGTGGGGTGTGATAAGACCAATGGCAACGAGCGTAAAAACAACGGGTGCCAATGCGGTGATGATGGCGCAGCTTAAGTTCACTGAGGACGACCTGCAAGCGAACCGGGCGGGCACGCTCAGTGAACGGCAGCGCGATTACCTGCGGACCGATCGGCAGAAGAACCTGATCTTGGGGATTGGTGTGGTTGCCGGTTTGGTGCTGGGTACGGCGGCTATGCTGTTCGTCGGTGTGCAGGGCGGGAATTTGATCTTGCAGGGGCTGGGTGTGGCGCTGATGGCGTGCAATGCGTTTGCAACGTATATGTTCGGCACGAACTGGCTGCGGGCGAGCTACGACCTGAAGACCGACACTGTCACGGTTGTGGAGGGGATGGCGCAGCATGTGGTGCGGCAGTTCGGGAAGGCGCAGGCGGGCAGCGTCCGCATCGGCGAAGTCGTTGAAATCCCCACAAAACCAGACCTGTTCAAGGCGTTTGCGCCCAACACCACCTATCGGCTGTACCGCACATCGCACACAAAGCGCCTGCTCTCGGTAGAAGCGGTCGATTAAGGCGAATTTCAGGCGTTGTTGGGTGCCTGTTCAGATGGGTGCGCTACAATACTCGGTACTTATTCCCGGCGAGAGAGAACATACCACATGCAAATGACAATCGGGCTGGCACAAATCTACCCCAAGCTGGGGGACGTGCCCGCTAACCTGGAAACACACCTGCGTCATGCGGAGGATGCCGCACAACAGGGCGCAGATCTGGTCGTCTTCCCAGAGCTATCGCTGACGGGCTACCAGGTGATGGACATGGTGCCGGAGCTTGCCATCCGTGCCAGCGCAGATGACCCCACATTTGCGCGGCTGCTGGACGCGAGCAAGGGGGTGGACATGATGGTCGGTTTTGTACAGGAGGACAAGCGCAACCGCTTTTACATCGCGGCGGCGTACCTCAGTGGCGGTGATGTGGTGCACATTCACCACAAGGTTTACCTGCCCACGTATACGATGTTCGACGATGGGCGCTACTTCGATGAGGGACAGCACATCCGGGCGTTTGACACACGTTTTGGGCGCATGGGGATGTTGATCTGTGAGGACTTCTGGCATATGTCTGCGCCGTATGTGCTGTGGATGGACGGCGCAGATATTTTGCTGCTGCACAGTTGCAGCCCCTCGCGCGGTGTGAGCGCTGCCGAACAAGGGCGGCTGACGTCGTCGCGCTGGGTGGAACTGATGAACAAGTCTTACGCCAGCAGCCTCACATCCTATGTGGTGCACTGCAACCGTGTGGGCTATGAGGACGGCAAGAACTTCTGGGGCGGGTCGTCGGTTGCCAGTCCTGAGGGGGAGTTCGTCGCGCAGGCACCCTATCTGGAAGAGTCCTTGCTGCTGCACACCGTGGATTTGAACCAGCTACACCGTACGCGCAGCCGTGTGCCGCTGCTGCGCGATGAGCGCCCGCAACTGGTGCAGGGGGAACTGGATCGTATTTTGGGCAAAAGCTCGGTGAACGGGCGGGTAGAGGCATGACAGACCCCAAAGCACTCATTGCGCTAGTGGCGTTCGCGGAGGGGCTAAAGAACGAGTTGCGCCACTCCTACACGAGCACGGGACGGCAGGAGAGCGTGGCGGAACACTGCTGGATGCTGTGCCTGATGGCAACGGCAGTGTTCGATGCGGTGCAACTAGACATTGACCGCATGAAGGTGCTTAAGCTACTCATCGTGCACGACCTGCCGGAGGTCATCACCGGGGACATCCCTGTTTTTGACAAGCTCAAGGTGGCAGAGCAGGCAGCGGTAGACGAGGAGGCGGCACTGCAACAGATCGAAGCGACCTACCCCATGGGCGCGGAGATTGCCGCGCTGTGCCGTGAGTTCGAGGCGGCGGAGACCCATGAGGCGAAGCTGGCACGGGCAATCGACAAGGCAGAGGCGCTCATCCAGCACAACCTCGCCGACATCGAAACGTGGGATCAGAATGATTATGATTACCAGACAGACATGGAACACCCGCGCCGCCTCGTCTTTGAGGTAGACCCGTTCTTCCAGGCGCTGCGCGACCAGCTTGACCACGACACCATGGCGAAAATCGACGCGGGTGGCAAGCTGGCACGCGCGAACACAAAATCGGTTGCCGCCTATCGACAGCAGAAGACACAGGAGTAACCCCAATGGTACTTGCAGAGCAAACACCCACACACATCCTACCCCGGCTAGATATTGACGCGGAGCTGACCACACATATCCTGACCGGGTTTATCCGTGACCAGATTGCCAAGGCAGGGCTGAAGAAGGCGCTGCTAGGGCTTTCCGGCGGCATAGACTCTGCCGTGAGCGCGTACTTGAGTGCGCGTGCCCTGGGCGCAGAGAACGTGCTCGTGGTGCGGATGCCGTACAAAACATCGTCTGAGGCGAGCCTGACCGACGCTCAGGCGATCATTGATGACCTGGGGCTGCCCACCAAAACCGTTGAGATCACGGATATGGTTGACCCGCTGATTGGGCGCTTCCCGGATATGAGCAATGTGCGCAAGGGCAACATTATGGCGCGGATGCGGATGATTGTGTTGTACGACCAATCGGTAGATTGGGGCGGGCTGGTGATGGGCACCAGCAACAAAACCGAGTTCCTGCTGGGCTACTCCACCATTTATGGGGACAGCGGTGTGGCGATGCAGCCGATAGCCGACCTGTACAAATACCAGATCCGGCAGATTGCCCGCCACCTGGGTGTGCCAGATGCCGTCGTGAACAAGCCACCCAGCGCAGACCTGTGGGAGGGGCAAACGGACGAGGACGAGCTCGGCTTTACGTATGACGATGCTGACCAGGTGCTGTACCTGCTGGTGGACGAGCGCTATACGGTGGAGGAAGTCGTTGATGAGGGCTTCCCGCTGGCATTTGTGGAGAAGATATGGCGGCGGGTGAAGTCCAACCATTACAAGCGCACCATGCCGAACATTGCCAAGGTGAGCAAGCGCACCATCGGGCACGATTTCCTGTACTTGCGGGACTGGACGGGGCGCTAGCCGAGCGTTGCTGACGGTTCCTATACGGTTTGTTACAAGGGGCGGGGTTTGTGTTACACTGTCCGCGTGATGACGGAACAGCACAAGACTGTGAGGGACTTCGATGCCGGTTCGGTTAAAGCGATGGGCGTTTTGGTGGTTGTGGTTGGTGCCGTTGGTGCTGCTGCCGGCACAGGTGGGGGCAGATGGCAGGTCAGATTGGCTGGCGGAGTTCTACAACAACCCCTATTTGATTGGCGACCCCATCGTGGCGCAGGTGGGTGCCGTTAGCTTTGACTGGGGCGCAGGTGCGCCTACATCGGGTGTGAACGCGGACAACTTCAGTGCGCGGTTTAGCACCCGTGC
>CAYVGI010000235.1:0-3903 GCA_964451095.1 uncultured Anaerolineaceae bacterium
TCTTGCCGTCCGCCGCCTGAGAAGACCCGACCACGTTATTGTGTGTACCTACCCGCTCGCGTGAACAACGGCTAAAAACGGTTGTCGTCTGTGGTGATGCGGGCGGCGGAAGCCGTGCGTTGACAGAAAGCGTTAATGTGAAAACAAAAACAGCGGGTGAGTGTGTGGCAATGGGGGGGTGGTCTAATCAAGACGATAACCCATTGCCTTCGACCCGCTGCCGATTGCAAAAAGGACGTGTGAGCGAAGAGGCGGATGTGGGAACACCTTCACGTTTTTACGGCGAAGGGTACGTCCCCCATGTGTAGGTAGGGAGGGGGGACGATCGGATTCGAACCAATGTTAGCCAGATAACCCAACATCACAGCGGCTCACACGAGGCGGAAAGGGAGGGATTCGAACCCCCGAACCTGTGACGGTCCCTGCGCTAGCAACGCAGTGCATTCAGCCGCTCTGCCACCTTTCCAGAAGGATATATAAGGTTGCTGCGAGCGAAAAGGTCGCGGTGGGAAAGGGGACTTGCGCCCCCAACCTGCTCTGCCATCTGAGCTACACGTCCCATGGTGTTGCGTGGGGACGTGGGAGGACTCGAACCTCCGACCCGGCGCGTAAAAGGCGATAACCCACACACAGTCGGCTCGCAGCACGATTGCCGTTACCAGCGGCTAATAGCTCAGCGCCATTAGCCAGCACATGTTCACAAAAGCGGGCGAAAAAAGAGGGTCGCAGTTGGGAAAGGAGCTCTCGCTCCAGGTGCTCTACCAACTGAGCTACACGCTCCGCAAGGAGCATGGGGAGACTCGAACTCCCGACCACCCGTTCCATAGACGATAACCCAAGCCGCTATCGGCTCGCCCGGTTGCTGCCGAAATTGCTGAAGCGGTTCACATACCGTTGATTAGGTTGTTAACCTGCCGTGATGCACAGAGAACAGAGCGAAAATAGGCACTGGGAGAGAAGGTTTTTGGGGGCGATGATAACCCATATACCTCGGCTCTAGTCCTCGCTTTGCGTGCTGCGCCCAACGTACTGGGTTCCAGGTTATCGGCTGCGATTTACCGTTAATCTACATCGCCCGGGCAGGAGTCGAACCTGTGACTCAGCCATCCCACCGTTAGAACCGTTTTCGGTTGTTTGCCGCCACAAAGCACATCATAGGTGTGGGTCGAATAGCGCAGTTGGGAAAGCCCCGAAGGGCAAGCGATTTACAGTCGGTAACCCAAGCCGCAGCGGACCCACATCCGAATGGTTGCCAGTGTGCTGTGAACAGTTTTTGGTTGTTAAGGTGCCCATGTTGCGTGCCGGGGTTTACCTATTGTGCCCCCCGGCTTAGATCTCGCCCCGGCTGAACGCATTCATCAGGTTGGGCGCGGCGGTATCAAACCCGACCACATCCAACATACCCGCGTCGTTCGGGTCTGCGATGGTGTACCGACTGGCGACCATACCGACCACAATCAGCTTCGCCGGGATGCCGCGTGCATCGCGGTACTCACGTAGTGCCTGCGCCGGGTGCACGTTACCAAACCACGTCTCGCTGTCTGTGTAGATGATAAACGTGTCCACATCCAGCCCGTGTTCTGTCGCATAGAGCATCGGCAGCGCACAGTCTGTGCCGCCCATCGGGATTGCGCTCGTGGTGTTGACCACACTGTCAATCGACATCTTGGCGTGGATGTCTACGGGCACCAGTTCGTGAGAGAACGCCGTTACCGTGTATTCCGGCTCTGTGCGGGCAGCGACCATTGCCATTGCTGCCGCGCCCTCACGCGGTGTGAGGTTGGGCACGCCTGCGATGCTGCCCAAGGTCATGCTGCCGCTCACGTCCAGTGCGAGCATAGTGCGCTTGTTGGCAGGCTGCACCGCCCCAAACGCCAGCTCAAATGCGGTGTCCAGTGCGTCCAGCACACGCGGTGCTGCCTTCCATGTGCCGCTGCCCCTGAAGCCCCGCCCACTGCGGTACGTCCGCATGGCGGAAAGCACAGCAATCGGGTGCACACGCGCCTTCGTCAGGCGCTCGGCGTCGGTCAGCCGCGCTACGACCAGCTTCTCCGCGTCGCTCAGGGGCACCAGCAAACCGTGCTTGCTCATGTTGCCCAGGTTGCGGATCATTGCCGTCATCGGCATGTTTTGCAGCAGCGCGTCCCACACGGCGGTCTCGTTCAGGAACTGCGTCGGGATTGCCTCCCGCACCAGCGCGTAGTCGTTGATGAGCCGCACGATTGTGTCCACATCGGTGGCACGCTGTGCCTGCTCGAACGCCCACACCTTACGCAGCGCTTCGTCCTCCGGTTCTGGCGCAGCGGCAACTGCGAAGCCCGGCTTGGCATCTGCCGCCTCAGCCGTCACCCACTTGAACAGCGCGTCCTGGGTGGTGCTGGTGGGCTTAGGGTGTGCCAGCCGCAGCAAGTCGCGGTGCGTCCAGCCGTCACGCTGACGGTACTTGACCATCTGGTAGGCGACGCGCTCTGTGTCCTGCTCGGTGTACCACTCCGCGATGCCGCGCCGCAGTGCCCGCCCCCAGCCGCGCATGGTGTTTACCATTTGCGCGAACTGGAACAGGTGCGTACCCGTGCGGCACACCTTCGGGATTGCCGCCACTGCCGCCTGCCGCGCCTCGATTTCCGGGGCGGTGGTTGCCAGTGCCAGCGCGAAGATCGCCGGGGTGTTTTTGGGTGCGCGCCCGCTCTCGCTGACCTCAACAATCACCTGCACAGTGCGCACGCCATCGGCGTTCAGGCACTCGGTCAGCGTCTTGGCGTTCTCCTGGGTGAGCGCTCGCTCGGTCGCGTAGTAACTGCCGCCCTCGCTGCCCAAAATCAGGAAGCGGTTCAGCTTGCCCCACAGGTCGAGCTCGTAGCTGTAGCCGCCCGCAGAGTTCGGCACCTGCCCCGGCAGCGGTTCGCTTTGCGGGGGGCGCACGGTGCGCTGTATAAAGCTGATGTATGGGTTTTTTGCCATCGTTGCACCTCGCGTGTGTCTACGCTACGGATGTTGGTGGTGGGGGTTTGTCCCCGCCAGTGACCACACGATAGCACCAGGCAGCATTTTGTGTCAATAGGGGTCATGTGGGGTCAGGGGTATTCCCCCTAATGTTTAGGGGTTTTTTGTGGGATTAAACAGGTGAAGACGGTCGGTTTGTGCGTCGGGGTGGATTCGTGCTATCTGGTCGGTTTGTGCGTAGGAGCGAGATTCATCTTGACCCGACCATTGCGCCCACGTTGGCACTTCCATTAGCCCAAGCCCGCCCAAATCAAGCGCCGTCACGCCAGTTACCCGCGCTGCCTCAATGCGGCGCAGTGCCTCGGCATACGCTTCGTTCGCCTCGGATTGCGCGGCGGCGGGCATCACGGTCACGGCAAGCAGCACCAACAGGTATAGGATTCGCATTTGGGCTAGACCTCCCTCGTCGCGCGGAAGTACAGCCGCAGCACCCACCCCACACCTACCCAACACACACCCAGCATCACGCCCACCAGCCCGAACCCGGTGCCGGGGCGATAGGGCGGCTGTGGCGGCGGGTGGCGCAGGAACGCTAATGTGATGTCGCTGCCCTGCGCCACCACGGACGCCGGCGGGAACACCAAATCAGGACTAACGCTGAGGTCGATGTAGGTCAGGTTGCGTAGACGGCGTATTTCGGGCGGCAGTGCCGTCAGTTGGTTGCCGCTGAGGTCAAGCGTGGTCAGCGCGATCAGATCGCTGATCTCCGGCGGCAGCGTCGTCAGTTGGTTATCGCTCAGGTTAAGCGCGGTCAGCGCGGTCAGATCAGTGATCTGCGGCGGCAGCGTCGTCAGTTGGTTATCGCTCAGGTTAAGCGCGGTCAGCGCGGTCAGATCAGTGATCTGCGGCGGCAGCGTCGTCAGTTGGTTATCGCTCAGGTTAAGCGCGGTCAGCGCGGTC
>CAYVGI010000236.1:0-3535 GCA_964451095.1 uncultured Anaerolineaceae bacterium
AATAAGCATTTGCTTAGATTGTATACAATCGACCGGGTTTGTCAAGCAGTTGGTCGCGGTCGGGTGTATTTCCAGTTGGTGCAATCGGACAGTGACGATGCCTCGTTTTGATCGACACCATTTATGTGCTATATTCCCACCTGTTGAGACAAAGTTATTGCATGGTGGGAATCTGAGGAGCGCTCTATTACCGCAGCAGGAAAAATCCTGGACATTCTTTTGCTGTGCCTTGGCAGGGATGGCGAGGTAACAATCGATGCCATTTCTTCTGCGCTAGAAATTCCCCGCAGTACGGCGTATCGCTATACCAAAACGCTGACTGAAAAAGGCTTTTTGCACAAGGCGGATGCTTCTGGTGTGTATCGGTTGGGGCGTATCTTTCTCGGGTTTAGCCAGATGGTGGCAAATGACCGCGTGATTTTGCTTGCCGCAATGCCCGCAATGGCTGATCTAGCGAAAGCAACAGGCGAATCTGTGTCTTTGATGCGTCTTATCAATCGTCACGCCGTCTGCCTGGAGAGCATCCCCGGTGCTCATGCGCTGCGGATCGCGATTGACCGGGGACGTGCGCAGCCGCTACACGCCGGGGCGTCATCGCGTGTACTTTTGGCGAATCAGGAACCAGATACATGGCGATCTTATGTAGATTTCCCGCTGGAAACCTACACCCAAACCACCATCACCGATTGGGAGGCGCTGAAGCAGAATCTTTATACGGTGCGCGAGCGCGGTTACGCTGTGTCTGACGGCGAAATTGACGTTGGTGCCTGTGCGATTGCCATTCCATTGCGGAACACTTTTGGTTCAACCATAGCCGCCCTCAGCATAGAGGCACCCGGCAGCAGAATGAACCAACAACGGGTGGAGGAGTATATTGTACGGCTTCAAAAAGCTGCCGACTGTATCGACTTTAAATAGCTGTACGCCATACGCTTTGGCTCACACTCGACAATTCACTGTTACTCAAGGAGAAGTTCAATGCGAAAGATATTAATCGTTGTATTCATGCTCATGATGACCATGCCCCATGCCCTGGCACAGGACGCCGAACCTGTGGATGGGGGCACACTGCGTGCTGCCTGGCAAGGTGAATGGGACGGGCTAGACCCGCACCGCGCCAGCACAGAGGCGACCTTCCAGGTGCTTAACAATGTTCTGGAGACGCTCACATTTTACGACGACGATATGAACCTGATTCCGTGGCTGGCAGAATCCTGGGAACAGTCTGAAGATGGACTAACCTGGACGTTTAATCTACGCGAGGGTGTCATGTTCTCCGATGGAACAGAACTCACGGCAGAAGATGTGGTTTGGTCACTCTCCCGCCTGGCAGACCCAGCAATCGGTTCTGGCAATGCTTTCCGTGTGGGTGGCGAGAGCACCGTTTTTGAAGCTGTTGATGAATCTACCGTTACGATTACAACTGCATCACCAGATGCCACGCTGCCAAACTCACTGGGCGCAAACAAGTCCACAGGCATCATGCCGGCAGATAGCGCCGACGAAGACGGCAACATCAGCATTCCAGTGGGTTCCGGTCCGTTTGTTATTTCCGATGTTGTCGGCACAACCAACATCACGCTGACGGCTAACGAGAGCTACTGGCAAGAAGGGCTACCGTACCTGGACGCAGTAGAAATCACGCCAATTGCTGACAACGCCGCTCGTGAACTCGCGCTTGAGGGCGGCGAGGTGGACTGGATTTTCACTATCTCCCCGCAAAACCTCGAGGCGCTACAGGAAAACGAAGACATCATCGTGGAAACATCCCCGCGCCTGTCCTACGACTACTTCGGGCTGAACCTGAACCGCGAACCGTTTAGCGATGTGCGTGTGCGCCAGGCGATTGCATATTCCATTGACCGCCAGCAGATCTGCGATGGTGCGTTCTTCGGGTTGTGTGAGGCAATCCACGGACCAACAGCAAGCGGTTCGCCGTGGTTCTACCCCTATGCCCCCTACGACCGTGACCTGGGCACTGCCCGCGCCTTGTTGGAAGAGGCTGGCTATCCAGATGGTTTCGAAATGAGCATCATGCCCGTAGTCGGCTTTGAGGAGACGATTCGCGGCGCACAGATCGTGGCGCAGCAGCTCTCTGAGGTAGGCATTCAGGTGACGGTTGAGCAGGAAGAAGTCGCCACCTGGCTAGATCGTCAGGCAGCAGGGGACTTTGACGCGTTCATGTGGTCTTGGTTGGGGCTGACGGACGCAGCAGATTACTTCTACCTGCAACACCGCACCGGGCAGACCTTCAACGCAACGGGGTACAGCAACGCGGACTTTGACGCGCTGGTGGATGAGGGCTTCACCGTAGGCGACTTCGATGAGCGCTATGCCATCTACGAAGAAGCAAACCAGATTCTGGTTGACGATGCGCCTTACATTTACATGTATGCCAAGTCTGAGGTGAAGGCATGGAACCCGGCAGTCAACGGGTTCACTGTTCGACCGGACAGCGCCGTGAACTTCTGGACAGTTTTCCTCGCGGGCGACGAATAGCCCCATTGCAAGCTCATGTGTCGGGGAGGGGATGTAACTCCTCGGCACACCCCTATCCCGTCTATCCTGGAATCCTTTCATGCAATACGACTACATTATCCAGCGGCTTGTTCTCGCGCTCATTGTCATTTTGGGTGTGACGTTCGTTGTGTTTCTCATCATACAGTTTGTGCCGGGCGACCCGGCGCGAATTTCACTGGGGCAGCAGGCTACCGACGAAGCGGTGGCGGCGCGTCGTGCCGAGATGGGGCTTGATCGACCGTTCATTGTGCAGTACGCCGATTGGCTGGTGAGTGCGTCCCAAGGCGATTTGGGCAACAGCTTGATTACCCGCGAACCGATTACACCCCAGATCTCACAACGTCTGCCGACGACGCTGCAACTTGCTGGGTTATCGCTTGTGATTGGTATGCTCATTGCTTTTCCGCTTGGCATCACTGCCGCTGTGAACCAAGGGAGTTGGATAGACCTGCTGGCATCATTCATTAGTCAGATTGGCGTTGCCGTGCCAGATTTCTGGATGGCGATTTTGCTGGTGCTGTTGTTTTCCTCCAGGCTAGAGCTACTGCCGCCCAGCGGATACACGCCCATCACCGAGGATTTTTTTGATTGGCTTTCCCACATGATTTTACCCGCCCTCACTGCCGGGTTCATCAGTGCGAGCATCCAAACACGGTTTGTTCGTAGTGCGATGTTGGAGGTTATTGGTCAAAACTACATTCGCACTGCCAGGGCGAAAGGGCTTGATGAGCGCACCGTGATTACCAAACATGCCCTCCGCAATGCGCTAATTACGATCGTGACCGTGATTGGTTTGCAGATAACGGCGCTGCTGAGTGCTGTTGTGGTGATCGAAATTGTGTTTAACCTGCCGGGGCTGGGGCGGCTGGCGTTGGATGCTGTACTCGACCGAGATTATCCGCTGCTGCAAGCATCGGTGCTCGTTATCGCTGTGCTGGTCACATTTGTGAACCTGGCGGTTGACCTCACTTATTTTCTGCTCGACCCGCGCATAAGCCAGCAGGCTTAGGAAAGG
>CAYVGI010000237.1:0-3524 GCA_964451095.1 uncultured Anaerolineaceae bacterium
GCTACGGGCTCATATGTATCGTGCTTAAGATATTACCAGCCCACCCCCACAACGTCAAGAGCGTTCTGCCCACGTTGACGCAAATCTGACGCACCCACGGGCAAAACCTCCTGACCCTTTAAGCCATCTCACAACCCCGCCTCCAGTGTTAACACCTTGCTAAATTTGGGCTTGCGTTTTGGGTAGGGCTGCCCTATACTGCCCCACAGTTCGCCGCTGTAGCTCAGTTGGTAGAGCAACGCACTGAAAATGCGTGGGTCGGCGGTTCGAGTCCGCCTGGCGGCACAAACAGGCTCAACCCAGAGTGGTTGGGTCTTTTTTTATGTTTGGCGGGTGCCACAACGTGCGCACCGTGTGGTTTCGATGTCGCGCTTAAAGTGATGCACCACACGAGTTTCCCAACTGTGCTGCACCTGCCGTGCCTGCGTGCTACATACGGTGCAGTGCTGCTCCATGTCGCATTTGCCCTCGGCAAGGTATGCCCATTCCGTCCAGTTGTGGCGCTGCATTCGTTCCGGGCGGCGACTGCAACGGGAGCAGTTGCGCACATGCTCACACGGTGGTGATCCCGCCCCGGCGGGTTGCCACTCCCCTATGGCGTGCTCGTAGTAGCCATCTACCACGGTGCCACAGCGCGAACACACCACACGAACCATACACGTTTCGTCCGGGGGGGTTGTGTGCGTTACGCCGTGTACGCTAAACCAGCACAGCAGTCGTTTTAACATTGCCCTCACACCTGCTTTTTGTGTGCATCTGGGAGCGCCTGAACCGTTGTCACCGCAGTTTCTCGCACTTTATGCTTATGCTAACATCCCTGCTTCTCAATATCTATTAATCTCTTAAACGTGCCTGTAAAAGTTTTATAAAAACACTTGCTTGACATTGCCCCCCATTATGGAATATACAGTTATTATCACCCGTCAGATTGTACACTCGCTCACCTCGTGTGCGCGTAGTGTTTTTGTGCGTAAATGCTGCCTGTGCAGCGTTAACCGCACCTTTTTTATGCCAAAATACCGATTGCGACCGTGCGGCAAGCGCCCGACGCTCGCAACAGACAAACCAGGAGACGACAAATAATGGTTGCCAGTATCCAAATTCCCAAAAAAGTGTGGATCGAAATGCACGACAGCGAGTACGAGACGCCATCGTCTTGCGATGTGCTGGTGCAAATGGAAGACGATACCATCTTCACCGCCCACTTTGTCACACTGGCATACCTGCGCCGCCAGATGGAACTGAGCCACGCTGTGGGGGAACAACTCGACTACACGCCCCAGGTGCGCTATGCCGCGCTGGAAACGCCCCACATCGTGATTGAGGAAATTCACAGGGACATCATCGAAGACACGATTGATAACCTGATGGCGCTGGACATCTTTGAAGGGCTGTTCACGCAGGTCACAGAGGACATCGTTCAGGACGAAGACGAGGAGCCACGAACTACCACGCGCCAGGGCGCGCGCGCCACCCAGGAGGTTGCCGCTGTGGTACTATCGGACGTTCTCGTCGTGCAGGATGACGACTAGCCCCCTGTTTACTTGTGTTCACACCCATTTGAGGACTTATGCCAGAGGAAAAGTACGAAGACAGCAAACTCTATCGCATCCGGCACTCGCTGGCGCACATCATGGCGCAGGCAATGCTGGAGCGCTTCCCGGAGGCAAAGCTTGCCATCGGACCGCCGATTGAAGACGGCTTTTACTACGATTTTGCGCTGCCCCGCCCCATCACAGAAGAGGACGTGAAATGGGTGGAAAAGCGAATGCGCAAGATCAGCAGCCAAACACACACCTTTGACTATAATGAGGTGACGCCGGACGAAGCACGCGAAATCTTCAAAGATCAGCCATTCAAGCTGGAACTCATCGAAGACCTGGTGAGCGGTCGCGTAGATGAAAACGGCAACCAGACGACCGCCCCGGCGGAGAAGCTCACCACCTACACGCAAGACACGTTCACAGACTTGTGTCGTGGTCCGCATGTGGAAAGCACCAAAGAGATCAACCCGAAGTCGTTTAGCATCACCTACAAGCCGGTAGCCGGCGCGTACTGGCGCGGCAACGCGGAAAACGAGCAGCTCACCCGCGTGTACGGCACCGCGTGGGAAACGCCAGACGACCTGAAAGAGTACCTGCGCCTGCTGGAAGAAGCGAAGAAACGCGATCATCGCGTAGTAGGCGAAAAGCTGGGGCTGTTCACCATTAATCAGGTGGTGGGCAAGGGGCTGATCTTGTGGAAGCCGAACGGTGCCGTGCTGCGAGACACGCTCGAGCGCTGGCTACGTCAGTTGCAAATCGACGCCGGGTACCAACCCGTGGTCACGCCGCACATCGGCAGCATTGAGCTGTACAAGACCAGCGGGCACTATCCGTACTACGCAGACAGCCAGTACAGCGCCATCGAAGTGGATGACGAGATGTACATGCTGAAGCCCATGAACTGCCCGCATCACATCATGATCTTTAAAGACGACATGCGCTCCTACCGTGACCTGCCCGTGCGCTTCGCAGAGTTCGGCACGGTGTATCGCTACGAACAGTCCGGCGAGCTAAACGGGCTAACCCGTGTGCGCGGCTTCACCCAGGACGACGCGCACCTGTTCGTCACACCGAGCCAACTGCTAGAGGAGTTCAAGGGCGTGGTCGAGTTGTTCCAGCGTGTGTTTGCAACGCTGGGCATCCTGGACTTCCGAGCACGTGTGGGCACCCGCGACCCGGAAAGCGATAAGTACGTGGGTGATGACACGCTGTGGGAGCAGGCAACCGCCGCGATTACCCAGGCGTGCAACGCGATGGGGCTTAACTACGAGGTGCAAAGCGGTGAGGCAGCGTTCTACGGACCGAAGCTGGACTTTGTGGTGCGCGATGTGCTCAAGCGCGAGTGGCAGCTCGGTACCGTGCAGGTAGACTACAACCTGCCGGAGCGCTTTGAGCTTGAGTACGTCACCGAAGACAACGACCGTGCCCGCCCGATTATGATCCACCGGGCGCTTTTCGGCAGCATAGAGCGCTTCACCGGCATCCTGATTGAGCACTTCAACGGCGCGTTCCCGCTGTGGCTGGCACCTGTGCAGGCGGTTGTCATCCCCATCACGGACGGGCACAACGAATATGCAGATCAGGTAGCGGCAGAGCTACAGGGCGTCGGCTTCCGCGTAGAAGTGGACAAGGGCAAGGCTCGCATGGGCGGCAAAATCCGCAGCGCCCGTGGTCAGAACATCCCCTACATTCTGGTGGTGGGGGATGCCGAGCGCGACGCAAACGCGGTGGCGGTGCGGCTGCGCACGGACGAAGACCTGGGCACCATGCCATTGGCAGACTTTAAGGCGATGATGACCGAAATTGCGGCGTCCAAGTCACTGGAGCTAACACTCAGCCCGGCGGAAGCGTAACACGCAGCGAAGAACCCAAACCGACATTTGGCGGCTCCTGCGTTGCAGGAGCCGCTTTTTATTTTCGTAGATGAAGGTGTTTAGGATAGAGCAAATGGGGCGAAGAAAAGTATAGAAACAAAAAAAG
>CAYVGI010000238.1:0-3352 GCA_964451095.1 uncultured Anaerolineaceae bacterium
ACGCTTCTGCGTGTCCGCATGGTAGAAGAATACACAACCACGCTATGTTGCACAGATACCGAAAGATACCCTTTATGCACTGCCAGCTCACAAATTAGCCACGCCTCACAAGGCGAGTGAATGGACTGTCAAAGAGATTTTGGTTCATGTAATAGACGATGAGCGTATCTGGTCTTGTACAAAGCACTGTATCACATGCTGTGACAACGAGCAGGTTAGATGGCAGGTTCGGGTTGCTCGCGTGCTGCCGATTCCAGCGCGAGCAGCGCGTCCCAGGCGGCGTCGTGCCAGGTGAACTTGCGTGCCTGCGCCCGCCCGGCAATCGCCCGCTCCGCCCGCAGCCGGGAGCTATTGGCAAGGCGGGTCATCTGGGCAGCGAGCGCGGCGGGGTTATCTGGCGGCACGTAAAGCGCAGCGTCCCCGCCTAGCTCTGGCAGCGACGATGTGTTTGCGCAGATCACTGCCGTGCCCACCCCCATTGCCTCCACCACCGGGAAGCCAAACCCTTCATAGAAAGATGGGAACAGCAGCCCCAGCGCCCCCTTGTACAACGCGCCCTTGTCCTCCTCGTCCACGTAGCCCGGCATGATGACCCCCTCACCCTGCCCCCACGCCTCCTGGTACTTCCAGCCGCGCCCCCCTGCCAGCACCAGCGCCGCGTTGCCCTGCGGATTCTGTTCGCGCCACAGGCGGTACGCCGCCGTGATGCCGCCGATGTTCTTGCGCGGCTGCAATGTGCCCAGGTACAGCCAGTAGCGCGGTGGCAGCCCATATTTCGCCCGCACCGCGTCCACGTTGCCCACTTCCAGCACATCCACGCCGGGGTACACCACCCGGATTTTGTCCAGCGGCGTGCCATACAGCCGATGCAGGTCATCGCGGGTTGCCTTGCTGTCCGCCATGATGACATCGGCGCGGCGGGCACTGTAACGCGTGTACACTTCCAGGGGCAGGCGCTGCTGCCACGGGTGCGCCGCCGGGAACACGCGATAGCCCAGGTCATGCACGGTGACTGCCGCCCTACCCGGGAACACAAACGGCAGCCCGTGTGCAGGCACCCACACCACGTCACGCGGGTGCCGCCACAGTTCCAGCGCAAAGCGCAGTTGCGTCCACATGCGCGGCAGTGGGATCACGATGCGGGCAACGTAGCGGGATTTTGGGAATAGGTTATCTGGCGGGGACGTATTGAAGTACAGAAACAGGCGGTGCGGGTCGTCCAGCGTCTCATTGACCGCAACCAGCGCCCGGATGATCTCTAGCGCGTAGCGTTCGGTTCCGGTAAGGCGCGGACGGGTGGTGCGGCTGGCATCAATGGCAATTCGCATTGCCTACCTGCGCAGGCGGCGCACCAGTGGCAGCAGCACGATTAACCCGCACAGCACCGCAACGGCAATCCACCCTGTACTGAGCGTGTTCACCAGCACGGGCGGCACCGCGCCCAACCCGAACGCCAACACCAACCCTGCGATCACAAACAGCACCAGCCCCGGCAGCGCAAACACTCCGCTCATCGGGCGGGCAAGCACCGCCGTCAGCAGGAACGCCGCGCCCAGTGCGCCGAGCAGTATTGGCACGCGGGCAACAGGTTGCAGATACACGCCTGCTGCCCAAACCGCGCCCACGGTCAGTGCACCCCACAGCACAAAAAACAGTGCGCCCCGGCTCCAGCGCCCGCTGCCCAGCCACGCACCCAGCAGCCCGACCGCGAACACGCCCGCCAGCACACCCATCACCGCCAGCGTCGCCGGAGCACTGTCTGTGGCATAGGCGTAAGTGAGCCACACCCCCACCCCCACCAGCGCAATCCCTGGCAGCAGCGATGCCACCTGCCCGCGCCCTAACGGTATGGTGCCGGGGGCAGGCAGCGGATTATCGAGCATGGCAGTGATGCGTGCTGCGTCCTCGGCGCGGTTGCGCTCACGTGCTTCTTCCGCAGCGATGAGCTTACGTTCGCGCTCTGCTTCTGCCGCTGCCGCCGCCTCACGCTGCTCAATCATCTCGTCCAGCCCGGTAACGGCGGCAAGTGCGAGGTCAACGTCAATGTCAGCGTCTGATTGTGGGTCTTCGATGTTGTCGTCTGCGTAGAGATCTGTGTCCAGCGGTTCGGGTTCTGTCTCCGCCTCCCCCGGCACACGGATTTCCACGGTGCGGGCGAGTGTCAGCGTGTCCTCTGGGTCAGGGGTGTCTAGCTCATCGGTGTACGCCGCCATCTCCGCCGCGAGGTTGTCCATGTCCAGCGCCAGCGCATCGGTCGGCGGGGCGTCTGCCTCGTCCTCGGCGTCGTCCGCCACCGGGGCATCCGGCAGCGGTGGCAGGTCTACGTCGCCGCGTGGGGCGAAGCGGGAATCGTCGTTGGTGAAGTCGTCTTGATTGCTCATAGACGGTATTGTGACGGCTTTTGGTAGGGGGCGCAAGTGCCGGGCGCTACGGCGTGGGTTGACCCAGCGCCCCGACGACCGCGTTCACATCATCGCTGTCAATCTCGCTGTCGCCGTCCACATCGGCGATGGCGTCATCGCCTGTGGCGGGGTTGCCAAGGCGGTTGATGACAAATATTGCATCTGCTGCCGTGATGGTACCGTCCAGATTCACATCCAGGGTAGCGCCCACCCCCTGAACAACAAAGGTAAACGGGTTTTCGTCGCTGTCGTTGTTGGCGATGTTCACCTGCGCCGTCCGCACCCCCGGCGCAGATGGGTCAAAGGTGACGGTGAAGGCGGTTTCGCTATCGGGTGCAACCGGGGATGTCGGGTCTGCCGTGACGGTGAAATCGTCGGCGTGGTCACCGCTAATGGACACATCAGATAGGGTCAGATCAACGCTGGCAAACGCGGAATTTTGGATCGTGAACGTTTTTTCGACGATGCCACTGTTGACATTCACACGCCCGAAGTCCGTGTCGGTCTCAGGGTTGGGAACTGTAGCGCCGTCAAAGATGTCTGCTCCGTTGCCCTGAACTGCGATTTCTGGCGTTTGAGGGAGGTTATCCAGTTCAACGATGTAATTGGTGAATAGTGCTGTATTGCCATCTATCTGAACGCGGGTGGACTCTGGCAGGGTGATAAGATTCGAGTACGTCCAGGTATTGTTGCTGCGAGTGAAGAAGTACACCAATGGCTCATCAGTGGCGTTTGTGCCTGTTACAGCAAGTAGGTCGCTAGAGACATCGGCGTACAGACTGAGCCTACCACCACTGAGTTCCTCCGGTAAGTTCACATTCTGTTGCAAGCTCCAGCCCGTTTCGTCGCGGCTATAGATAAACACGCCGTCATCATACACCAGCGGACCAAGTCCGTTTAACTCGACTTTATCCATTTGGTAGACAAGACAAGGTGGACAAGCTAAGCTG
>CAYVGI010000239.1:0-3307 GCA_964451095.1 uncultured Anaerolineaceae bacterium
TGGCAACGTGTTTGCACTAAGCCTGCTTGATGCTCATTATACGGCATGTGTTAGAGCGGAGGATGAATTTTTTGGGTAGCACAGGACGTAACGCCCTACGTCCTGTGCTGGCTCACGTTTCGTTTGTTGCTCTGTTACACCACGACGAATCCCGTTGTGCGCTTGTCCCGCATTCCCGCCCTACTCGTACACGGTGAACGTGCAGCTACCTACCTCTTCGGCGATGTTCGTGTTGGGACCGAAATACTGGTAGCCGTCGAAAATTGAACGGCTCCACGTCACGCGGTAGGTGATGGTGTAGTCACCTGCCGCCAGCGGACCGATGGGCACAAACCAGGACACCGCGAACTCATCCCCGCTGGCACGCACGGGCTGGCGGTAGCTGTTGATCTGCGGCAGGGGGTTGTCGTTCACGCGCACATCATACGTTGCCGTCAGCAGGTGATCCTGGATTTGCGCCTCGGTGCGGGCATACCAAATCCAGAACACATCCACCGTAGAGCCTGCCTTCAGGTTATCTGGCGGTGCCGCATCAAACGACTCGTCGCCGCAGTACGCCAGCACATCCACACCGTTGCGGATGACGGCGTCCGGGTTGGACTGTGGGGTGGTGTTGCCACGGCGCACGGCAGCGGTAGGCAGCGCCGTCAGGGTGGCGTCATTGATGAGCGGCGCGTTCGCCTCCTCGGTGACGCCGATTTCCTCCGTTGCAGCAGCGCCTACCTCCTCTGTGAGGGCAACGCCTGCTTCTTCCGTAATGACAACCGTGCGCGGTGCCAGTGCCTCGATTGTCCCGGCGGATGCAGCAGCGATTTGTGTGCCATCAAGACCGGGTTGGGCGCTGGCATCAGCAGGCAGCGGCGTCGGCAGGATACGCGCTTCTTCCGGCAGTGGCGATGCGGTGGCGGTTTCCGTCGGTGTGACCGGAGCAACAGCACCGCGTTCACTGAGGGCGGTTGCTGTCGCGTTGATCGCGTCAATGTCAATAACGGGCACCACTGCCTCATCCACGGCGAGTGTGCGCGGTGTGGTGGGCGATGGCGACGGGGTGTTCGTCAGCAGCACGGGTGTGGAGTCAATATCGGCGTTGCGCGGCGTAACGGAGATGCTGGGCGTAATGGACGGCGTGGGCGTGGTGGCGGTAGCGTCCGGGTCAGGTGTATCGGAAATCACAGGCGTGGGCGATACATCCGCCGCAATGACAACCGGCAGCGTGGGCGTTACCGTCTCCCCGCCGACGACCGCCGTGGGGAAGTCTGTGCCTAGCGCAATTGATGTTTCGTCCACAGTGGGCGTGAACGTCGGGAATGCGGTTGGCGTCGGCTGGATGCGAATCAGGCTTGCAGCCATCCAGCCCTCGCGGTCGTCTTCCAGCTTTACGTTCAGCCAGTTGCCGTCGCTGCTCTGCCCGATGATCTCCACGCCGCTGCCCGGTGCGAGCGCGGCAAAGTCTCGGTAGGAAATCCCGGGTCCTGTCCGCACATTCACGCGCTCAATCGAGTTCACCACGCCGATCACGGGCGGGATCTCCGACGGGGTGAGCGTGATAGATGGCGTCAGCGACGGGGTGCGCGTGGGCGGCACGGGCGTTGTTGTGGGGCGCGGTGTGCGCGTGGGCACCTGGGTTGCCGTCAGGCGCGGCGTCAGGCTGACAATGGGCGCGAGGGTCGCCGTGGCAGTGCCGCCCTCTGCGACAACAGCAGGACTTGCCTGGCACCCCGCAAACAACAAAGCAAACGCAGGTAAAAGCCACAGAATGTGTTTTGGCATAGGTCTGGGCATGGGTTCCGCTAGTCAATAAAACGGGGGATGCTGTTCAAGTCCTTCCCCCGTTTTCCATTGTACCCATCGCGCGTACCTACGCCACCTGTTGTTGCCCTACGGGTGCAGGGTGCCTCCAGAAAGTAACGAACGGAAAAGAATATGCAGGCGCGTGTTGCAAATCCGAGAACCTGATCGTCTAGTAGCTGGCAGCGAACTGCCGCTCTGCGTTGCGGCGGCGGTAGCTGAGCGGGTTCTGCGGTGGGTTGCTGCTGTAGTGCGCCACCAATGTTTGCAAGTAATCGTCTAGCGGTGTGTACTGCACGCCGAGCTCGGTTTTGCTGCGCGTATTGTCCAACTCGGACATCCACTTGTCGCTGAACGGTGAGCAGTCCGGCAAAAAGCCGTTTGCCTCCAGCAGCCGACGCTCCACGCGCACGACCTCCGGCAGAATGCCCACCAGCTTGCCCAGCCGCCCCAGCAGGTCTTCTAGCGGCACAGTTTCGTCCTGGGAGAGGTTAAACGACTTGCCCTTGCCCGCCCCGCTTTCCAGCAGATGCCGCACCGCGCTCACCACATCCCGTGCGTAGACGTGACGCAGTGCATAGTCTGGCTCATCTGGCACCAGCACCGGACCGCCATCGCGCAGGCGCAGCAGGTAGGCGTACAGCCGGTTGAACGGGTCTCGCGGTCCGTTCACCATGGGCAGCCGCAGCGATGTGTACGGGAAGCCGCGCTCGTGGTGCGCCCGCGCCAGTACATCTTCTGCGCGGCGCTTTTGTGCCCCATACAGCCACTCCTCGTGGTCGTAGGTGTTTTGGGGCGGCTCGTTGATGAGCGTGCCGTTGTAGTCGTCCTCGGTGTAGGGGCGCTGCACATCTGCACGCAGCAGGTACACCTGCCCGCTGCTGATGAACACGTAATGTTCTACCTTGCCGTGGAACAGATCGACCGCCACTTCTGCTTCTGTGCCGTCGTACAGCACAAAGTCCACCACCGCGTCGAACGTGCGCCCGCCGATGGCATGTTCCAGTTGGGCGGCGATGGTGCGGTCTGCCTTGAGGTGTGCGATGTCTTCGGGGAGGTCGCTGCGGGTAATGCCCCGGTTTAGCACGGTGACGCGGTGCCCTGCCTGTCGTAGTTCTAGCGCCAAAAAGTGCCCCATATTGCGGGTGCCGCCGATGATTAGTACGTTCATGTGTTTCACCGTCAGTTGTTAGGGAAAATAAGCTTTAAGTTTGTATGCTATTGTATGCCAGTATGGGGGCTTGCGCAGTACTCAGTCGTGCGGGCTGGGGCGAGCGCTGCCCACCCCAACGTCGGTTCGCAAAGCAGCGTTATTCCGCTGCGGGTTCCTCGGTAATGGCGATTGCAGGTTCCTCGGTGATCGTCACCGCAGGTGCGTCCGGGGTCGGCAGCGGTGCTTCTTCCGCCACCGCTGGCGCAGGGGGGATTACTTCTTACGTGTTTTTGCTCACGGCACAGGTTTATTTATCGAAACTTGGCGCTCGCGGGTACCTGTGCAACATAGCGTGGTCGTGTATTC
>CAYVGI010000240.1:0-3276 GCA_964451095.1 uncultured Anaerolineaceae bacterium
GTAGACCATGTTGTTAATCATTGTTTGTCCAACTTGCCCCAATAGTTCAACATCAGGAGCGTAGCGGTATGGGTATGTCACAGTGAACTCCTCGCCCAAAATAAATATGCGGTTAATTGAAGGGTATTGAATTAAAATGAGTGTGTCAATGGTATGGAAAGAAACAGTAATATTTTTATGGATTCAGTGAGTCGGATTATTACAGCCATCTAGCTATCAGCATTTCCAACGTGTCGTCATCGTCCAGGCGCTGAACCGCCGCGTTGATGACGGCGAGCACGTCCAGCCGATCTGAGCGGGAGACGATGGTGTAGTAGGCGTGCGTGATGTGTTCCTGATGCACGTCCAGGGTGGGGTGCTCGCGCAGGTACAGGCGGGCGCTGGTCGCATCGACAAGCGCCGCATCTGCCACACCCAGGCGCAGTGCATCGAGCGCGTATTCGGGTAGCTCGTAGGGCAGCAGGTCAAAGGGGCGGGCACGCCGCAGCCAGCGGTGCGCGATGGCATCCGATGGAGAGCCGAATTCGTAGGCGAGTGCCTTGCCGGATAGGTCGTGCATGTCCTCGTAGGCGCGTTCGCTCACCAGTACCAATCCGGCGTTGTAGTAGTGCCGTGAGTAAACGGCAGCGTTGCCGTTTACATGGCGCACAGGTTGCAGCCCCGCAATGACCACATCAACCTGATCCGTGCGCAGTGCGTCGTACAGTCCATCGAAGCCCAGCGGCACAAAGCGCACGGGTAGCTCGAACACATCACCGAGTGCGTTGCCCAGGTCAATCTCCAACCCGGCGAGTTGTCCGTCTGGGGTGAAAAACGCAAATGGCGGGCGGGATGGATCTACGCCGATGCGCAGCACCCCAGTGTGGAACGCTGCTTTCGGGCTTGCAGGTGGGCGCAGCAGGTCTGCCAGGTGTGTGTAGGCAAAAAAGACCAGCAGCAGCCCTGCAACGCTCAGCAGCGCCCGCCTGGGTGTGACCCTGGTGGTTATTGTGCGGAGATGGGGGGTGGCAGCCAAAGCGGTTCTGCTCCTGTTGTGCCGCGTGCGTAGTTCTGCACAGCGTAGTAGATCGCCTTTAATTGAAATTCCGGTGTAATCATGGTGTAGCCGTCCTGGTGACTGTTTAGCGGTGCTGGTGTGCGCAGCATCCACAGGCACATCTGGTCAAGCCAAGCCCAGTCGTCAGCGATTTCCAGCGCATCTATTGTGTAGATGGCACGCTGAGATGGGCGCACCGCCTGTGCCCACTGTGGGCTGTCGTTCCAGCCTGTTTCCGTGATGTAAACGGGCTTGTCGCCGTCGCCGTAGCGTGTCATCACATCGTGCAGCAGTTCCGCCCGGCGGAAGTTCAGTACGTCTTGCGCGGGGGGCATGTCTGCCCGGTGGGTAAATCCGTAGGTGTGCATGGCAACGCCGTCCACGTAGTTGCCGCCGCCCGCCTCGTAAACCGCTTCCAGGTAGAGCACATCGTTCAGTCCGTTGGGGCTACCGGGTGGCTCTAGTGTGGCAGCAAGCCCCGCCATAAGGATAGTCACATCCGGGTTAGCGGCGTGTGCCGCCGGGTAGACTGTTTGCAGCAGGCGGGCGTAACCTGCTGGGTCTACGGACTCGTAGCCCCACTCAAAGGCGAGGTTTGGCTCATTCCAGATGATAATCTCGTCGGCGGTGCCGGCATAGCGTGCCGCGAACGCTGCTACATAGTTGGCGAAGTCCGGGTAGGCGTCCTCGCGTAGGGTGTTCAGCGTGGAGCGCTGGTCGTCGTCGCGTGCCCAACCCGGCACAAAGCCCACCCGTGCGATCACACGAATGCCCTGGTTGCTGGCGTGGTCCACAATGCGGTCGACCAGTTGCCAGTTATACACGCCCGGTTCTGGCTCAATGTACGCCCACGGGAAGAACTCCACGATGTGGTCAGCACCCATCTCACGCACCAGTTCCAGTGAGCGCTGGATTTTCCACGTTTCCACTTCGTCAATCAGGCGGGTGTGCACACAAAGGTGGGGTTTCTCGCTGACGACTGACTGCGGCTCCCCCAGGATGGCGCGGGGTTCTGGTGGGGTAAGGCGCACGATGACTAACCACAATAGCGCTGCCCGCAGCGCCCAATCCCCGTAGCGGCAGGTGAGCGCGAACAGCAGGCGCAGGTTGCTGGTCAGGTTGTGGAGCATGTGTTGCATCATGGCGCTATAATAGGCGAACCCACCGGGAGGAAACAACATTGACTACCACTGCGATCCATGCCGTGCTGCTGGGCGACTCTGTATTTGACAATAAATCCTATGTGGACTTGGGCGACCCTGATGTGGTCGCACAGGTTGAAGCTGCCTTGCCCCTTGGTAGCACAGCGACGCTGCTAGCAGTGGACGGCAGCGTGATCGACAGCGTGACCCGGTCGCAAATCCAGAACATCCCGGCAGGCGCAACCCACTTGGTCGTGAGCGCGGGTGGCAACGACTTGCTAGGACAGATGATGCTGTTGGGCGGTGGGGCAACCTCCATGGCGGATGCCCTGAACCAGCTAGCGGACATCGCCGACCAGTTCACGGCGCGGTATCGGGCGATGTTGGTGAACTTGCTGCGACCGGGGCTGCCGCTGGTACTGTGCACTGTTTACAACCCGGCAGAACCCGACCCGCAGCTACGACGACTGATCGAAACGGCGCTGCCGCTGTTCAACGACATTATCATCCGGCAGGGGGTGCGCAACGGGCTACCTGTGGTTGACCTGCGGCTGGTGTGCACAGAGGCAAGCGACTTTGCCAACCCGATTGAGCCGTCTGCGGCGGGTGGGCAGAAGATTGCTAAGACTATCGGGCGGGTGCTGACGACGCATAACTTTGCCGCACGCCATGCGACAGTGTACCGCTACGAATAAGCGCTACCCTTGCGGAACCGCTGTTCCGCCGCTTTCACTGGACGTGTACGCCGCCTCGACTACAGCCATCGTTTCAAAGGCGTCTGCCACGGCTGTTGGCAGCACGTCTGTTTCCCCGTTCATATAGCGCTGCAAACTGCTCATGGTGCCGATGAACGCCTCTGGAAACCACGAACCTGGGATGTCGAGGGTTTGCCAGCGCAGTTGGTCGCGGGGCGTGTCTTCGTTTAGCAGCACGTACTTGAAAACATCTGCTTTGCCCTGCGGGTAGTTCATGTTTAGCCCTGCTTGCACGTAAATCGCGCCTTTGCTGCCCTCCCACTTGACGTAGGACTGCTCGAAGTCGTCGCCGTAGATGTGCCCGTGGTTCGTCATGATGTTGGCACGGGGGCTGTCGCCGTAG
>CAYVGI010000241.1:0-988 GCA_964451095.1 uncultured Anaerolineaceae bacterium
GCAGGTCGCGCAGGTCATGCCCGTGACGGGCAGTTCAATTTGCTGCTGAGCCATAACTGCTCCTGGTTTGTTCACTCATCTGTGGTTTAGATTCGACGCTTTGCGCGCGAGATAGCTTACGTAGGGCAAACGTATGAAATACATAGGTTAACCGTAAAGTTAATTTTGGGGGTCAGGAGGTTTTTTAAAGTGTCTCTATAGGCATAAATTTTAATCAATTGCCCCCTTCTCGCCCACAAAGAACCGTATTGACATTAAATTACACTAAAAATAAAATGAAACAATAAATTACTTGAAATTTTAACTGACCTATACCATACTTATAGTTATATCCAATATCACGGGAGCAAAATTCCATGAAACTAGCTACTACCCTTCTGTTCGTTTCGCTAATCACTTTGTCCGTGCGGCACAGCTTTGCGCAGGACGGATGCCCTGAAGACCCCGATATGGTAAGTCCATGCAACCCAGGGAATGATTATGGCAATTTCGTTGATCCACTCGATGACTTCGTATTCGACTGCGAGGAAATCGGCCCGACCCAGCAACAAATCATTGCTGAGACAGAAAATGCATTCCGCATTGTGGCATTTTTGCCAAACGGCAAGTATCGCGTAACGGTTATGAGAGCAACGAGTGGAACTGCCGAATTTGATCCTATCATGGTCACAGATGCTATTGAGTTCAATGAGGGAAATTGTTCGATTGACGCAGGTGATGTAGTCCGTGGTTATGGAATCAATTTACCTGAATACGTTGACGAGATATACGGAAACGCAAGTGGCAGTACTTTAGCGTTCGAAGTTGACAATGGAGAGCCTGTCGAAATTTTGATTGGCGGGGAATTAGGAAGCATTGCTTCAGGCGATTTTGTTGTCATCATCGAAGGGGCAGAAATCTCCCCACGTGCACCAGAGCACGTGTTTAACGTCACAATAACCGATAGTTTTGGAAGTTCATCGCAACTCGGCGCTGCGGTCATCGGTGT
>CAYVGI010000241.1:998-3269 GCA_964451095.1 uncultured Anaerolineaceae bacterium
ATTGCAAGCTGGCGTGTACACCAACCGGGACAACTTTGAAGCAATTTTCGAGTGTGACAACGCTGGTGAACGGTCATGTGCATCTGATGTTCGTTCTGGACTACAAGATGGTGATATGCTCTACAGAGACCTAGGACCAGATATCATCGCTAACATGGACGTTGAAGCAGATGAACAAGATCCAGCAATCGTGTTTGAACCCTTCCTCATGCTGGATCAGGGTGTGAACGATGTCTCGTTTGTTGTTTCCGCAGCCGATGAATCCCAGCGTGGCGAATACGTGTTCGTGCTATACGGCACACTGCAATAAAGTTCCCCCATCATAATCAAGCAGGGCATAGGTCGGACATCATTGACTATGCCCCCGCACGCGCCACAAACTACCCACCGCGCTCGTGAAAAACTTCACGGGCGCGGTCTGTTCTGATAGAATGACACCGTTCAAAAATTTTGAGTGACACAACTGATGAACATACCCATTTACATCGCACACGGCGCGCTGGGGCCATACGACGAACTCATCTACCTGGGGGTTGCCGTGATCTTCCTGATCATGATGGGCGTGAGTTGGTTCCAAACACGCATGACCGAATATGACGACGACAAGCGCCGCCCAGACCCGACCCCGGCGGCAAACGAGGACAGAGAACAAAGTGCAGAACGTTTTACGTTGGATTAGCGGTTTTCATCCCTGATCCTTGATCCCTGATCCCTAATCCCTCATGCCTTTTGAGGGGATGGACTTTTGCGCCCGCAACCCACTCATGATAAAATGCTGCTAATAATTAACCGAACCGTATAGTGGAACGCACACACGCCACCCCACCGGAGCCTGACCATGCCGCAACCCACACTGACCCCCGAAGCCTTCGTTGAAAAATGGCACAGCACCAACCTGGGCGAACGCCAAGCATACCAGGGGCACTTTATTGATGTGTGCCGCCTGCTAGGGGTAGACTCTCCCGACGGCAGCGGCACAGATGCCAACGGACTGGCGTTTGTGTTCGAGGCGTCCATCAAGAAGGATGAGGGCGGGCGGGGCTTTGCCGATGTGTGGTACGAGGGGCACTTTGCGGTTGAGTACAAGGCACCCGGCAAGTACAAGACGCTGGACGAGGCGTACAACCAGCTTAAGCAGTACAAAGAGGGCATGAACAACCCACCGCTGCTCGTGGTGACGGACATCAACACCTGGGAGGTGCACACCAACTTTAACAACGCGGCGAACACCGTATACCGCTTTAGCCACGAGGACATTGCCAAAACCAGCCGCAACGCCATAACCGGGCGCGAGGAAAACCGCGCCCTGCGCATTTTGCGGCAGATGTTCACCGCGCCCAACGACCTGCACCCCGCACGCACCGCCGCCGATGTGACCGAGAAGGCAGCGGCGGAGTTCGCACGCATTGCGACCATGATGCGCGATGGGCTGGGGCAGGTGCCGCCGGAGCGCATTTCCCACTTTTTGACGAAGGTGATCTTCTGCCTGTTTGCCGAGGACAGCGGGCTGCTGCCCATTAGCAGCAGCGGGCGTGGGCTGTTTACGGAGATACTGGAAGAAACCTACCAGTCGCCGTCGCGCTTCATCCGCTACATGCAAGACTTGTTCCAGGCGATGGCCGACGGCGGCGATGTGCTGATGCGTGAGGTGCGCTGGTTTAACGGGCGGCTTTTCGATGATGTGACGGTGGAGGAGCTGCGCGAGGAGGAACTGGGCATTTTGCGCAGTGTTGCCCGGCTGGACTGGCAGAATGTGGAGCCGGCGATCTTCGGGACGCTGTTCGAGCGCAGCCTAGACCCCGCCAAGCGGGCGCAGCTTGGGGCGCACTACACCAGCCCGCAGGACATTATGCTGATTGTGGAGCCGGTGCTGATGCAGCCGCTGCACCGCGAGTGGGAGAGCACGCAAACGGACGCGGAACTGGCACGCCAGCAGTACGACGCGGCGACCACCGAGCGCGACCGCGCCCTTGCCCGCGACCAACTAGCGCGGCTACGCGAGCAGATGCTGCACCGCCTGCGCAGCGTGACCGTGCTAGACCCGGCGTGTGGCAGCGGCAACTTTTTGTACATGAGCCTGCGGGCGCTGCTGGACCTGGAAAAGGCGGTGATTAAGCACCCAGTGTGGGGGGACGTGGGGCTGAGCGAACCCACGCCAGAGGTGCACCCCAAGCAGATGTATGGCATTGAGATTAACACCATCGCGCATGACCTGGCGACGATTGTGGTGTGGATTGGCTGGATACAGTGGAAGATTAACAACGGCTACCC
>CAYVGI010000242.1:0-3177 GCA_964451095.1 uncultured Anaerolineaceae bacterium
AGAGGCAAACGACTCAAACTCGTTACAGTGTGGGTTCGAATCCCACCACCGCTACTCCTACACAACCGCCCCCCCCTTTCAGGTACTAGTTGTGCAGATAGCGTACGCGCAGTGCCTCATGCACACGGCGCACAACACGCAGCACGGCGTCCGGATTGTGGTCGCCGGGTGTGCCGCCCTCTTCTACGAATGCATCGCGCAAGATTTTGCCCCAGTTGCCGGTACTGCGCAGCTTCGGGTCGGCAACGTACTGCTCAATCGTCTGGGCGTAGCGCCCGCTGGGCGGGTCAATCATACGGATGAGGCTGCTGTACACATCGTCGATCTCACGCGGGGCAATGCCGGGCACATCCGCCAGCGCCCGGTGCAGGAACACACGCTTCATCTCGTAGAACTCGCCCAGGGACATTTCTGTGTCTGCGGCGGTTATGAGTGACATTTCCGTGCCTTCTCTGTCAGAGCGATCGTGCATGTCCAGGTAGGTGTCGTGTGGCAGTGGACCCAGCACCGCCCACATGGTCTTGTCCGCCATCATGGGACCCAGGTCGGTGCCGTATTGGCGGAAGTAATGCTCTAGCAGCGCGTGGCTAAACTCAAAATCCGTGAGTACCGCCGCCATGCGTGCCGTGCTGATGTTCGCAGGCATTCCCGTGCTTTCGATGGTGCAAATGCGTTTGCTGCTGCCCAGGTCTGGGCGGACGCGCCCAATGGGGTTGTGCATGGCGCTAACAGGCGTGGTCATGTCGAAGTCGATGAGCATCGCCCGTGCGACTGCGTTCACACGCCCGCTGTTCAGCAGTGCCGCGTAGTTCTCCATGCCGCCCGGCGAGAGGTGCGGGCTGGTGGGAATGTCGATGTAGTTGCCCGTCACGGTGGTGCGGCGCAGGTGCTCCCGCGTGCACAGCAGTTCGGGGTCGCAGGTGCCGTGCACAAACGGTCCGCCCTTGAGCACCGCCAGGTTGGCGGCGGCGGTGGCACTCCGCAGCATAGTGTAGAACGTGAACAGCCCCAGTGCTTCGCTGCGCCCGGCAATATCCAGGTGGATGTGGCAGCCCATTAGCCGGAACATCTCGACGTGGTGGTATGGGCGGTCAGTATGGTAGCGGGCGTGCGCTGCCTTTAGCCGTTCCCCGTACTCCGGGAAGTGGCTGTTCACATCCAGCATCAGGTCAACGGCGGTTTGAACCTTGGGGTCTTCGCTCATCTTAAAGTCCGACGCGGTGGGATAAGACGAGTAAATCGTGGTCAGCAGCCCGGTTTGCTCGCTCGTGGCGACAAGCGCCTGCAAAATCCCCTCCAGCGAGTGGCGCGTTTTGTGGTAGCCCACCCCCGGCGCAACGTGCGTTTCGATCTGGTATTGGCACGCTTCGTGGTCTACCTGCGGTGTGATGCCCAGCCGTCGGGCATGGTCGGCGTATTTCTCGGTGTAATCGTCCATCTCCGCAACGGTGGGTCCGCGCCCGTCTGCATGAACCAGACCCAACTCGATTTCTGCCCCCAGTGCCCGCATCCGGGTGATGGGTGTGTCCGTCTCGTTCAGGTTAGTGTGGTTGACGGACGGGTTCAGGTTGTAGGGCGTCATCGCCTGCATGATGGGCTTGTCGATGAGCTTTTTCGGGTCATTGGGGTCTTGTTTTTTGCGGTAGCGCCGTATGACGTAGCTGCCCAGTACGTAGGCGTGCCCGTTTTGCTCCACGTATAGCACGTTGGGCGCGTCGGGGTCGTTCAGGTCGAAGTAAGCGTTTACCTGGGCACCTACACACTCAGAAATTTCGTCCAGCGGCACACTGTCTGCCGTTGCCGGGTCTGCGGCACGCTGCTTCACGAAATCATTGAATTTGCGGCGCTGCTCTTCGATAGTGTTCCAATTTACTGCTTTACTAAAGGCTTCCAACTCTGCGTTAGAGGGTAGGGGCGTGTCCATGGCTAAGTTTTCGCTTTCCCTCGGGATGATGTGGCGGCGAATGTCATCGTATTGTGGCGGATGCGGCGCCTTTTCTCAACCCAGGGCGCCACATTTTTCCATCTCCGGTATGTTATGCGCGTTCGGGTTGGGTGTTGCTGCGGCGCAGGCTGCCCTGTGGGCGGTTTTGCAGAATGTCTTCGATTTTCGCCTCAATCTCGTCTGTGATTTCCACGTCCAGCGCTTTGAGGTTGCTGGCAACGTGTTCGGGTTTCGTTGCCCCCATGATGGCGCTGCTCACGTTCTTGTGGTTCAGCGTCCAGGCGATTGCCAGCGCGGGCATAGTTATACCCATATCGTTCGCCAACGCCGTGAGCGCACGCACCTTGCCTAGGCGTGCTTCGTCGCGCACTTGATCTTGAAACCACTCGCTGTTGAACTTGTTGGCCCGGCTGTTCTCCGGGATGCCGTCGTTGTACTTGCCCGTGAGCATCCCGCTTGCCAACGGACTCCACACCACCAGCCCGATGCCGTTGTTGTCCACAGTTGCCTCAACATCACCTTCGACGTGTTGACGATCCAGCATATTGTAGATGGGCTGTTCCAGCGCGGGGCGGGGTGCGCCGTGCTCCTGGGCGACTGCCACGCCGCGCTCGATCTGCGGGGCGCTCCACATGCTGGTGCCCCAGTAGAGGATCTTGCCCTGGCGAATTAAATCCTCGATTGCCCGCACTGTTTCTTCGACAGGGGTTTCCGGGTCGAAGCGGTGGCAGAAGAAGATGTCCACATAATCGGTGCCCAGCCGCTTCAGCGAGGCATTAACGCTTTCCATGATGTGCTTGCGGCTCAATCCACGGTCGTTCACATCGTCGCTCATGGGCCAGTATGCTTTGGTTGCTAGCACCAGCTTGTGGCGGTCGTAGTCTTTGATGATGTTGCCAACGGTGACCTCTGCGCCGCCTTTAGCGTACATGTCCGCCATGTCGATGTAGTTCACACCCTGCTCAATTGCAGCGCGGATGCACGCCTTGGCGGTTTCGTCGCTCTCGCTGCCGTTCTCGCCATAGGTGAGCCACGCGCCAATCGAAATTGCGCTTACCTTCAATCCAGTTTTGCCCGCTCTGCGATAGTCCATGGTTGTCATGTTTGGGTTCCTTTTGTCATGCTGAGTTGGATCCGTCCGGCAGTATAGCGCTGCTATTTAAGGACGGCATGAAAACCGCGCACGAACGCCACATGGTTTTCACAGATGACCGTGAAAAACGTGAGATTAA
>CAYVGI010000243.1:0-3161 GCA_964451095.1 uncultured Anaerolineaceae bacterium
TCGCCCGTATAAAGTGGATTGAATGTTCATTGTTGTCTGTTCAATTCGCAACTGTCACTGTTTTCTTGCTGAGGCTGAACAACCCAGAGCGCGTTAAGGAGCGCAGGTTGCTAACCGAGCTAGGAGTTTATCCGTGCGGTGGTAGCCAGAACGATGACGAACAGGCATCAGCGTAACTGCCTGAGACATTCCGGGAGCGACCCCATTGCAAGCCACCTTCCAACCCGTTCAAGCGGATAAACTGGACGAGCTGCTCACATTGTGCGACGCTTTGTACACTGAGGATGGTGGCAGGGCACTTGACGACGCATTTGCGCGGCGGGCGTTCGCAGCGCTGATTGCCCAACCGGACTACGGCGGCGTGTGGTTCATCTGCGCAGATGACGCCCGCGTGGGCTACATGGTTGTGACGTTTAGCTTTAGCATCGAGTACGGCGGGCGGGATGCCATCGTTGACGAGCTTTACGTGCAACCGTCTGCGCGGGGGCAGGGGCTGGGCACGCAGGCGCTGCACTTCGCAGAGCGCTACTGCCAAGAGCACGGCGTGATGGCGCTGCACCTGGAGGTATACGACGGCAACCCGGCGCTAGCACTATATGAGCGCGTGGGCTATACCCGCCACGATAGCACCTTCCTCACCAAGTGGCTGAGCGAGCAAAACCCGTAGGGAACCCGCTAAGCTGCAAGCCTGCAAAAGTTGTGAAGAAGTCTTCGTTTTTGCCACATTGTTGCAAAATTTGCCCCCGTTGGGTTTGTCCCGCGCTATACATTCGTGGATAATATGGCAAAGGCACGTTACTGGTGACCATCACCGACGCACACCCTTAACCTGAAAAGAACCCTCACACGGAGCGCACACCATGACGGCAAACTACGAATTTATTGATGACATTACTGTACCCGACGACATGGAACTGGAAACGGGCACCCCGTTCGTCAAGACGTGGCGCCTGAAGAACAACGGTACCGTTGCCTGGGGCACGGGCTACAAGCTGGAATTTGCCGATGGGCTGGCGATGACCAACGAGACAAGCCAAGACCTGCCATCATGCACGCCGGGCAGCACGGTCGATATCTCCGTTGAACTCACCGCCCCCAATGACCCCGGCTTTTACCGCTCCGACTGGTACCTTAAAGACCCCAAAGGCAACGTCATCGGGCAGTATCCGGTTTACGCGCAAATCGTGTGCAAAGCCCCCGGGCAGATCGTGCCGCAGCCCAACGCCGCCGCCGTCGCAAACATTACCATCCCGCACGACACAGTGGTTCCGCTGGGGCAGTCGTTCGACAAAACGTGGCGCGTGCGCAACACGGGGAACGTCGCGTGGGGTGTGGGCTACAAGCTCACCCAGGTGGACGGCGCAAAGATGACCAACACCACCGAGATTGACCTGCCACCGACCATCGTCGGGGACACGGCGGACATCACCATGCCGTTCACCGCGCCCGCCCGCGCCATCACCGCCTACAGCGACTTCCGCTTCAAAGACCCGCAAGGCAACCTGTTCGGCAACATTATCTTCGTCCGCATAAACGCCAAGGACATCGGCACCAGCGGCATTCTGGATGCCACCGCCGTCAGCGATGTGACCATCCCGGACGACACCAAAATGCAGCCCGGCACCAAGTTCACCAAAACGTGGCTGGTTCGCAACACGGGCACCCAGGCATGGGGCGATGGCTTCACACTGCGCCCGATTAAGGGCAACGCCATGACTAACCAGACCAGCGTGCCCGTGCCCGCCGCGCAGCCGGGGCAAGAGGTGCAACTCTCTGTGGAGATGGTCGCGCCGACGCAGGGTGGGATGCACTACGGCGACTGGAAGATCCACGACCCGGACGGCAACCCCTTCGGCGACATTATGTGGACGCGCATTATTGTGTTTGGCGCGGCACAGGTGCAGGTCTCCGTCACTACGTCCGGTGGCAGCAACAGCGGCACGGCAACCCTCACCGTGAGCACGGGCACCGCACCGCAAGTCACGGCAAGTTCAGGCAGTGCAACCCTCACCGTCACATCGTCCATGCCGTCAGCATCTGCCCCGGCAAACCCATATGCCAACATCCAGCTACAGGCAGCAGCACCGTTCTTCTCCCAGCGCGATCCCCGCTGGGCAAATAACCGCCTGGGCAACAGTTCCAGCCAGACGATAGGCACATGGGGCTGCCAGATGACCTGTAACGCGATGTTCGCTGCGTTTAAGGGCAACGATATTGACCCCGGTCGTATGAACAGCATTATGTGGAACCAGCGCATCTACGTGCAGGGCTTTTACACCCCCTGGAACGCCGCCGCGCAGGTGTTCCCGAACGTGAACTTTGTGCGCTTCATCAACTACGACCAGCGCACACAGCAGATTACGCAGCTCATCGACCAGCACCTGGCACAGGGGCTGCCCGTGCTGGTTAACGTGGATAACAACCCGCGCACCGCCTACAACACCGGTGAACAACACTGGGTGCTGGTGGTGCACCGCAACGGTGACGACTACCTGATGAACGATCCGGCAGAGATGGAACCCGGCGTTACCTCCCTGATGCAGCGCTACGGTTACAGTGGCGGGCAACTGTGGCAGGCAGTGCAGCGGGCGATCTTCTTTAGTTAGGCTCGATTGGCATAGATACGGGCGTGGACTTTCATGCCCGTATCGTTAGGGCTCGTAGAATTTGCAGGGGCGGCTAGTCAGCTTCGCTTAGGAGCATCGGTTGGGCAGGCACTTGGGTAGCTGCATACTCTGCTTCGGTTGGATGGTACCCATTCGACCGCGATTTTCTAACGGCGGCATACACAGGTTCCAAATTGGCACGTCCAGTTTTCGCACTCTTGTAAAGTTCTATCCCGCGGCGTTCAGTCAGATAGCGATTCCCCTCGTTCGTCTCTGTGCTTTTCTTGTAATTTGCGACAAACAGCGGGTGCCCCATTGCGATTGCCACCTTGCCCGCGTTGAATGTGCCGCCGTTCATACGTGCCTCGATGAGAACCATTGCGTCGGACAAACCAATGATCGTCCTGTTGCGCTGCATTGCCCGCCCAACTGTCCACCTAGCATCTAACGGAAACTCTGAGACAATCAACACATTCTGATCATTGGCGAAAGCGCGTAGTTCCATTCTCAGCTTGAAGCCATCCATACCTTCCGGCAGCACGATAATGGTACCAC
>CAYVGI010000244.1:0-3100 GCA_964451095.1 uncultured Anaerolineaceae bacterium
GACAACAATCACGACCTGTGCCTGGATGTTGAAGGTCTGCCCGTTAGCGTGTCGTTCCCGGCAGGTTTCGTGACCGACCCCAACAACGACCTGAACCCGGATACCGAGGCAGAAGTCACTGTTTTGCCATAAGGACAACCCCATGCGCGTTGCTCGCGCAGTAGTCCCACTGCGAAAACACTAACAGCTCCGCGAGGGACAGCATGTTTGTGCGTGCTGTCCCTTTTCTATCGATTCGTTCTATCCGTTCGTGATAAGGCGAGAAATACCGCGATTGCGAGCTTCGCTTCCGTGCAATGACAGGCTCCAACGTTGCGATTGCTCCATCCTTCGCAATCATTGGGCGCCCGTCTGGCAAACTTATCACCTATGACACTCCCTGTTGCGGGCGGTACTGCAACGCCTCGGCAACATGCTGCACCTCAATCAGCGCACTGGTGCCCAGGTCAGCGATTGTGCGGCTTAGCTTAAGCACCCGGTGGTACGCCCGCGCACTGAGCTGCATCCGCCGCACGGAAAGTTCCAGTACCTGTTTTGCCTCCGGCGAGAGTTGGCACATCTGCTGTACCTGCCCCGCGCCCATGTCCGCGTTCGTGAACAGACCGGGGTCGTCTTTAAATCGCTCATATTGGCGCTCGCGTGCTGCTTCCACCCGCGCCCGTATTGCCGCCGATGGCTCACCACGGGCACTGTCCATCAGTTTATCGTATTCCACCCGTGGCACCTCCACATGGATGTCGATGCGGTCGAGTAGCGGTCCGCTCAGCTTGGACTGGTAGCGGGTAATCATGGTGGGGCTACAGGTACAGGTGCGGGTGGGGTCGCCATGGTAACCGCAGGGGCACGGGTTCATCGCCGCGACGAGTAGGAAGTTCGCCGGGAATGTAACGGTGCCCTTTGCCCGGCTAATGGTCACGATTTTGTCTTCTATCGGCTGGCGCATGACCTCTAGCGTCTTTTGGCTGTACTCAACGATCTCGTCCAGAAACAGTAGCCCCCGGTGCGCCAATGAGATTTCGCCGGGCTTCGGCACGGTGCCGCCGCCCACCAAGCCCGCCTGTGAAATAGTGTGGTGCGGTGCCCGGAACGGACGCGCCCGCATGAGGGGCTTGCCGTCGGCTAGCATATCTGCCACGGAGTATACCCGCGTCACTTCCAGTGCTTCTGGCATGGTCAGGCGTGGTAAAATGCCAGGCATGGCGCGTGCCATCAGGCTTTTGCCCACACCGGGGCTGCCCACCATCAGGATGTTGTGGTTGCCCGCTGCTGCGATTTCCAGCGCCCGCTTAATGTGCTCCTGCCCTTTTATGTCGGCAAAATCGACTGCGCCCTCGGGCAGCGCGTCTGCCTGCGGCGTGGTGATGTCCACACGGTGCGGCGGAATCGGAGCCAGCCCATACAAGTGCTCTACAAGCTGTCCCAGCGTCTCCACGGGAATGACCTCAATTCCCTGGATGAGCGCCGCCTCGTCTGCGTCTGCTGCGGGCACGACGATGGTTTCGTAACCTGCTTGTGCTGCTGCGTACGCCATCGGCATGACACCCTTGACATGGCACACGCGCCCATCCAGAGAGAGTTCGCCCACAAATAGCGTGCCCTGCACTGAGGTGAGCGGTACCTGATCGGTTGCCGCCAGCACGCCGACAGCAATCGCCAAGTCATAACTGGGTCCCTGTTTGGGAATGTCGGCGGGTGACAGGTTGACGGTGTAGACCTTGTTGGGAAATTGCAGCCCGCTGTTCTTGATTGCCGCACGCACGCGCTCTCGGCTTTCTCGCACGGCAGAACCCGGCAACCCGACGATGGTAAATGCCGGAATTGCAGCCCGTGGGTTGAAGTCGGTCTGCACTTCGACCAGGTGCCCGTCCAGTCCGATAATCTCACACGCGTGCACAATTGACAGCATCGAAAAAACTCGCCTGTTAGCTATGATGATGTGCTCAGTATAGTACGATGAGGCGATATTTGCACCAATGCGTCACGATATTGTGCCTTTCATTGACGTGACCACCCTACAAGGTACGCCCGCACGGACTGTTCAAACGCCGCGTCAAGGTCGCCACCCCGCCGCAGTTTCCCCGCCAGTTCCAGCATGACGAAGCCGTGCACCAGGGCGAGAAAGCCCCGCGTCGCCGCCAGTGAATCCGCCGCCCCGCTAATCTGCCCGATTAGCGCCTGATAGGGCAGCACCAACCGCACATTTTCATCCGGATCGGGGCGCAGGTCGTCAATGGTATTGGTGAACAGCAGCCCATAAGTGGCTGGGTTCGTGTGCGCAAACTGCCGATAGCGCCCTGCCACACGCATGATCTTTTCGGTCGGCGGTGCGCTACCGCCCTGGTCAGTTGCAATCGCGTCGAACAATCGCTGGGTCGTGTGTTCATTAACCGCCCGCAGCAGCGCCGCTTTGTTCCGGTAGTAGCGATACAGCGACGGCGCTTTCACGTTTAGCGCCGCTGCCAGCTTATTCAATGAAAGTTGCTCGACGCCTTCGCCTTCTATCATCATGACTGCCTGCTGTAGCACGGCGTCCGCGTCGATTTGTGATGGATACGGCACTAGACCCGTCCCAGGTGTGTGTCCTTGAATGCTGTGCTGTACTTTAACCCATACCCAACCGTGCGATCCATGCCGATGTGAGCCGCCCAGATAAGTGCCAGCGCGATGCCCGTCTGCCAGCTTAGCAGCAGGGCGGCAAGTGCCAGTACAATCGGCAGTACATACGTGTGCGCGATGTTGTAGCTTGCGGTGCCCCAGTTCTTGTTGACGATGTACGGCAGCATTGCGGCGTCCGGTGCCAGCAGCAGCAGGGCGAACAACCACCATGTGCCATCAGTAAAGCGCCAGTAGAAGAAAATCGAGAGCGCCAGCACCGCAAGTCCCTCGGCGTGCAGCAGCACACGGGGCATGGAGCGTGAGGGCGCAGTGGATGATGTTGTTTGCAGTGTAGGTTGGGTCATCATGGTTGTATCTTTCAAGGTGAATGGTATTAGCTTTCATGACTAATGGTATTCACCTTTAAGTTGCGTGTCAATCAAAATTGAGAAATTAGGTTCTGTTGACGTTTGGTGAAAGTCGGCTACACTCATGCCATGACAGA
>CAYVGI010000245.1:0-3090 GCA_964451095.1 uncultured Anaerolineaceae bacterium
CATGCCTCTATCATAACAAACCGCCTATTTCACGCTCTCAAGCGAAAGTCCTAATATTTTGGCAATCACCCGCCCAGTCCGAGCTGCTTTAGCTGCTTCTGGGGCGGAGTCGGTATGCCCCGGCTTGGGTCTGGAGATGCAACTGACAATTCTCTGAGGTGTACCCGGTGACCAAACCCGCTTGACCTGCGCACGATGTTCACTTATCCTGCATGTTGAATGAACGTTCAATCACATGCAGGGACTTTGTAAAAGTACCATGACTGAGGCAGTCACCGACAAGCGCCGGGCAATCTTGCAGGCAACGCTCGACCTCACCGTTGAGCGCGGTTTCCACGATACGCCGATGTCGCAGATTGCCAAACGGGCGGGCGTTAGCGCGGGCATCATCTACCATTACTTCACCAACAAAGACGACCTCATTCACGCGCTGTACCGAGACATCAAGCAACAGTTCGGGGGGGCGCTGCCGATTGACGACATGCGGACGATGCCGTTCCCGCAGCAGTTGAAGTACATCTGGATCCGTGCCTATCGGTTCTACGTGGCGCACCCCAACGAGACGCGCTTCCTGGAACAGTACGAGAGTTCACCCTATCGGCAGGCGTTCGGGGTTGCCGATTACGACGAAAACGCTCGTGCGCTGCATCAGATGGCGCAGGCAGGCTACGAAAAGCAACTACTAAAGGACATCCCGCCGGACGCGCTGTACGAGATGACGTTCCGCGTCGCAATCAATCTCGCCCGTCGGCAGGTGGAGGGGCACATTGATTTGGATGATGCCACCGTAGACATGATTGCCGATGCACTATGTGGGGCAGTGCTGGTGTAAGCGTGCACAGGTATTTTTTTCGCACACTATCGAATGAACATTCAATCACATCATCAATGAGGAGCAGACACACCATGAAGCAGGACTGGACAACCAACGACATCCCCGACCAAGCTGGCAAAACCATTGTCATCACCGGGGCGAACAGCGGCTTAGGGCTAGAAAGCACACGCGTGCTGGCGGGCAAAGGCGCTCACATCGTGATGGCGTGCCGTAACCTGGAAAAGGGTGAGGCAGCAAAGCAAGAGGTTCTGGCGCAGGTGCCCAACGCCTCGCTCGACCTGATGCAGCTTGACCTGGGCAGCCTGGATAGCGTCCGTGCCTTTGCTGATGCGTACAAGGCAAAGTACGACCGCCTGGACGTGCTGATGAACAACGCGGGCATCATGGCAATTCCCTATCGAGAGACGGCAGACGGCTTCGAGACGCAGTTCGGTGTGAACCACCTGGGGCACTTTGCACTCACCGGGCTGCTGATGGATGTGATCCTCAAGACGCCGAACGCCCGCATCATGAATGTGACTAGCAGCGCCAACTGGTTCGGCAAGATCAACCTGGACGACCTCAACAGCAAGCAAAACTACGACCGCTGGGGTGCCTACGGGCAAAGCAAGCTCGCCAACATCCTGTTCACGTTCGAGCTACAGCGCCGCCTGGACGCCGCTGGTGCCGATGTGATGACCAACACCGCCCACCCCGGCTTTGTCATCACCAACCTGCAAGTGAATAGCTCGCAGCAGTCGGAAACGGCATTCGAGTGGTTTATGTATCAGGTTATGGAGCCGATTTTGGGGCAGGATGTGTCTATGGGTGTGCTGTCGCAGCTTTACGGCGCGGTCGCAACGGATGCCAAGCCCGCAACATTCTACGGTCCGCGCACGTTTAATGTGCGGGGCTACCCCAAAGCGGCAAAGGCAAACAAAATCGCCTATGACGAGTCTGTTGCGCGGCGGCTGTGGGAGGTAAGCGAGCAGATGACGGGCGTCACCTACGACGCGCTGCAAACGCAACCCACAACTGCCTAACACCGCAGCCACACCGCGAGCCACATTAGCGCAAAAAATCCCCTCAGCGTTCGTCGCCAAGGGGATTCGCTGTGGGGGCTATTTCTCAATCGGCACGTTGACCGCGTTGCCCCATTCCGTCCAACTGCCGTCGTAGTTGCGCACGTTGTCGTAGCCCAGCAGGTACTTGAGCACAAACCAACTGTGGCTGCTGCGCTCCCCGATGCGGCAGTAGGTAATAACCTCACCGTCACCCGTGACGCCGTTCTCCTCCGCGTAGATAGCACGTAGTTCGTCTGCTGTCTTGAATGTGCCGTCCTCGTTTGCTGCCTTGCTCCATGGGATGTTCTTCGCGCCGGGGACGTGCCCACCACGCAGCGCACCTTCCTGCGGGTAGTTCGCCATGTGCAGCAGCTCGCCCTTGAACTCTGCCGGGGAGCGCACGTCCACGAGCGGTCGGTTTGCCTCAATGTGCTTCAGCACATCATCACGGAAGGCGCGTACCTTGCTGTCATCGCGTTCCTGCGCGGCGTATTCCGTGGCGGGGTACGTGGGCACGTCGCGGGTCATTTCGCGCTCTTCCTTCTCCCACTTCAAGCGCCCGCCGTCCATCAGCTTAACGTTGGTGTGCCCGAACAGTTGGAACACCCACAGCGCGTAGGATGCCCACCAGTTGGATTTGTCTCCGTAGAACACGATGGTGGTTTCCGGCGTCACGCCAATGCGAGACATCAGCGCCTCGAATGCCTCTTTGCCGATGTAGTCGCGCTTTACCGGGTCGTTGAGGTCGGCGGTCCAGTCGACTTGCACCGCGCCGGGGATGTGCCCGGACGGATAGAGCAGGTCGTCTTCGTTGCTTTCCACAATGCGGATGTTCTCGTCGTTCAGGTGCTCAGCAACCCAGTCCGTGCTAACCAGAATATCCGGGTTGGCGTAGCCGCGCTCTGCAATTTCTGCCATCTCTATTGTCTCCCTAGTGTATGTCAACCTAATTTTCTCTTGGCGGGGGACTTAACTGCCTCCTCCCGCCGCAGCACAGCATTATAATAACCGGGATGGCATGGGTCAGCAGGGGACTGCTGTGGTTGGGTTTAGCATATCATTTTCGACATAGGTGCAAAGCGGTGCACGGGCGTGCAATCCAATCCCCCAAACATTGGTGGCACGCGGTGGCTGTGCCTGTGCCACACTAGAAGGCGTAATTGAACGCACCACCCACTGAAAGTGGGTGGAATCATCTGCGACTGAAAGTCG
>CAYVGI010000246.1:0-2983 GCA_964451095.1 uncultured Anaerolineaceae bacterium
GCCATCATGAAGATGGCGAACTTCATGCCGCTGTACTCGGTCATGTAGCCCTGCGTCAGTTCCTGCTCAGCTTCCGGCAGGTCGAACGGGCTGCGGCTCACTTCCGCCAGCAGCGCAATGCCCAGGATTGCCGCTGCGAGGGGGTTCTGGAATACGAACCAGCCCAGCACGGGCACGGCGCTCTCCTGTGCTTGCACAATGTCCTGCACGCTCATGCTGCCCGTAATCATCACAGGGATGGCGATACCCAGACCGAGGCTTAGCTCGTAGCTAATCATCTGCGCAGATGCACGCAAGCCGCCCATCATGGCGTACTTGTTGTTGCTGCTCCAGCCGGCAAGCACCACACCATAGGTTGCCAGCGATGTGACTGCCAGCAGCCACAGCACCGCCACGTTCACATCGGCGATGCCCAGCTTAATGCGGTACCACTCGCCGTTGAACCACGGGATGTTTACGTCCGGTCCCCAGGGCAGCACGGCGAACACAATCAGGTAGGGCACCGCCTTGAGGATGGGTGCCAGATAGTACACCGCCTTGTACGCCTCCGCCGGGATGATGTCCTCCTTAAAGATGAGCTTCAGCCCATCGGCGGCGGGCTGCAAAAACCCACCCGGACCGACACGGTTCGGTCCGGTGCGCTGCTGGAAGAATGCAATGAACTTACGCTCTAGCAGCGTGGTGTAGGCAAACCCGGTGAGCACCACGAAGAAGATGACCAGCGCGGCAAGGATAGGGTGCACAATGGAGCACCACGTGCTTTCGGAACACAGCACAACTGCGTTCGGGTCGTAACCAAACATGACAGGCATTCCCCTCGATTATTTGCGGATTGCGCCGACGACGGGCACCATCGGCGTTGCAACGTCTGCAAGGTGGCGCGGCAGCAGGGCGGTGCCCTCCGGTGCTGCCCCGTTGACGACTGCGGTCACGGTGGCGTCACCCACACCAAACGATACCGTTACTTCCTCCCCGTCGGCAATCCCCAGGCGCTCTGCATCGGCGCTGTTCAGCGCGACGTACGCCGGGGGTGTGCGCGGTTCCATCATTGCCTTCACGCTGGGGCGGAACACACGCTCCATGTTGTATAGTTCGCGTGTGGGCACAATCACGACCTCGCCGTCGCCCGCCTTCAGTGCGCCCGGCAGCTTGACCTCACCCGTGCTCACGTCCTCGCCACGGTCGGCGGCGGTTGCGATTTGCACACCCAGCCCGCCCTTGTTGTCGTAGGCGGTGCCGCCGTAGTACACATCATCGCGCCCAATCAGCGGATACTGCGTTTCTACGTGTGCGAGGTTCTTGTAGCGGCACTCCGCGTAGGCGGGCACGTTGCGTGTGATGTCGAGCATCACCTGTGCGGCGCTCAGCTTCTCGCGCCCCAGCCCCAGCGCCTCGTTCAGGCGGCTGGCAATCTGCCATGTGGGCAGTGCCTCGCCCAGCGGACCTTGCCCGGTGTAGAAGCGCTGCACGCGCCGCTCGATGTTGGTGTAGGTGCCGTCGCGCTCGGCAAAGCTCTGGATCGGCAGTGCTGCCTTGGCGTTCGGGGCAATTTCGCCCTCGAACAGCGTCAGGTGCACAATGTTTTCGATGCTCTGCATCCAGTTTGCGGCGTTCGGGTCGTCGTAGAGCACGTCCGCCTGGGCGATGATGAGCACCTGCGGCGGGTTGGCGATGATGTCCTGGGTTGCTTCTGGCGTGTAGCCCATGTCGTGCAAGCCCATCCCGTTGGGACCGGGGAACACACCCACCAGACCGTTGTTCTGCTTGCCAGCGTGCCCGGTTTCAATCAGGAAGTTCGCTGCTGCCTGCATCAGGGCGGTGCTGCCGTCCAGGTCAAGCCCCTCTGCACCTGCAACGATGACGAGGTTTTCGGCATCGCGCAGCACATCGGCAACTTCCGGTGCGCGGTCTGCGATGTTCGCCATGAACGCCGCCGCGTCCCCCGTGTCGTAGCGCAGCCGCTCTGCCCGGCGCACAAAGTCGTCCATGCGCGTCTTGCGGGCGTTGGCAACGAACACCCGTGCGCCGCGCTCACGTGCTTGCTTCAGGCGCAGCCGATACAGCGGCGCTTCCTCTTCCAGGTCAGTGGCGATCACCAGCACCGCATCGCCGCTGCCGAGTTGACTGAGGTTGCTGCCCGCGCTCAGCCCCACCTGCGCAACAAGGTCTGCGCCTGCGTGGGTCGTCCACGCGCCAAAGCGCTCGCCACCCAGGTTGCTTACCAGTTGGCGCAGTGCCCACAGGTCTTCATTGGACATACCACTGCCTGCAATCACGCCGATGTCACCCTTGGCGGTGCTCAGCAGGTCAGCGACGGTTGTGAACGCCGTCTGCCAGCGCACCGACTGGAACCCGTTCTCGCTGGCGATTGCCGGTTCTAGCAGGCGCGTTTCTTCGTCCCGCGTGAAGTGGTGCCCGAAGCGTGTCTTGTCATCAATCCAGATTTCGTTCACCTGCTCGTTCTGGCGAGCCATCACACGCTTAATCATCGCCCGCCCGCCAAAGTCGCGGTCGAGGCGGGTGCTGAGCGTGATGTTCGCGCCCACAGGGTCGTGCGGGGAGATGCTTGCCACGCTGGTGAGTTCCCATGGGCGGGCACCAAAGCGGAAGTCCGCCGTCGTCAGTGCGCCCACCGGGCAGATGTCGGTCGTGTTGCCGCTGAAGTAGCTATCGAAGCCCGGCTCGCTGTTGGTGATGATCTGCAAGCGGCGTCCGCGCTCGTGGAAGGCAAGCACATCGTCGCCCACCAGCTCCGCCTGGAAGCGTGTGCAGCGTGCACACTGAATGCAGCGCTCCCGATCCAGGAAGATCAGGTCGCCCAGCGGGTAGTGCTTGTCCAGGTGCATTTTATCTTCAAAGTACATGCGGCTAGCACCCGGGCCGTGCTCCATCGTCAGGTTTTGCAGCGGGCACTCGCCGCCCTTGTCGCAGATGGGGCAGTCCAGCGGGTGGCTGGTCAGCAGGAACTCCAGCACGTCGTTGC
>CAYVGI010000247.1:0-2891 GCA_964451095.1 uncultured Anaerolineaceae bacterium
CCGAAGGGGTAACTCGGTGCTGCAACTGGTCATCGAAGAGATACAGAAGACCTGGCTTATCGAGTTTCAATCCCCCGAAGGGGTAACTCGGTGCTGCAACGTGACGCGGCAGCCGCCCATACGTTCCCGCCAATCGCGTTTCAATCCCCCGAAGGGGTAACTCGGTGCTGCAACCGATGGGTGAACGCGTACAACGAGGCGCTGCCGGCGTTTCAATCCCCCGAAGGGGTAACTCGGTGCTGCAACCGCAGTCGGTTTTCGCGCAGCACAGGTCATATTTGCCCTGCCGCCGCTGGAATCGCGTCTGCGCGGCGCTCACGCGCCGAACCTACCAGCAAGATACCCTAAAATGTGCTCTTAGCAAGGGAAATGCGAAACTCGTTTGCTGCGCCAAAAGCAGGGGGAGTTTCGCCGCCTCACACATTCCAGTTCTCTGTCATCTGCCAGAATTTCGCCTTGTACCACAGGAAGAACGCAATCCACTCCGCCTCGGTTAGCGTGTCCGCAGAGAGTTCGAGGAGGTAGCCGCGCCAGTTGAAGGTCGCGTCAGCACTGCCGATTGCCAACAGTCGCCTGAACCTGCCGTAGCGCACCTCCGCTGTGCCGACGCGAAGGGGAAAGCCATACCGCCCACACACCACCTCGTAGTCCCCCACACGGGTAACAGTGCCAGTCTCGCCATACAGCCACGTCCATCGCGCCAATTCTGCGCAGGTTTTGGCTGTCAGGCTCGTATTCAATGTCGAACACGCCAAACTTGACGAAGTAGCCGCCGCTCCTATACGTGACCGGATGCTCGCCAATGTGGGTGATCCTGGTGCGCGGAAGCTGGTAGGTGATTTTCATTGTGTGTTTCCCTTTTGCCAAACCGGAACCCAATACGCTGATATGCTAAAGAATAACGCAGATTCTACGAAAGCAAAGCACTCGGATATGCTATAATCACGGCGTTAAAATGTTGGTCACAAACCCGGCGGGGAACCACTCCTTATGCTACTTTTTGGCAATTTCAGTCTAGAGGGGCTTATTGCAGTCTTGTTTGCAGTCGGCATCGGCATGACCGTACACGAGTTCGCCCATAACTACGTTGGCTACCTGATGGGCGACCCCACCCCCGCCCAGGAAGGACGACTCACGCTGAACCCACTGGTACACATCAACTGGGTGGGCTGGCTGATGTTCGCAATCATCGGGTTCGGCATCCTGGGGCAGGCGGCAATTTCTCCATACCGGATGCGCAACCCGCGTTGGGGCTACCTGGCGGCGGTGGCGGCAGGACCGATTTCCAACTTGCTGCTGGCGATTGCATTTGCCATCCCGGCGCGGCTGCTGATTGTGATTTCGCCTGATTTGGTGTTCAACAACAGCCTGATCTGGCTCATCTTCTCGCAAACCATCCTGATGAACCTGCTGCTGTTCCTCTTTAACCTCATTCCGCTGTTCCCCCTGGACGGCTGGCACATTGTTTACACGCTGCTGCCCCCCGACCTCGCAACCCAGTGGGGCAGCCCGCAGGGCAGGCAGTACAGCCAGTATGCGTTCTTTGGTGCGCTGCTGCTCAGCTTTTCCGGCATTTTCAATGTGTTTGGCATTCTTATCGGTCAGCCGATGTTTACGCTGTACCGCATCTTGCTTGGATAGCTGATGACGGCGCTGTACCGCATTCGGCAGGGTGTTCGGGCGATTGTAGGGTTCTCCCAAACCGTAGACTACACCCTGCCCCGGCGTTACCTCACACCGGGGCTGCTGGCGGCGTTCCAGCAGATGAAACGCAGCGAACAACTGCACAGCGTGCGTGTGCTGCGGGCGGTGCTCGCCCAGCAGCCACAAACCCCCCAAGACCTCGCCGTTGCTGCCCTCATGCACGACTGCGGCAAGGTGCGCTACCCGCTGGGCGTGTACGGTAAGTCGGTCGCGGTGTTGGTGCGCAAGCTGCTGCCGCCGCTCTACCAGTATGGCAGCGAGCGCGACCCGCGCACGGCGGTGTGGGCACGCCCGTTCATCGTCGCAGAGTATCATCCGCAGTGGGGCGCGGAGATCTTACAGGAGCACGGTGCGAGCGAGCGGACAATCTGGCTGGTTGCCCACCACGGGGAAGTGGTTGCCGGGTGGATGGAACATCCTCATGCGGGGTTGCTGTGGCGGTTGCAGCAGGCAGACGACACGAATTAGGTCGTTTTCAGTATTCAGTTCACGGTTGCCGGCTTGCAGTTGTGAAATGCGCTGTGGGTGAGGGCACTTCTAGCCCGCTCACGGTTGGTGATACGCCAAACTTGTACAATTAATTTCGTAAATCATCAGCATTAAAACTAAATTTTGTAAAGTCGCACGGGTAAATTATGGTAATTGTCCTCTTATGTGCGTTTGGGTGTCATAAGGGGTCATGAGTAGCACCTTAAACCCAAAATAAACCATAAAGATTATGTAAAAATTGTGACTGCAAGTAATGGTTTGCGTGTATGATGTGTCTACATATTGACGACAAGCGGGTAATGGTAGGCAGGGAGAAGAGCATCATGCAGAACGACAACACCATGCACAAGATTATCAAGCTAGAGCACGAGCGCCACGAACTGTATAAGCTCGCCGGGCACCGCCAACTGACGGCAAAGCAGCGTGAGCGCATTACGCAAATCGCCGGCGAACTGACAATCCTGTGGGATCAGCACCGCCGCGAAGACGCTGCCCGTCGCTGGGGTCCGCGTTCGATGTCCCGCAAGGACACATCCGCTGCATAGGCAACTGCACAGAAGCGCACCACAACCGAAGACAGTTTCCAGACGCCCCTCACCGAGAGGGGCGTCTGGTTTATTAGTGCCCTCTCACAATCAAACACGGGCTAGCCACCGGACACTGAACAAAGGTTTGGTCGGAAATGTTCGGGAATGGGG
>CAYVGI010000248.1:0-2890 GCA_964451095.1 uncultured Anaerolineaceae bacterium
TGATTTTTCGCGAACTGGCACTGCATCCATGAGCAACCCCAAACAATTTATTCGCGTCGGCTGGACTGATGAACAGCACCTTGGTGTGGTGTTCACGTTTAGCCCTGGCTTTAACTGGGCAGATTTCGCTCAAACCCAGGCAGAAGTCAACACGATGATTGCCCACACCCCCCACAATGTTGACCTCATCTACGATATGAGCAACGTTGGCAATTTGCCTGCTGGCAATGCGGATCAACTCCCGCGCATCGTAATGACGTATCCACTCAACATCGGCATGGTGATGTGGGCAGGGTGCAATGCGGGGATAGAAACAGCAATCCGGGATGTGACGCGCTATTCGAAGGATATGGCATGGTTGTTTGCGTTTGTCGATACACCAGAAGAAGCGCTGGCGTGCGTTGGTCCGTAGAATGCGGAACGGCGACCGAAAGGTCGCCGCTCACATTGGGTCTGTTACGGGAGCACCCCAAACTGGGAGTCACTCACTCTTGATGAAGAGGTGAAACAGAATCAGGTTTGGGATACCCCCTTGTGACCTAACATTGCTGGACCACCTCCTTTCATACTCGTTTACAGGTGCGTGAAAGTTAGCATATTGGCATGGTTTGTGCAATTGTTTCGAACATTAGAGAAATTTTGAACGCTAGCACTTATCCTGCTGAAATCGCAACCCCGACGGTGAAGCGATCGTCGCTGCCAACGGGTAGGCGTGCCCCGGTTTGGAAGTCGTACAAGCCTAGTGCGAGTGTGTAATCGCCGGGGGGGGCATCTGGCGGTGTTGCCAGCGTTATATCTGCGCCGATGAGCCGCTCGTTCGGGTCTGTCCATGTGGGTGGTAAGCGCTGCTCGGTCACCGGGGTGCCATCCGCCTGAGCAATGATATTGCTCGGTTCGCCTGCCGGGTACAGGTGCACAAACATTGAGTAATTTGCCTGTGGTGTGGCGTTCGCCTGCCAATATGGGCGAAAGCGCAGTTCTGCCCCCGGTGTGACCTCTGTCGTATTGAGGTCGTATCCCACCAGTGTGATGTGCTCACCGAATGTAGCGTCTGCTGCCTGCTGGGGAGGTAGCATCCGGTAGATGTGTGTGGTTTCCCCTATCACATATCCATCCACTGCCGTGAACGTCTTGAGGTGCCACAGCGCGTCCAGGTAGCGGGCAAATTCATCCCCCGTATAGATTTGCTGGCGGTCAGTGTCCGTCAGCACAAAGTAGCTGATGCCTGCCTCGTACGCTGCCATGGGGGTATCCGATTGTGGGTTGTCGTCGTGTGCCCACTCGAACGTCGTACTGCCATCGTAGCCGCTGTACGGTCGGTTCCACACGTTGTGGGCACGGCTGTCCCGTGCGACCAGTATTTTGCCCTCTGGCGGCAGGGTCGCATCTGACCACTGCCACAAAAGCAGGTTGGTGTGCGGCAGTGCATAGCGCTGGATTAGTCGCGCATTCGCATACAGCGCGGGCACAGCAAAGAGGGCAGTCAGCGCTGCGGCAACCATCACAGGTGCGTAACGGGTAGCGCGTGGGCGGCGGACAGTTCCCCACAGCCCAATTTGCGTCGCCAGCAGCGCCCACAGCAGCGAAAACGCTAACGCTGCCGGGAACATAAAGCGCACGCGACCGTAGCCCCCGCGCTCTAAGTTTGCATACACTACACTCGACGTGAGCAGGGCATTGCCGATGATGTACGGCAGCAGCAGCCACAGCCAGCGCAGGTTCACGCGGGTTCTGCCCGTGCGGTTAGCGGCGGCATAGGCAAGCCCCCCAAGCACGACAACCGCCACAAACAACCACAACCCCGTAGACACGTCCAGGGCGACCCACAGGTTCGTCAGGTTGCGATCCAGGTTGACCATATTCGCCAGTCCACGCTCACGGAAGCCCTCCGCTTCCTGGTTTTGCAGCCCTAACGCACCGTAGCCGAACAGCAGGTAGCCCGCCGTAATTGCGGAAACCAGTGCAAGCAGTGCGACCCAAGGCAGCATCCGGCGTAGCCCGCGCCGCCGTAGCATGACGACTACTGCACAGAGGGTTACCCACAGCGCAAATAGCAGCGAGTACTTCAGGTAGATGGCGGCAATTGCCCCCAACAAGCTGACGACTAGCCAACCTGCGTGGTCACGCTGGATTGCCAGCACTGCCCCCAGCAGCGCTATCACGCACGCTAGCGGAATCAGCGAGTCCGGTATGGCAAGGTTGCCCACATCAACCGCTTGTGGGTTCAGGGCATAGGGTAATGCGGTCAGCCAGCCTGCGACTGCTGCCCACACCTGCCCTAACGGGCGTGCAACCGCCCATCCCAGCCACAGCAGCCCCCCCACTGTGAGCACGTTCGCGGCGACGGAGAGCAACCGCATCGCGCCCACGTAATCCCCGGGGAACACAAACGTGCTGCTGGTGGCGTCCACGAGGCGCTGCCCCCACACACCGAGCCACAGGTACAGCGGCGGGTACCCGGCAAGCCAATCGCTGGTGAGGTAGGCACCGTAGTTGTCGGCAAGGGGTGCCTCGTCTACGCCGCGCATGTCCATAGAGAACAAAAACATGTTGCTCTCGTCGGAGTAGTCCAGCAGAGGTAGGTAGCGGTCATAGGTAAGCAGGCGCAGCGCCAGTGCGAGCACCAGTAACGCAGCGTAGGCAATGAAAAGTGCGGTTTTCCAGCGGCGGTGAGGGTTGGGTGCGGTTGTAGATTGTGTGTTTGTCATAGCGGCACAGTCTACAAGGGGGATGCGACGTGCGGCAACGGCTAAACGGTCTGGAAATCTGCGATGGGGTTGCTATACTACGGAACGCTCTATTGGAGAGGTGGCCGAGTGGTTTAAGGCGCACGCCTGGAACGCGTGTTGGGTTCACGCCCTCGCAGGTTCGAATCCTGTCCTCTCCGCAC
>CAYVGI010000249.1:0-2782 GCA_964451095.1 uncultured Anaerolineaceae bacterium
GTTCAATTTGACACCGAGCCTATTCTCAACAATTTAGCTCCGAACCTGCACTAGCGCCGCGCATTATTGCAACTGTACCTCCCGGTAGAACGTCGCTGGTAGATCATACGCCTCGCGGTTTTCGGTGGGAAGGGGTGTGGTTTGTGCGAGGTAATCCTCTGGCACGATGTCCGTCACCCCTAGATACCAGAACTCACCCGGCAAGCTGCTCAAGTCCACGATGGACACATCACCGTTGTAGGTGATCATTTTGTCCGCTGCCACGTTGTGCCGCATCAAAATGTCCGCTTGGTCTGCCCGTAGCACCCGGTAGATGTCTGCTTCTGGCACTGCCCGCCCTCTGGCGTCCACAACACGCAACTGCTGTGCTGCGAACGGCGCGTAAATCACAACCTGCTGCCCACGGGTGTATTCGCTTGGCATGGTGAACGCAATATGACTGAACTCCGCCAGGCGATATTCTGCCAGCCGCCATACATAGTGTTCAAATTCCCTGTCGCCCATCCAGATCACACGTTTTGCGTCGTGCCCGCACGGGACTTCCGCAAAGAAGAAGTTACGAATGCATTCTGCGTGGCGCGGGGCGGGCGTGTAGTAACCTGGGATGTCGTGGGGGTAGCGTTCCAGGTCTGCCGCGCCAACATTCGCGCTAATATACAGCCCGGCAAAGCCAATCAACGCGGCGATGTTGAAGATCTGCAAAGTGCGCTCTAGCGGGCGGGCAGTCGCTTTACGGGTGATGTGCACCGTGGCTAGAACGGCGAGGATGCCGAACACCACCAGCACCACCGTCGGTTGCAGGATGTAGTTGGTCATGAAGATGTGTGCACGAAAGCTGAGCACGCCCCCCCGCCCAAGCGCGATGAGCATCATGCTGCCCCCCGCAAATGCCAGCACACTGCCGAAAATCAGCGGGCTGGTCAGGTCACGCTGCTGCCGCCACAACCACAGCATGTACGCAATGTTCAACAAGCCAAACAGAATGATGAAAAGCCCCACCTCCGTCGTGCCGTAAAACACCTCATCTTCGTAGTAGAAGAAAAACGGACCTGCGAGAAAACGTGTGAGGAAATGCAGCATGGGCAGCAGTCCGATGGTTTGCAGGTTGGTCGCTAGCCCATCCACGCCACCACCGGCATCACAAAAATTTGTGTGCCCCACATTGCCAAAATTGTTGAAAAACAGTGAAATCGTTATCGCGGCAAACGCAACCCAGAAAACTATATACTGCGGCTTGCGATACCCGTAAATCAGCAGTCCTATCCCGAAGATAACCCACATCATCAAGCTAGATGAAATTGCGGTTGTGGCAAGCGCACACAACAGCGCGACGGACACCAGCGTAACCCAATTCACGCGGCTGCGTGCTATCAGGAACCATCCGATGAGCAAAAACGCATACGCCTGTACGTATGGTGCAGCGTAGGGCCACAACCAGAACACCCGCAGCCGCAGGCTGAAGAACAGCGCTGCCATCACCATAAACGCGATGAACGCCACCGTGTAATCACGGGTGGGGCGTTCGGCGCGTAGCGTTGTCCACAGCAAGATGCCGATGACCACTGCAAACCAGACGTAATTCACATAGATCTCTGCCTTCAGGTTCCAGTCCGTCAGGTAGTAGAAGGTGAGTGTGGTCAGGCTAGCGGGGAAAATGCGGTGCGTGTTGTGCCAGCGGTAAAGCTCCTGTAACTGCATGTCGCCTTCTGCCGCGTTGATAACCATGGGTACAGCGTCGCACCACTGGTCGGCGTAGGGGGTGCTAGCGCCGTGCACATGTGTGAAGCGCAGTGCCAATGCCAGCGGAACCAGCCCAATGATAAGCGGAATGATGTACACGGGACGCGCAAATGCTTTCAGAAACGATTGGATCACGGCTAGCAACTCCTTAAAACCGACTGATTTTGCGGTGGGCATTCTAGCGTAATCGCACTCATGTCCCTAGCGGCAAAGCGGTTCTATTCCTGCTGGGGGTGGCTAGACACTATACTTGCGCCTTCTTGCACAAACTTCACAGGTCACCATGACGACACAAAAAGCACCGCTGAACCCGTATATCGCCCTGGGCGCAGGCATGATTGCCGCCGCGTTTGCGACATCATTTATCCGGCAGGCACAAGAAGCAGGTATGACATCCCTGTCGCTAGCGACGATCCGCCTGACGCTGGTGACGATCATCTTTGCGCCCATTGCGATGCAGCGCGGCAAAGCGGAGTTTGGCACGCTCACCCGCCGGGAGTGGCTTTTGGTCACGGTAGCGGGGGTTTTCCTGGCGCTGCACTTTACGGTGTTCCTCACGTCATTGGAGTACACATCGGTGCTCAACACGCATGTGCTCAACGCAACGACGCCGTTTTTCGCCGCGTTGCTGGGCTGGGTGCTGCTGCGGGAGCGTGTGCGGCGTTTGGTCATTGTCGGGATGGTGCTGGCGCTGGTGGGTGTGTTTATTGTTGCGTCTGGCGGTGCCAGCGGAGACCCCCCACGAGATGCGGTGCCGCTGCTGGGCAACTCACTGGCAGTGGGTGCGGCGGTTTTCCTGGCGTCCTATTTCATCGTGGGGCGCTTCATCCGGGGCAAGTTGAACTGGCTCACCTACTCCTGGCTGGTGTTTGCGTTTGCCACTGTCACCTTTTGGGTGATTAAAGCGTTTACGGGAACACCCATACTGGGCTACACATGGCAGGCATATGGCTGGGCGCTGCTGGTCACGCTTTTTGCGCAGTTGATTACACTCGACTTTATCCATTTGGTAGACAAGACAAGGTGGACAAGCTAAGCTGAC
>CAYVGI010000250.1:0-2471 GCA_964451095.1 uncultured Anaerolineaceae bacterium
TCAGCTTACTCCATATCCCTGATTTAGTCTATTTTGCTGCTGTAGAAAAAAACACCTACCGCATCGGGTAGGTGTTTGACTGTATGTTGCATACAATCGACAAGACGCTGCGCTTAGCTATCTTCCCCCATCAGCAGTTCACGCAGCGCATTGTGTGACTGGTAAATGGCGTCCAGCCGTGTCTCGAGCAACTTGGCATCTGCTGTGGGGTGTACACCCCAGTAGAACTGGCGTATGTGCACATAAAGCTCGTGCTTGGCGCACTGGATCGCCGTCAAATGACCTTCGACCTCATCGAACCATGGTTGGTCGTCGGTGTTGGATGTGTGATTGTGATGCATATGTATTCTCCCTACTTAACATGAACCCCGTTGAACAACCGTGTGAACTAAGATCAACCCCGTTTGTTACAAACACGATAGCATCATGCTTGGGAGTGGGTCAACAAATGATAAAGAAGATTAAGAGGTTAGCTACAACACTTAAACACTTCGCTCGTAAGAATAAACTTCTTGTCAATACGACAAAGGTCACAGGCACATTTCCTACAGTGCCATATCCAAGATGCGCGTTAGCTCGTCCTCTGTCAGCTTAATCGGATTGCCCTTCATGCTGCTGGAACGTGATGACTTCTCAATCACCGCTGAAAAGTCCCCCTGATTAACACCATATGCTGACAGCGGTTCAATCTTGAGCAGCGCGGTCGTTTCCTGCACCCACGCCACACCATCGCCAGCAGTAGCGCTAGCATCACCCGTGAGCAATTGCGCCAGTTCGTCGTAGCGTGGCAGTGCAAAGTGGTCAGGTTCGCGTGTTTTCAACACATCCACGTTCACCGCCATCACATGCGGCAGCAACGCCGCGCAAATCGCCCCGTGCGGCGCGTCGTACATGCCGCCCAGCGGACCCGCAAAGCCGTGAACAGCGCCCAATTTCGCGTTCGTCAGCACCAGCCCACCGATGAGGCTTGCCAGCGCCATATCTTCGCGTGCCCGCGCGTCACTGCCATCGGCATACACCTGCCGTATTGCCCCCGCCGCACGGCGCACCCCCTCGCGTGCCATGCCGTCCGTTAGCGGATTCGCCAGGTGAGACACATATGGCTCCAAGCACTGCGTCAGCGCGTCCATACCCGTGTAGGCGGTCACATGCGGCGGCACAGAGTGCGTAAGCTCCGGGTCTACGATAGCGACATCGGGCAGCATTTTCGGGTGGCGCAGGCTCACCTTTACGTTGTGCTCATTGCTCTTGAGCACTGCGTTTTTCGCTACTTCTGCACCTGTGCCCGCCGTCGTCGGGATGGCAATGTACGGTAGCGGGTCTACCGTTAGGGGTTGCCCCTTGCCGATGACTTCCAGGTAGTCGAGTGGGTCGCCGGGGTTGGTCGCAAGCGCGGCAATCGCCTTGCCTGCGTCAACCACGCTGCCGCCGCCAAACCCAATTATCAGGTCGATTTGCTCCCGTGCGATGAGCGCAGCGCCCTCACGTGCATCTTCAATGGTGGGCTCGTTGGCAACGGACAGGGTCAGCGCGTGCAAACCCGCACGCGCTAGCATCGCCATCACAGGCGCGGCACGCTCCGGTGTTTTGCCCGTGACCACCAACACACGCTGCCCCATTGCTGGGGCGAGCGTTTCGACTTCTGCCAGCTTGCCCGCACCAAATATAATGCGGTTCGCCGTTACAAATTCAAATGCCATGGTGTTCTCCGCATCGCCCCTATGCGCCGCCGTACAGCTTTTCGCTCATCGGGCGCATCCCGATCATTAACATGCGGTTCTTGGCGGGCTGCTTTGCCGCGAACACAATCGAATCGGCAACCGTATCTGCCTCCGTCATATCTTGCAGGGCAGGCATATCCTCAGTGCGCCCAGTGCCAAACGCAAACGTCGTGCGCACGCCGCCCGGCGCAATAATGCTCACCTTTACCCCCTGCGGACGCACCTCGCCGTCCAGGGCGTGGGCAAACCCCACCTGTGCGTGTTTCGTGGCGCAGTAAACCGCCTCGTTTGGGAAGCCACCAATGCCCGCCTGTGAAGACACCACGATCACATCGCCGCTTTTGCGCGCCAGCATCCCCGGCAAAAACGCATGGGTGAACAAAAACGTGGACTTCATGTTCGTGTCCATCATCCAATCGTAATCCTCCACAGTATGATCGACCAGTTGCGCATAACGTGCAACGCCCGCGTTGTTCACCAGAATATCCACCTTGTCGAACGTGCTCAGCGCCCGGTCACGCACATTGTTCACCGCCGCTGGGTCGGTTGCATCTGCCGCCACACCCAGCGCCTTCACGCCCAGTGCCTCACATTCACCCGCCAATTCATCCAACTCCGACTGGGTGCGTGCAGTTGCCACGATGTGAACACCCTCACGCGCAAAGGCAAGCGCAGCCGCCCGCCCGATCCCCTTCCTGGCACCCGTAATGACCGCAACTTTTCCAGAAATATCTTCTAACATAGCTTTTT
>CAYVGI010000251.1:0-2326 GCA_964451095.1 uncultured Anaerolineaceae bacterium
CCGAAGCCGTGCCGCAGCAGGTCATCTAACGTTGTTTCCAAACGAACCTGCCCGTCCCCATCCACCAGCACCACACGCAGCCCCGGCGCAAACTCGTACAGCATCTGCCGGCAGATGCCACACGGCGCACCGCCGTTGTCCGTCGCCACCACCAGCGCCTCGAACTGCTGCACCCCGGCGCTCACCGCTGTTACCAGCGCGGCACGCTCCGCACAAATGCCCGCCGGGTAGCTGGCGTTTTCCACGTTGCAGCCCACGAACACCTGCCCATCTGGGGTTTGCAGGGCAGCACCCACCGCATAACCAGAGTAGGGGATGTAAGCGTTTTGGCGTACACGCAGTGCCGCTTCGATGAGTGTCTTCAGTTCGGTCATGGGGTTGCGTCCATCTAGATGATGAGAAGGGGTGTGGCGGGTGCAGGGCGCACCCGCCAACAGGAGCGTTCGCTAGGCGATGTTCTCGGACTTCTCCGCGATTTCTACTGCATCTTCGTCGGTGTCGGCGTCCGGTTGTGCGTCTGCCTCGGTGTCGTCTTTCGGCTCTAGCATGCGCTTGGTGACGAACACCTCGCGGATGCGCCGCCCCTCGACCTTATCTACGCGCAGTGCCAGCGTTTCTAGCTCGATCATCTCGCCCCGTTCCGGCACGCGCTCCAGCATATTGAAGATAAAGCCGCCCAGCGTGTCCACATCCTCGTCGCTCAGTTCCACGCCCAGCGCGTCGTTCAGGTCATCGAGTATCACGCCCGCGTCAACGCGATATTCGTTGTTGCCGACCTGTACAATGTCGTCGATTTCGTCCCCGTCGTACTCGTCCTGGATGTCCCCGACGATTTCTTCGAGCAGGTTTTCCAGCGTAACCAAACCGCCTGTACCACCGTATTCCTCCACGACGATAATGAGGTGCACCTTGTTCAGCTTGAACTCGCGCAGCAGTTGGTCAGCAGTCATCGTCTCCGGCACGAAGTGCGCCGGGCGCATGATCTCCTCTACGGATTCCACCACGGTATTGCCGTTGTGCCACACTTCCAGCAAGTCCTTCACGTAGCACAGCCCCACCACATGGTCGATGTTGTCATCGTAGACGGGCAAGCGGCTGTGACCACTTTCTAAGAACACCTGACGCGCCTCTGCAATTGACGTGCTTTTTTCCACGGCAATGATGTCAATGCGCGGCACCATAATCTCTGTGACGGCGGTTTCGTCCAGTTCCAGCACGGAGTGAATCATCTTGCGCTCGTCTTCCTCGAACGACTGACCCGCGTCCAGCAGCGTAAGCAGTTCCTCCTCGGTAATCGAGTTGGAAACCTCCTTGCCGCCGAACATCCCCGCTGCCAGCACACTCAGCCGATACACCAGCCATGTCAGCGGGCGCAGCAGCAGCAGCGGCAGGCGCATGAGCAAACGCGCCACCGGTGCGAACCAATCTGCGTGGGTTGCACCCACCGATGCCGGGGCGATCTCCCCAAATACGAGCGCAATCACCGCGAGCGGTACCAGCACGACGATAAACGGCAGCCATGTGTTCTGCCACAGGGTTTGCAGCGGCGCGATGAGAGCAGCATAGGCAGTGAGCGCGAGCGCAAGCAAGATGAGGGTTGCGAGGAGTTGCTGGGTGAGCTTAAGGCGGCGGTTGCCCAGCTCCTGGTTTTCATCGGCATATTCTGCCCGGCTGTTGATGAGCGCGGTCACGCTCACGGTTAGCAGGGCGTAGATGGGAACCAGCGCGATCATGGCGATCAGGCTGTACATTCGGGACTCGTCCAAGTTGCCTTTCCTCTGATTTCAGGACAAACGCCTACACAAAACACAAAAACCGAACCCGCGCCGCGATACCCGCAACGAGATTCGGTTTGGGAGTCAGTATTTAATTCGACTTGCGTTCGGTTCAGGAACGTCGTCCGACATATCCAATACGAGACTAATCTGTAGTCGCCAACAGTCTACACCGAACGCCCCCCGCTGGCAAGCACCTGCGCAGCGTTCTTAAAGCAAATTTACGCTCTACTGCTCGTCTTCGGGTTCTTCCTCTACCTGGATGCGTACCTTTTGCTTGCCTGTGCTGGCCGGGCGGGCAGGCTCGGTGGGCCCGGCAGTGCCCTGCACAACGCCAGGTTCGTCAACCTCGCGTACCACTTCGATGCGAATGCGTGCCACCAGCGCGGCAATCGCGCCCAGCGCGGCCAGCCACCACGCCGCCAGCGTCACCACACCGCCGATGACGGCACCTGTGGTCAGCGTCATTTCCATCATCACCTTGTCGTCTGGCGCACGGAAGATGAGGCGGCGCACGTTGCCCTCTGCCACCAGTTCCTTCACCTTGTCTA
>CAYVGI010000252.1:0-1845 GCA_964451095.1 uncultured Anaerolineaceae bacterium
ATAAAGCCGCGCTCATCACGCACTGTGATGCCATCCAGCCAATCAGTGCGGGGGACTGCTCCGATGAAGATAAACAGCCCGGTCGCGTCTTCAGCCGTTTCTTCCTGCGTTTTGCTGTTTGTCAGCGTGACCTGTTCCAGGTGGTCTTCGCCGTGTGCTGCCACCACTTCGGTGTTCAGGCGTACCTCAATGTTCTTCGTCTGGTGAATGCGCTCTACGAGATACATGGACATTTTCGCCTCGACGGAATCGCCACGGACGACGAGCACCACCTTTTTTGCGTACTGGGACAGATAAATCGCCGCTTGCCCAGCGGAGTTCCCCGCTCCGACGACAAATGCATTGCGGTCTTCACAGGCGCTTGCTTCTGTCAGGGAAGCGCCATAGTAAACACCGCGCCCCTCCAGTGTTTCCACGCCCGGTGCCTTCAGCTTGCGATATACCAGCCCCACAGCGATAACAAGCGCGTGCGTCGCGATTTTGCTACCATCTGCCAGCGTAAGCACACGGTAGGGTCCGTCAACCTCTAAGTTGGTTGCCTCTTGCGGTGCCAGGATTTCCACACCGAAGCGCTTCGCCTGCGTGGTTGCTCGCCGTGCCAGGTCACCGCCGGAAAGCCCGGCAGGGAAGCCAAGATAGTTTTCAATGCGGGAACTGGTACCCGCTTGCCCACCCGTCGCCTCACGCTCTATGAGCACGGTACGCAACCCCTCAGATGCACCATACACCGCCGATGCTAATCCGGCAGGTCCGCCACCAATGATCGCAAGGTCGTAAAAATCGCTGAGCGCCTGGGTTTGCAGTCCCATCTTCTGGGCAATCTCACCTGTCGGCGGATTGACGGCAGTTTCGCCGTCCGGGTACACCACAAATGGCAGGTCGTCTGTGCTGGCGCCATATTGTGCAAGTGTGATGGGGGCATCTGCATCGCGTTCCATGTCCAGGTAGTGATACGGCACCTGGTTCCGAGCGAGAAAGTCTTTGATCGTGTGTGATTCCGCTGACCATTGGTGCCCTACCACGCGAACACCACCAAAACCGGGGCGATAGTTTGCGTGCCAGTCCGCCAAAAGATCGTCTACGATAGGATATAGTTGTTCCTCTGGCGGATCCCATGGCTTGAGCAGGTAGTGGTGCACCCCTGCGCTGTTGATTGCATCAATGGCGGCATCGGTATCGGCATATGCTGTTAGCAGGGCGCGTTTCGCGTCTGGGTAGAACTCCACAGCGCGTTGCAAGAACTCCACGCCTGTCATCTGAGGCATACGCTGGTCGCTTAAAAACAATGCCACCGGGGAGCGTCGTTGACGGAGTTCAAGCAGTGCATCTAAGGCGGCAGTGCCGCTGTCTGCACGCACAATGCGAAATTCTTTTCCGTAGCGCTTGCGTAAATCCCGTGTGATGGAGGCAAGCACATTCGGGTCGTCGTCAATAGAAAAGATGATGGGCTTGGTTGCCATGCGTGGTGATATTCCCCTGTTTGCGAATGGGTTGGGGTGGAAAGCTGGTGCTATTCTACCAAACGAGAGAAGGCTAGCACAAAAAATATAGCGCCGCGCCTGCCCAAACGAACAGGAGCGGCGCGGCACGCAATGGAGATACTGCGTTTTGGGGGAGGCGCAGGTGGAGCTATGGCTTGCCCATCCTGCGCCAATGGCGTTTATTCAGCGACTTCTTCAGTTACAGCGACTGCCGGAGCTGCCTCAACAACCTCTGGGGTTGCCTCTTCGGGAGCAACTTCCGGTGTCGTTAGCTCAGCGGCAGGTGCTTCTTCCGTCACGACAGGTGCCGCCGGGGCAGGTGCCTCTTCCGTCACGACAGGTGCCGCCGGAGCGGATTCCTCGA